>NZ_JBFBFP010000080.1:0-19179 GCF_040684275.1 Streptomyces sp. NPDC091371
GGAGTCGATGCGGAGCATCGACGACCGACGACAACGCGGCAAGGCGCGGTGCCAGGCGGCGCGGGCCCGGCCCTGATCCGCCGGACACCCCCTAGTGCTGTGGCCGGTCACAGCACTAGCTGCAGTCCCAGAGGAATCGGCCTTCACGGCGGTCGGGGCTGAGGAAGACGAAGCCGGTTCCGTAGCCGAAGTTGAGGAAGAACGGGTCCTCCTCCGCCTCGCCGCGGTCCTCGAACTGGCACAGGAACTGCCATGGGGGCGCGATGCCGAACGCCTGGTCGTTGGGGTAGAGCGCCTCCCCGCCCACGAAGTCTCCGGGCCAGTCGTCCTCCGGGACCTCGGCCTCCGGGCCCTCGCCCCGGAGGTACCGGCTGCACGCGGCGTACTGGTTCGCCGCCTCGTCCAGGTCCGGCGGCATCGGTGTGAGGTCGACCAGCCACTCGACGGGGACCTCCTCCTGGCCGGGACCCCACCGCCAGAGGGTCCGCCCGCGCGTCCCCGCGGGCCCGATGGCGGCGAAGGCGGGCATCCGGCCGCCCGGCTGTACGACGACCACGGCCTCGCCGTCCTCCGGGTCGGTGCCGCTCATCTCGACGCCCTCCTCGTGGAGGAACAGGTACGCGAGGCGCACTTCGTCACCCGGCACCCGGAACTGCGCGATGAACACCAGCGGTTCGCCGGTCTGCGGATGCACCGGCCACGCCGGTTCCTCCAGCCATACCGGCTGTCCGCCGAACTTCGACACCGGCTCCGTCACCGGCTCCTGCGCGGCCCGGAAGGACATCTGCAGCCGCGGTAGGAAGGCGGCGTCGTAGGGGCCCTCGGCCAGGCCCGTCGGAAGGGGGATCATGCGCCGGAGGGTATGGCAGCGCACCGACACCGTTCAGTCCCAGTCCCAGGCGATCCCCAGAATCCCGCGCCGCACCGACTGCTCCAGCAGGTGCACCGCCCGGTGCCGCCCGCTCGGGGTCAGGTCCGCGAGGCCGGTGCGCGGGGAGTCGGGGCCGGTGCGGGCGAAGCGGCGGCAGCGCACCGGCAGGGCCGCCTCGTCGAAGCGGACCTGGAGCATGTACTGGCCGCCCGCGTAGCTGAAGCCGCGTACGTACTCGCCGCTGCGCGCGCCCGTGCCGTCCTCGACCCCGTAGCCGAAGACGTACGTGTCCCCGCGCCGCAGCCGCGCGTCGAAGAGCAGCTCCGCGACCACCACCCCGGCCTCCGGGTGGCAGCGGACCCGGCCCGTGCGGCAGTTCTCGTACGCCGTCACGCGCATCCGGGACACGTCGCAGCCCGGGTCGCCGTGGTGGACGGCCAGGTAGCGGTCGACGCCGTCGCGGTGCGCCCGGACGATCTGCTGCGAGTCGCGGGCCCGCATCTCGCCCGCCGGCCCGATGCGGACCCGCTCGTGGTGGCCGAGCGTGTGCAGCCCGCCGTCCGAGGGGAGCTCCATCGCGTCCAGCAGCCGCTCCACCGCCTCGCCCATGCTGAACAGGGCGCGGTAGGAGCGGGCGGCCGGACGGGCGGGCCCGGGGTCCCGTTCCGGGGAGGCCAGCAGGCGCAGCAGGGCGCCGTCCGGCAGCTCCAGGATCTGTTCCAGGGCGGTGACGGCCCGCAGGGACTCCGGGTGGCGGGGCCGGCGGGCGCCCTGCTGCCAGTAACTGAGGCTGGTGACACCGACCTTGATGCCGCGCGCCGCGAGCCGGTGCTGCACCCGGTGCAGGGGCAGGCCGCGTGCGGCGAGGGCGGCGCGCAGGGCGAGGTGGAAGGGGCCGCCGCGCAGTAACCGGCCGAGTTCCGCCGCTCTGTCCTCGTTCGCGGTGCCCGCCGTGTTCCCGGTCGGCCGCATCGCCGCTCCTCTGTGAACGTTCACACGCGCCGGCGTGGGGGGCCGGGCCGGTGGTGCCGGGGGAGCAGGTGGCACGAGAGCCACCGTTCACACCGCAGTCCCACCGTTCACACTGCAATGTCACCGCGTATTGAAGCGTGTTGACCTGCTCGCGACAACACCCCGATGCTCCTCCACAGCGTCCGGACGCGCTCCTCCACCCCCACGATCCCCACCTCGGGAGGAACGCGATGCGCAACAGAAACCGGCGGCATTCCCTGGCCGCCCTCCTCACCGCCCTGCTCCTCGCACTGCCCCTGAGTGCCGGTACCGCCACCGCCGCCGATACCGACGCCCAATCCGCGCTCGCCTACAAGCGCCTGAACGTCACCATGCAGGCCCAGCAGAAGACCAACTGGTGCTGGGCCGCGGGCGGCAACACCATCGCCACCTGGTTCGGCCGCACCTACACCCAGAACCAGTTCTGCAACGCCGCCTTCAACCGCCAGCAGGGCTACGACTGCCCGAACAACCAGGCCACCCTCGGCAACGTCCAGACCGGGCTGCGCTGGGCCGGCATCAACCCCGGCTCGTACGTCACCGGCTGGCTCCAGTACTCCACCGTCCAGACCGAGATCAACGCCAACCGCCCGGTCGAGACGCGGATCCAGTGGTCCAACGGAGGCGGCCACATGCACGTCATCTACGGCTACGACACCGCGAACAGCTGGGTCTACTGGGGCGACCCGTGGCCCTCCAGCGACCGCTACAACTGGGCCTCGCACGCCTGGTACGTGGACAACAGCACCTTCTCCTGGACCCACTCCCTCTACCGGATCGGGGCGTGACCGCCATGACCGCCATGACCCTGCGCGTCACCGCCGCCGCCGCGGTCCTCGCGGCCACCGCCCTCCTCGGGCCCGCCGCGCAGGCCTCCGCGGCCCCCGTTCCGCAGCCGCAGGCCGTCACCGCCGAGACACGGGCCGCCGCCGCGCGGGCGGCCGGGTCGCCGGACACCCTGGCCACGCTCTCCCGCTTCTTCGCGCGGGAGGGGAAGGTCTCGCCCGCCGCCGCGCAGCCCCGGATCGAGGGGGAGGCGATACCGGTCAACCACCTCTCCCCGGACTTCGTCGCGGGGAAGGCGGGCGCGTCCGTGGCCCGCCTGGAGTTCCTCGCCGGCAAGGCCGTCTCCGCCGACGGGCAGCAGGCCGTGCTGTGGACGGCGCGGACGGCGGCGGGGTGGCAGGTGGTGAACATCGCCACCGGCGACGACGAGTTCCGCTACGCGCAGCTGGGCGCGGAGAAACTGCCCGGCGGGACGGTGTTCCGCGAGCCGCAGATCGACGCGTGGTACGTGGCCGGGGGCGAGCGGGTGCTGCCGCTGGACGAGGACGCGGTGCGGGCGGTGGGGGCCGGGGGGACGAGCCTCGCGCGGTACCGGGCGCGGGTCGTCTCGGCGTACGGGGACAAGCTCCCCGGCTCCGCCTATGCCGAGGGCGGCAGGGCGGGAGGCTTCGACGAGCCGTCCGCCGCGGGCGCCGACGCGGCTTCGGTGGGCGGGGTCGCGGCCGGCGCCGTGGCGCTCGGCGCGCTGGGCGTGGCCGCCGCGGTCCGCCGCTCGCGCCGGGGGGCGTAGCCGCCTGCCCCGTAGCCCCCATGCCCCGCCAGGGCCCGGCTCCCGGCCAGGACCGGGCCCTGGCGGGGCCTTCCCCCACTCCGCCCCTTCCCGAACTGGGGCTCCGCCCCAGACCCCGCGCCTCAAACGCCGGCGAGGCTGGAGTTACAGCCCGTCCGGCGTTTGAGGACCGGGGTCCGGGGCGGAGCCCCGGTTACGGGAAGGGGCGGGGTGGGGGACAGCCCCGCGCAGCGGGCGGTCGGGGCGGAGGGGGGCCGCGACGGCCGGGCCGCCGTGTGGGGAGGACGCGTACCGCAGGTTGTCGGCGGCCGCCAGTAGGGTGTTGGCATGGCCGACCCTTCCAGTTACCGACCCAAGCCGGGACAGATCCCCGACTCCCCGGGGGTGTACCGGTTCCGCGACGAGCACCGCCGGGTGATCTACGTCGGGAAGGCCAAGAGCCTGCGCCAACGCCTGGCGAACTACTTCCAGGACCTCGCGAGCCTGCACCCCCGTACCGCCACCATGGTGACCACGGCCGCCTCCGTCGAGTGGACCGTCGTCTCCACCGAGGTCGAGGCACTGCAGCTGGAGTACTCCTGGATCAAGGAGTACGACCCCCGGTTCAACGTCAAGTACCGGGACGACAAGAGCTACCCCTCCCTCGCCGTCACCATGAACGAGGAGTACCCGCGCGTCCAGGTCATGCGCGGCCCGAAGAAGAAGGGCGTGCGCTACTTCGGCCCGTACGGCCACGCCTGGGCGATCCGCGAGACCGTCGACCTGATGCTCCGGGTGTTCCCGGTCCGGACCTGCTCCGCCGGCGTGTTCAAGCGCTCCGCGCAGATCGGCCGCCCCTGCCTGCTCGGCTACATCGGCAAGTGCTCCGCGCCCTGCGTCGGCCGGGTCACCCCCGAGGAGCACCGCGAACTGGCCGAGGACTTCTGCGACTTCATGGCCGGCCGCACCGGCACCTACCTCTCCCGCCTGGAGAAGGACATGCACGA
Organism: Streptomyces sp. NPDC091371; assembly: GCF_040684275.1. Lineage (NCBI taxonomy): Bacteria > Bacillati > Actinomycetota > Actinomycetes > Kitasatosporales > Streptomycetaceae > Streptomyces > Streptomyces sp. NPDC091371. Next base: position 4,445 of record NZ_JBFBFP010000080.1, read on the forward strand.
GGCGGCCGAGGAGATGGAGTACGAGAAGGCCGCCCGGCTGCGCGACGACATAGGGGCCCTGCGCCGGGCCATGGAGAAGAACGCCGTCGTGCTCGCCGACGCCACCGACGCCGACCTGATCGCCGTCGCGGAGGACGAGCTCGAAGCCGCCGTGCAGATCTTCCACGTCCGCGGCGGCCGGGTCCGCGGCCAGCGCGGCTGGATCACCGACAAGGTCGAGGCCGTGGACACCGCCGGGCTCGTCGAGCACGCCCTCCAGCAGCTCTACGGGGAGGAGAGCGGCGAGAGCGTGCCCAAGGAGGTGCTGGTCCCGGCGCTGCCCGAGGACACCCCGGCGCTGAACCAGTGGCTCGCCGAGCGGCGCGGTTCCAACGTCAGCCTCCGCATCCCGCAGCGCGGCGACAAGAAGGCGCTGATGGAGACCGTCCACCGCAACGCCGTGCAGTCCCTTGCGCTGCACAAGACCAAGCGCGCCGGCGACCTGACCACCCGCTCCCGGGCCCTGGAGGAGATCGCCGAGGCCCTGGAGCTGGACAGCGCCCCGCTGCGCATCGAATGCTTCGACATCTCGCACCTCCAGGGCGACGACGTCGTCGCGTCGATGGTCGTCTTCGAGGACGGGCTGGCCAGGAAGAGCGAGTACCGGCGCTTCCAGATCAAGTCCTTCGAGGGGCAGGACGACGTCCGCTCCATGCACGAGGTGGTCTCCCGGCGCTTCCGCCGCTACCTCCAGGAGAAGCTGAAGACGGGGGAGTGGGACGCCGAGGAGGGCGAGGAGGACGGCGCGCCCGAGGACGACGGGCGGGCCAAGCGCTTCGCCTACCCGCCCCAGCTCGTCGTCGTCGACGGCGGGCAGCCGCAGGTCGCCGCCGCCAAGCGGGCCCTGGAGGAGCTCGGGGTCGACGACGTCGCCGTGTGCGGCCTGGCCAAGCGCCTGGAGGAGGTCTGGCTGCCCGGCGAGGACGACCCGGTCGTGCTGCCCCGCACCAGCGAGGGCCTCTACCTGCTCCAGCGGGTGCGTGACGAAGCCCACCGCTTCGCCATCCAGTACCAGCGCAACAAGCGCGCCAAGCGCCTGAAGTCCGGGCCCCTGGACGAGGTGCCCGGGCTCGGGGAGACCCGCAAGCAGGCCCTGGTGAAGCACTTCGGTTCGGTGAAGAAGCTGAGACAGGCGACAATCGACCAGATCTGCGAGGTCCCGGGCATAGGCCGCAAGACGGCCGAGACCGTGGCCGCGGCTCTCGCGAACGCGGTTCCCGCCGGTCCTGCCGTCAATACGGCCACAGGAGAGATCATGGAGGACGAGACCCCCGCGCCAGCGGGATCGTCGTCCGATCGGGGGACCGAGCAATGACCAAGCACGAGACCGCACCCGAGACCACGCACGAGACCATGCACGACCGAGACGGAGCACAGGTGAGTACGGGCACGACAGTGGAGCCCGGCGAGACCGCCGAGGCGGCCATCCCCGAGCTGGTGATCATCTCCGGGATGTCCGGGGCCGGCCGCAGTACGGCGGCCAAGTGTCTGGAGGACCTCGGCTGGTTCGTCGTCGACAACCTGCCGCCGGCGCTGATCCCCACCATGGTGGAGCTGGGCGCCCGCTCCCAGGGCAACGTGGCGCGCATCGCCGTCGTCGTCGACGTCCGCGGCCGCCAGTTCTTCGACGCCCTGCGCGAGTCCCTCGCCGACCTCGACACCCGCGGAGTCACCCGCCGCGTCGTCTTCCTCGAGTCCTCCGACGACGCGCTGGTGCGCCGCTTCGAGTCGGTCCGCCGCCCGCACCCCCTCCAGGGCGACGGGCGCATCACCGACGGCATCGCCGCCGAGCGCGACCTGCTGCGCGAGCTGCGCGGCGACGCCGACCTGGTGATCGACACCTCCAGCCTGAACGTGCACGAGCTGCGCGCCAAGATGGACGCCCAGTTCGCCGGCGACGAGGAGCCCGAGCTGCGGGCCACCGTCATGTCCTTCGGCTTCAAGTACGGCCTGCCCGTCGACGCCGACCTCGTCGTCGACTGCCGGTTCATCCCCAACCCGCACTGGGTCCCGGAGCTGCGCCCCTTCACCGGGCTCAACGAGGAGGTGTCGGGGTACGTCTTCAGCCAGCCCGGCGCCAAGGAGTTCCTCGACCGGTACACCGAGCTGCTCCAGCTCATCGCCACCGGCTACCGCCGTGAGGGCAAGCGGTACGTGACCATCGCGGTCGGCTGCACGGGCGGCAAGCACCGCAGCGTGGCCATGTCCGAGAAGCTCGCCGCCCGCCTCGCCTCCGAGGGAGTCGAGACCGTCGTCGTCCACAGGGACATGGGGCGCGAGTGACCGCACGGACCCCGCGGCTGAGCCGCCTGCGCCGCCTCGCCCCCATCCGGGGCGAGGACGGCGCGCGCCGCTCCGCCCGCCGCCGCGGCGCCACGCCGAAGGTGGTCGCGCTCGGCGGCGGCCAGGGCCTGTCGGCCTCCCTCGCCGCCCTGCGCCGCATCACCGGTGACCTCACCGCCGTGGTCACCGTCGCCGACGACGGCGGCTCCAGCGGCCGGCTCCGGGAGGAGCTCGGCGTGCTGCCGCCCGGCGATCTGCGCAAGGCGCTGGCCGCGCTGTGCGGGGACGACGACTGGGGCCAGACCTGGTCCCGCGTCATCCAGCACCGCTTCCAGTCCGAGGGCGACCTGCACGGGCACGCCGTCGGCAACCTGCTGATCGTCGCCCTGTGGGAACAGCTCGGCGACCCCGTCCAGGCCCTCGACCTGGTCGGGAAGCTGCTCGGGGCGCAGGGCCGCGTGCTGCCCATGTCGGCGGTGCCGCTGGAGCTCCAGGCCCTGGTCAGGGGCCACGATCCGGCGCGCCCCGAGTACGTGGACACGGTCCGCGGGCAGGCCACGGTGGCCCTCACCCCCGGCGAGGTGCTCTCCGTCCAGGTCGTGCCGAGCGATCCGCCGGCCGTCCCGGAAGCGGTCGCCGCGGTGCTCGACGCGGACTGGGTGGTGCTCGGCCCGGGGTCCTGGTTCTCCTCCGTGATCCCGCACCTGCTGGTGCCGGAACTGCTCGACGCGCTGGTCGAGACCAAGGCCCGGCGGGTCCTCTCGCTGAACCTCGCGCCGCAGCCCGGTGAAACAGAGGGCTTCTCTCCGCAGCGTCATTTGGAGGTTTTGGCCCGACACGCCCCTAAACTCGCCCTGGACGTGGTGCTGGCCGACGAGGCCGCCGTGCCCGACCGCGAGTCCCTCGCCGATGCCGCAAAGCGGTTCGGCGCCGCGGTCGAGCTGGCGCCGGTGGCCAGGCAGGACGGCTCTCCGAAGCATGACCCGGAGCTGCTGGCCGCCGCGTACGACCGTATTTTTCGGATGCATGGAAGGATCGGCCCATGGCGATGACGCCCGCGGTGAAGGATGAGATCTCCCGCCTGCCCGTCACCCGGACCTGCTGCAGGAAGGCGGAGGTCTCGGCGATTCTTCGGTTCGCCGGCGGCCTCCACCTGGTGAGCGGCCGCATCGTCATCGAGGCGGAGCTCGACACCGGGATCGCGGCCAGGCGCCTGCGCAAGGACATCCTGGAGATCTTCGGGCACTCCTCGGACCTGGTGGTCATGGCTCCCGGCGGGCTGCGCCGCGGCAGCCGCTACGTGGTCCGCGTCGTGGCCGGCGGTGACCAGCTGGCACGCCAGACGGGCCTCGTGGACGGCCGCGGCCGCCCCATCCGGGGTCTGCCCCCGCAGGTGGTCTCCGGGGCCACCTGTGACGCCGAGGCCGCCTGGCGCGGCGCGTTCCTGGCCCACGGCTCGCTGACCGAGCCGGGCAGGTCCTCCTCCCTGGAGGTCACCTGCCCCGGCCCGGAGGCCGCCCTGGCCCTGGTGGGCGCCGCACGCAGGCTCTCCATCGCCGCCAAGGCCCGCGAGGTCCGCGGCGTCGACCGGGTCGTGGTCCGCGACGGCGACGCGATCGGCGCCCTGCTGACCCGGCTCGGCGCGCACGAGTCGGTGCTGGCCTGGGAGGAGCGGCGGATGCGGCGCGAGGTGCGCGCCACCGCCAACCGCCTGGCCAACTTCGACGACGCCAACCTGCGCCGCTCGGCACGGGCCGCGGTGGCCGCCGGCGCCCGCGTGCAGCGCGCGCTGGAGATCCTCGGCGAGGAGGTCCCCGAGCACCTCGCCGCGGCCGGCCGGCTGCGGATGGAGCACAAGCAGGCCTCCCTGGAGGAGCTGGGCGCGCTCGCCGACCCGCCGCTGACCAAGGACGCGGTCGCGGGCCGGATCCGCCGGCTGCTGGCGATGGCGGACAAGCGCGCACAGGATCTGGGGATCCCGGGCACCGAGTCGAACCTCGACCTCAGCGAGGAGCTGGCCGACAACATGGCCGGCTGAGCCGGGGCCGGGGCCGGGGCCGGGGCCGGGGCCGTCGGGCCGGGGCCTGAGGGCGGGTGCGGGTGGTGTGCCGCTGCGCGGTGCCGGTCCCCTACCCGCCCTTCGTCCGTTCCCCCGGGGGCTCTGCCCCCGGACCCCCGCGCCTCAAACGCCGGCGGGGCTGAAAGAACCCCGTGGTGTGGCCCGTGGGGCCGGGGGTGGCCATGCGGCTGAATCCGCCCCGGCGGGGCGGTACGCCCCATTGACAGGGGCATCGCGCGATCGTGAGCCTGGCCCCCAACGCTTTCGTGGCTGACGACGCCCAGGGGGGCACATGAGGCACCGCGCGAGATCGATCCTCGCCGCAAGCGCACTCGTCATCGGAACCACACTCGCCGCGCTGCCCGCGGCGGCCCAGGGACAGTCCGGCTCCGCGCCCGCCGCCGATGAGGTGCGGGTCTACGACGCGGACATCACCCGGGAACAGGTCCCGCTCGTCCTCGCCGCAGGCCAGGACGCCCACGAGCTCTCCGAGCGCGCCCCGGAATCCGGGACCGCCCGCGTCGAGCTCTTCCTCACCACCGCCCAGGCCCGGGAGCTCGGCGCCCAGGGCGTCAAGCTCGCCGAACGCAAGGTCGCCGCCGAGGGCCTGGCCCGGGCCAAGGCCGCCGGGGACGGGGTGTTCCGCCCGTACAGCGGCAAGGGCGGCCTCCAGGAGGAGATCCTGCGGACCGCCCAGGAGAACCCCGGGCTCACCAAGGTCGTCTCCATCGGCAAGACCGTCCAGGGCAAGGACATCCTCGCCCTGAAGGTCACCAAGAACGCCAAGAAGACCAAGGACGGCGACAAGCCCTCCGTGCTCTACATGTCCAACCAGCACGCCCGCGAGTGGATCACCCCCGAGATGACCCGGCGGCTGATGCACCACACGCTCGACAGCTACGGCAAGGACGCCCGGATCACCAAGCTGGTGGACTCCACCGAGCTGTGGTTCCTGCTCTCCGCCAACCCGGACGGCTACGACTACACCCACGCGCCCGACGGCGAGCGGCTGTGGCGCAAGAACCTGCACGACAACAACGGCGACGGCAAGATCACCACCGGCGACGGCGTCGACCTCAACCGCAACTTCGCCTTCAAGTGGGGCTATGACAACGAGGGCTCCTCGCCGAACCAGGCCAGCGAGACCTACCGCGGCCCGACCGCCTCCTCCGAGCCCGAGACCGTCGCCCTCGACGCCTTCCAGAAGCGCATCGGCTTCGAGTACGCCGTCAACTACCACTCCGCCGCCGAGCTGATCCTCTACGGCGTGGGCTGGCAGGTGGCCACCCCCACCCCCGACGACGTCGCCTACAAGGCGCTCGCCGGCACCCCGGAGAACCCCGCCGTCCCCGGCTACTACCCGCAGGTCTCCTCCGAGCTCTACACCACCAACGGCGAGGCCGACGGCCACGCCTCCAACGTCAACGGCATCATGATGTTCACGCCGGAGATGACCACCTGCCAGACGGCCTCCGCGATCGACCCGAACGACCAGTGGAAGCCCGAGGACTGTGCCTCCGGCTTCAACTTCCCGGACGACGAGAAGCTCATCCAGGCCGAGTTCGCCAAGAACATCCCCTTCGCCCTCACGGTCGGCGAGAGCGCCGCGCACCCCGACCGCCCGGCCTCGGCCGTGGGGCTGAGCGCCGCGGACTTCACGCTCGACCCCTTCACCACCTCCTACGCGGCCCGCGGGCAGGACCAGACGGTCTCCGTCACGGCCCGCAAGGCACTGAAGGACAAGGAGCTCAACTACCGGATCAACGGCGGCCGCACGCACGACGAGGACCTGGAGGCCTGGAAGGGCGGCGAGGTCTACGGCGGCGACGACAACAACTGGTTCGACGAGTACCGGGCCGAGGTCGAAGGCGCCCGGCCCGGCGACAAGGTCGAGGTCTGGTTCACCGGCCGCGACCACTCCGGCAGGAAGGCCTCCAGCGAGCACTTCACGTACACGGTCGCCGAGCGGCCGCGCGCGGACGTGCTGGTGATCGCCGAGGAGGGGGCGAAGGCCCAGCACGCCCAGGCCTACGTCGACGCCCTGCGCGCCAACGGCAGGTCCGCCGCGGTCTGGGACGTCGCCGTCCAGGGCGTCCCGCACCACCTCGGGGTGCTCTCCCACTTCGGTACGGCCTTCCACTACACCGGGGCCAAGACCCCCGGCGGGGAAACCCAGTTGGCCGTACGCGACTTCCTGAACGAGGGCGGCAAGCTGATCGAGGCCGGTGAGCTGGCGGGCGGCAACGCCCAGGTCGGCCGCGCCGTGACCAACGACTTCAGCCAGTACTGGCTCGGCGCCTACGGACGTACGAGCGCCGCCGGTGCGACCGGCTTCACCGGCGCCGGCGCCCTCGGCGGCACGCAGGGCGCCCTCGGGGACGCCGCGGGCAACCCGCTGAACGCCCCCGGCTCCTACACCGTCACGTCCGAGACCCTGGCCCCCGCACAGTTCCCGCAGTTCAAGAGCGCGCAGGCGGGCCGGTTCGCCGGGGTCGTGAACCCGTACGCCCCCTACGCGGGCACCCAGATGGCCTCGGCCCTGCACGCCGACGACGACTGGAAGCGCCTCGTGCGCACGATCGACCTGACCGGCGTCACCGCGGCCGACCAGCCGAAGCTGAAGCTCGCCCTGAGCTGGAACGTCGAGGAGGGCTACGACCACGCCGCACTGGAGGCGCACACGGTCGGTGCGGACGACTGGACCACCCTGCCGGATTCGGGCGGCCTGACCAGCAGCGCCGTACCCGAGGAGTGCGGGGCCGGATTCTTCATCAACGGCCACCCGTTCCTGCGCCACTACCTCACCCTGGAGGGAGGCGGCTGCACCCCGCAGGGAACCAGCGGCGCGTGGAACACCTTCACGGCCTCCTCCGCCGGCTGGAAGCAGGTCTCCTTCGACCTGAGCGCCTACGCCGGCAAGACCGTGGAGGTCTCGCTCTCCTACATCACCGACGGCGGCGTGGGCGGCCGGGGCGTCTTCGCGGACGAGGCCCGGCTGTCCGTGGGCGGAGTGGACCAGACCACTGAGGGTTTCGAGACCTCCCTCGGTGCCTGGAGCGCCCAGGGCGCGCCCGCCGGAAGCCCTGAAGTTCCGGGCGATTGGTCCCGGTCCGGAGAGCTGTTCAAGTCCTACGCGGCCGTCACTACGCGTGACACCGTCCTGCTCGGCTTCGGCCTGGAACACCTGCCGGCCGCAGCCGACCGCTCGCTACTTGTCGGTAAGGCGCTTCGGGCGCTGAACCACTGACCGACACCCCCGTTCCGCGGTCACCCTGAGTGACAGGGGCCAAGGTCCCCGGGGTCCCGTGCCGGCGCGTCCGGCGCAGGCCCCCGGGGCGTGTCAGGTCTCTTTCGATGTCACTCAAAAGCTCACGGAGAGGTAGGGTCGTAAGCGGTCGGGGACATCCCATACAGCTCGCCGGCGGGACAGGCCGGCGTACCACGAGGAGATCGGTTCGTGACGATCCGCGTAGGCATCAATGGTTTTGGCCGAATTGGCCGCAACTACTTCCGGGCGCTTCTGGAGCAGGGAGCGGACATCGAGATCGTCGGTGTCAATGACCTGACCGACAACGCCACTCTGGTGCACCTGCTCAAGTACGACACCATCCTGGGCCGTCTCAAGGCCGAGGTCTCCCACACCGAAGACACCATCACGGTCGGTGGCAACACCTTCAAGACCTTCGCCGAGCGCGACCCCGCGAACCTCCCCTGGGGCGAGCTGGGTGCCGACATCGTCATCGAGTCCACGGGCATCTTCACGAAGAAGGCGGACGCGGCCAAGCACATCGCCGCCGGTGCGAAGAAGGTCCTCATCTCGGCTCCGGCCAAGGACGAGGACATCACCATTGTGATGGGTGTCAACCAGGACAAGTACGACGCGGCCAAGCACCACGTCATCTCCAACGCCTCCTGCACCACGAACTGCGTGGCGCCGATGGCCAAGGTCCTCCTGGAGAACTTCGGCATCGTCAAGGGCATGATGACGACGGTCCACGCCTACACCAACGACCAGCGCATCCTCGACTTCCCGCACTCGGACCTGCGCAGGGCGCGCGCGGCCGCCGAGAACATCATCCCGACCACCACCGGTGCCGCCAAGGCCACCGCCCTGGTGATCCCGGAGCTCGCGGGCAAGCTCGACGGCATCGCGATGCGCGTCCCGGTCCCCACCGGCTCCGTGACCGACCTGGTCATCGAGCTGGAGCGCGAGGTGACCAAGGACGAGGTCAACAACGCCTTCCAGAAGGCCGCCGAGGGCCAGCTGAAGGGCGTCCTGGACTACACGGAGGACGCGATCGTCTCCTCCGACATCGTGAACTGGCCCGCCTCCTGCACCTTCGACTCCTCCCTGACCATGGTCCAGGGCAAGAGCGTCAAGGTCGTCGGCTGGTACGACAACGAGTGGGGCTACTCCAACCGTCTCGTCGACCTGACCGTCTTCGTCGGCGGTCAGCTCTAAGAACGTAGGGCAAGGCAGCACGATGTGAGCACAGGGTCCGTGACAGCGCGATGGTGCGCCGCACGGGCCCTGTTGCTTGCCCCGTAACCTCTTCGCCCGGTGGGCCCTACGCCCCGCACGGGAACAAGGAGTAGAAACACATGAAGACGATCGACGAACTTCTCGCCGAAGGCGTCGCCGGAAAGCGGGTCTTCGTCCGCGCGGACCTCAACGTGCCGCTCGCGAACGGTGCCATCACCGACGACGGCCGCATCCGCGCCGTCCAGCCGACCATCGCGAAGCTCGCCGAAGCCGGCGCCCGCGTGGTCGTCGCCTCGCACCTGGGCCGCCCCAAGGGCGCCCCGGACCCGGCCTTCTCGCTGGCCCCCGCCGCCAAGCGGCTGGGCGAACTGCTCGGCGCGGACGTCGCGTTCGCCACCGACACGGTCGGCGACTCCGCCAAGGAGACCGTCGCCGCCCTCACCGACGGCAAGATCGCGGTCATCGAGAACCTGCGCTTCAACGCCGGTGAGACCTCGAAGGACGACGCCGAGCGCGGCGCCTTCGCGGACCAGCTCGCCGAGCTCGCCGACGTCTACGTCGGCGACGGCTTCGGCGCCGTCCACCGCAAGCACGCCTCGGTCTTCGACCTGCCCGCGCGCCTCCCGCACGCGGCCGGCTACCTCATCGCCACCGAGGTCGGCGTCCTGAAGAAGCTGACCGCCGACGTCGAGCGCCCGTACGTGGTCGTGCTCGGCGGCGCCAAGGTCTCCGACAAGCTCGCCGTCATCGACGAGCTGCTCGGCAAGGCCGACCGCATCCTGATCGGCGGCGGCATGGCCTACACCTTCCTCAAGGCCCTGGGCCACGAGGTCGGCATCTCCCTCCTCCAGGAGGACCAGATCCCGACGGTGACCGAGTACATGAAGCGGGCCAAGGACACCGGTGTGGAGCTGGTCCTCCCGGTCGACGTGCTGGTCTCCAAGGACTTCCCCGACCTCAAGGGCAAGACCCCGGCCGACTTCGAGACGGTGGCCGCGGACGCGATCCCCGCCGACAAGGAGGGCCTGGACATCGGCCCGAAGACGCGCGAGCTGTACGCGTCGAAGATCGCCGACGCCAAGACCGTCTTCTGGAACGGCCCGGTCGGCGTCTTCGAGCATCCGGACTACGCCGGCGGCACCACGGCCATCGCCCAGGGCCTGCTCGACAGCAGCGCCTTCACCGTCGTCGGCGGCGGAGACAGCGCCGCCGCGGTCCGTATTCTCGGCTTCGACGAGAACGCATTCGGCCACATTTCCACCGGTGGCGGCGCCTCCCTCGAATACCTCGAGGGCAAGACGCTCCCCGGCCTCGCCGCCCTGGAGGGCTAAAACCCAATGACTGCCGCTGTAAACGGACGCACCCCGCTGATGGCGGGCAACTGGAAGATGAACCTCAACCACCTCGAGGCCATCGCGCACGTCCAGAAGCTCGCCTTCGCGCTCGCCGACAAGGACTACGACGCCGTCGAGGTCGCGGTGCTGCCGCCCTTCGTCGATCTGCGCTCGGTCCAGACCCTGGTCGACGGCGACAAGCTGAAGATCAAGTACGGCGCCCAGGACATCTCGGCGCACGACTCCGGTGCCTACACCGGTGAGATCTCCGGCCCGATGCTCGCCAAGCTGAAGTGCACGTACGTGGCCGTCGGCCACAGCGAGCGCCGCCAGTACCACGGCGAGAACGACGAGGTCTGCAACGCCAAGGTCAAGGCCGCCTTCAAGCACGGGCTCACCCCGATCCTGTGCGTCGGCGAGGGCCTGGACGTCCGCAAGGCCGGCCAGCAGGTCCAGTACACGCTGAACCAGCTCGACGGAGGCCTCAAGGACGTCCCGGCCGAGCAGGTCGAGTCCATCGTGATCGCCTACGAGCCCGTGTGGGCCATCGGCACCGGCGAGGTCGCCACCCCCGAGGACGCCCAGGAGGTCTGCGGGGCGATCCGCGGCCGTCTCGCGGAGCTGTACTCGCAGGAGCTGGCCGACAAGGTCCGCATCCAGTACGGCGGCTCGGTGAAGTCCGGGAACATCGCGGCGATCATGGCCCAGCCCGACGTCGACGGCGCCCTGATCGGCGGCGCGGCGCTGGACGCGGACGAGTTCGTCAAGATCGTCCGCTTCCGCGACCAGTGAGTATGCGGTAGGGCCGATCCGTCGTACCCTTGCGGGGGCCAGGGGCTGAACCATCAGCCGCTGGCCCCCGTGCACGTCCCGCGAAGCCGGGAAAGCCCGCAAAGCAAACAGAGCGGTAAGCCAGAAAGTAGGAACCAGCCGTGATTATGGGGTTCTCGATCGCCCTGATCGTCTTCAGCGCCCTGCTGATGCTGCTCGTGCTGATGCACAAGGGCAAGGGCGGCGGCCTTTCCGACATGTTCGGCGGCGGCATGCAGTCGTCGGTCGGAGGTTCCTCCGTCGCGGAGCGCAACCTCGACCGCATCACCGTCGTCGTCGGTCTGCTGTGGTTCGCGTGCATCGTCGCCCTCGGCCTGCTGATGAAGTCGAGCGGCTGAACCGTTCTGGCCAACCGGCAGTACGGTCGGCGGAGCCCGGCCTATCATGAGGTCCTGCGCCCTGGTTGCGGAACCAGTTATTCTGCTCCCCGCACCTGAGGGGGACGATCCCTCCGCACGCTGAACGTGAGTTGGGCTTCACGTACCCGGGGCGCCGGTGTCAGAAGTACCCTCACGCTCGGCGGCACCATCACGCAGGGGAGTTACGACCGTGGCAAGTGGCAACGCGATCCGTGGTAGCCGGGTCGGCGCGGGGCCGATGGGCGAGGCCGAGCGCGGCGAGTCCGCGCCCCGCCTGCGCATCTCCTTCTGGTGCTCGAACGGGCACGAGACGCAGCCGAGCTTCGCCAGCGACGCGCAAGTGCCGGACACCTGGGACTGCCCGCGCTGCGGGTTCCCGGCCGGCCAGGACCGCGACAACCCGCCGGCGCCGCCGCGCACCGAACCGTACAAGACGCACCTGGCGTACGTCCGGGAGCGCCGGACCGACGCCGACGGCGAGGCGATCCTCGCGGAGGCCCTCGCCAAACTCCGCGGCGAGATCTGAGAGCCCGCGGCACGCATGACCTGAGGCCCGGTCGCGCAGGAGTCTTCTCCTGCGCGACCGGGCCTCTTTGTGTCGGTTGTGCCGCTTCCGATCCCTTAAGTTGGGACCCGGCGGGGCACGACAGGATGGAAGAAACGGGTTGATGTCCGAGATGAATGCGGAGCGTACGAAGCTGAACCGGACGCCGGAGTGGCTGGCACTCGGCAAGCACCGGGAAGAGTTCGGACAGACGCATCTGCGGGAGCTGTTCGAGGAGAATCCGGGCCGCGGCACCGGCTACACCCTGCGGGTCGGGGACCTGCACATCGACTACTCGAAGCACCTCGTGACCGACGAGACGCTGGCGCTGCTCCACGAACTGGCTGCGGCGACGGGCGTGGCGGAGCTGCGCGAGGCCATGTTCCGCGGCGAGAAGATCAACACGACGGAGGACCGGGCGGTCCTGCACACCGCACTGCGCGCGCCGGAGGGCGCCGTCGTCGAGGTGGACGGCGAGAACGTCGTCCCGGGCGTGCACGCCGTCCTGGACAAGATGGCCGCCTTCTCCGGCCAGATCAGGTCGGGGGAGTGGACCGGCTTCACCGGCAAGCGCATCCGGAACGTCGTCAACATCGGCATCGGCGGCTCCGACCTCGGTCCCGCGATGGCGTACGAGGCCCTGCGGGCCTTCACCGACCGGAGCCTGACCGTTCGCTTCGTGTCCAACGTGGACGGCGCCGACCTGCACGAGGCGGTACGCGACCTGGACCCGGCCGAGACGCTCTTCGTCATCGCCTCCAAGACCTTCACCACCATCGAGACCATCACCAACGCCACCTCGGCGCGCGCGTGGCTGCTGGCCGGGCTGGGCGGCGACCAGGCGGCCGTGGCACGGCACTTCGTCGCACTCTCGACCAACTCCGAGAAGGTCACCGAGTTCGGCATCGATCCGGCCAACATGTTCGAGTTCTGGGACTGGGTCGGCGGCCGCTACTCCTTCGACTCGGCCATCGGGCTCTCGCTGATGATCGCGATCGGCCCGGACGCCTTCCGGGAGCTGCTCGGCGGCTTCCACGCCATGGACGAGCACTTCCGCACGGCGCCGGCCGAGGAGAACGCACCGCTGCTGCTGGGCCTGTTGGGGATCTGGTACGGCGCCTTCTTCGACGCGCAGTCGCAGGCGGTGCTCCCGTACAGCCATTACCTCTCCCGGTTCACGGCGTACTTGCAGCAGCTCGACATGGAGTCCAACGGCAAGTCCGTGGACCGCGACGGCAATCCGGTGGAGTGGCAGACGGGCCCGGTGCTCTGGGGCACGCCCGGCACCAACGGGCAGCACGCCTACTACCAGCTGATCCACCAGGGCACCCGGATGATCCCCGCCGACTTCATCGGCTTCGCCCGGCCCGTGGCGGACCTGGAGGCCGGCCCGGCGGCCCAGCACGACCTGCTGATGGCGAACTTCTTCGCGCAGACGCAGGCGCTGGCGTTCGGCAAGACGCCGGAGGAGGTACGGGCGGAGGGCGTCCAGGAGGCGCTGGTCCCGCACAAGACCTTCAAGGGCAACCACCCGACGACCACCATCTTGGCGGGCGAGCTCACCCCGGCGGTGCTCGGCCAGCTGATCGCGCTGTACGAGCACAAGGTGTTCGTGCAGGGCGCGGTGTGGAACATCGACTCCTTCGACCAGTGGGGCGTGGAGCTCGGCAAGGTCCTCGCCAAGCGGGTCGAGCCCGCGCTGACCGAGGGTGCGGACGTGCCCGGACTGGACGCCTCGACGAAGGCGCTGGTGTCCACGTACCGCACGCTCCGAGGCAGGAGCTGACCCGATCGGTCGGCCGATCGTGCGGCGGCGCTGACGGCGAAGGGCCCGCTCTCCCCGGGGAGAGCGGGCCCTTCGGTTGCCTCGGTCAGGACGAGGCCGGGGGGTACATCCCGCTCGGGAGCTTCGCCGCGGCCGCGCGGTCGAGGAGCCACAGGGTGCGGAAGAGGCCGTAGGCGGCCGCCGCCGGGGCCTGGACCTCGCCCGCACCGCCGAGGGCGATGGACACCGCGCCGGCCTTGTCCTCGCCGGCCGCGAGCAGCCAGACCTCGCGGGCCGCGCGGATCGCCGGGAGGGTCAGGGAGATCCGGGTGGGCGGGGGCTTCGGGGCGCCGTGCACGCCGACCACCGTGCGCTCGGTCTCGCGGGCCGCCGGGTGCTCGGGGAACAGGGAGGCCACGTGCGTGTCCGGGCCGACGCCGAGCATCAGCACGTCGAAGCGGGGGACCGGGCCGTGGTCCTCGGGGCCGGCCGCCTTCGCGAGCTCGGCGGCGTACGCCGCGGCCGCCGCGTCCACGTCGGGTCCGTACGGGCCGTCGGAGGCGGGCATGACGTGCACGCGGGCCGGGTCGACGGGGACGGAGTCCAGGAGGGCCGCGCGGGCCTGGGTGTGGTTGCGCTCGGGGTCGTCGGCGGGGACGTACCGCTCGTCGCCCCACCACAGGTCGAGGCGGGACCAGTCGACGGCGTCCCGGGCGGGGGCCGTCGCCAGCGCGGCGAGGAGGCCGTTGCCGTTGCGGCCGCCGGTGAGGACGACGGACGCGGTGCCGCGGGCCGTCTGCGCGTCCACGATCTTCGTGATGAGCCGGGCGGCCGTGGCCTGGGCCATCAGCTCCTTGTCCCGGTGGACGACGACCTGGGGAGTCGTCATACCCATGTGCTGCCGCCTTCGTTGGTAGTGCGGGTGGGGGCCGCTGCGCGGAGCTGTTCCCCCACCCCGCCCCTTCCCGAAACCGGGGGCTCCGCCCCCGGACCCCCGCGCCTCAAACGCCGGCGAGGCTGGATCTTCCAGCCCGTCCG
>NZ_JBFBFP010000081.1:0-19102 GCF_040684275.1 Streptomyces sp. NPDC091371
GCGCCCACACTGCGCGGGCGGCTGGAGTCGCAGGGTCCGTACGCGTGGCCGGAGCGTGATCCGGCGAGGTCTGCGTTCCCGCTTGCGGTGATGCGGCTCACCGGGCATCCGCTGGTGCGTGCGGCCTTTCCCGAGGGGGACGCGTTCGTCCGCAAGCTGGGTCGGGAGCCGGGGTTCGCCGCCGCCCTGGAGCGGCACATCGGCGCCCTCAAGTACCCGCACGAGCTGAGGAGGCTGCTGAGCGAGGACTCCGCCGACCTGCGCGAGGCGATCGGCTCGGACGAGAGCTTCCCGGTCGCCCAGGTCCTGCGTACCGCCACCCGCCACCACACCCTGCGCGACAGCCTCATCGACGACGAGAGCAGCCGACGGACGGCCCAGCAGTTCTTCGACAGGAGTCCCGAGGAAGCGGCGATCCTCATCGACAGTCCGGGCGTCGCCTTCTTCTTCGCGTTCAGCGAGATCGTGGAATCGGCCATCCTGCTCATCGATGTCCCCGGCGTATGGGACCACGTGAGGAGCGACGCCCGGCTGCTCTCCACGGTCCACAAGGACCTGGACGCGCCGGCGGCCATCGATCAGGAGGAGGCCCTGCCGGCCCTGCTCGCGGACGACGGCGCCCTGCTCCGGCTGATGCGCGAGTTCCGGAACGTCAGCGTCGCCATGAAGGAGAACCCGGAGCTCCTGGCGGGTGCCCGGGGCTTGGGCCGGACGTTCCACGCGATGGCAGATTCCGCTGCCCTGGCGCGCCCGGACGCGACCGCGGTGGGTGCCGACGTCTGGGACCGCTTCCTGTCGGACCGGCCGCTCCTGGAGGCTCTCGCCCAAGAGGAGAACGCCGACGTGCTGCGGGCGTTCGGCGCGGCGCCCGATCTGTTGGTCTCGGCCATGCGGCGGCCGGCCTTCCGAGAGGCCTTCACCAGCGATCCCGCGCGGTTCGCCCGCCACGGAGAAGACCCCGGCGCGCTGCGCGCGGAGATCGAGGGCACGGGCGAGGTCGGCTTCACGGAAGAGGGCTGGAAGCTTCTTCCGGAGGACCACACCATCCTGAACCTCGCGCTCGGCACCGTCGAAGAAGGCCGGGCCGTGCTCGACGGGATGTGGCCGCCAGAGGCCGATGCCCCGCTGCGGCGCACCAAGTACCTCGCCCGTCTCGAAGCGGCCCATCTCGCCCTCGACGAGGTTCCCGGCTTGCGCGGGGCCATGGAGGGCAGCCTGTCGGTCCGGTACCTCCTGATGGAGAGCGCCGGGTTCACGTCCACGCTGCGGCAGCGTCCCGGCCTGCTGCCCCAGCTGCTGGACTCCATCGACACCCGACGGACCCTGGGCGCCGACCCGCGCTTCACGGCGGCCCTCGGGAGCAACAGCAAGCTGTACAACGCCTACATGAACGACTGGTTCCTGCGCGACATGGTCGCCAGGGACGCTCCGGTCAGAAGATCCATGGCCATGAACCGCCACATGTGGCGGCTGCCGGACTTCGGCCCGATGGCGGACCTCTTCGCACTGTTGCCCGGCACCCTCGACATCATGGCGGCCAGCGAGCCGCTGGCCGAGGCCACGTTCGACATTCCCGGGGCCATCTCCGTCCTGGACCGCAGACCCCAGATCTTCGGAAAGTTCAGAACCGTCCTCGGGGGGCACACCCGGCAGGAGGTCGAGCGCCTGGACACCGTGGTCAGAGCCGTTCTGACCAAGGGGCTGGCGTCACTCACGGCGGCGGCCGACCACCCGGTGGTCGTGGACACGCTCGCGGGTGCCCCGATGGTGGCGCGGGCGCTGGGCGATCAGCCGGATGTCCTGCCGGACGACGAGTCCTTCCTGGAACTCCTCGGCAACGAGGTGCTCGTGGCCGCTCTGGAGGCGAACGAGGCGGTCGCCCGGCAGATCCTGGGCCGGACCGACCTCGCGCTCCTCGCGCTCCGCGAACCTCGGTTCGTCACGGCCGTCGCCGGGGTACCGGGGCTGGGCGCACTGCTCGACGAGGCCCCGGACACCGCTGCTCTCCTCTCCGCCCGTCCGGAGCTGATCGAGGTCCTCCTCGCCCACCCGGTGGCGGTGCCCACCCTGCGCGGCCGCGCCCGGCTGGTGACGGCCCTGCTCACGAACGCGGGCCTGGCCGGCGAGCTGTCCGGGAACCCGAAGCTGTGGGACCTGCTGCGCGCTCAGCGCATGCTGGTCGAGGACGCCGCCGGGGGATCGGATACCTGGCGGGTGCTGGTGACCCAGCCGGGGCTGGTCGATGCGGTTCTCGGCCGGCCGTCCTTCCTGCGACGGCTCGGGCGCCGTCCGGAGCTCCAGCGGGCACTGCTGTCTTCGCGGGACCGGCTCACCGCGGAGCAGGCCGGAAAGCTCTTCGACAACCAGGTCCTGGTGGCGCTCCTCGAAGGACGCCCCGAGGTGGCCCGGCTCGTCTTCGGGGATCCGGCCCTCCTGGCCTACGCCGTGGACGCGCCCGGGTTCACCCGGACGGTCAGGCAACTCGCCGTCTCCCAGAGGTCGTTCGCCGATCTGATCGCGGGAGGTTCCGATGCGCTGAGGCAGGCGGCCGCTGCCCTTGCCGACGCGGAGGCGGCCCGCGATGAGCCCGGGGCCGCACGCACCGCCCCGCCTGTCGTGGAACCGGCTGCGCCGGCGACCCCGCAGGAGCCCGACGTGACGGTCCCGCCGAGGACGCGGAGCGCCGAAGACACGACGGCCGATGCCGATCCTGATCTCGAGCCCGATGGGGACGCCGTCGACTGGCAGGACCCGGAGATCGCGGACTGGGTCGCGAACACCCCGGAAGCCTCCCGGGCACTGGCCGCGCACCCGGAGTTGGAAGGCCTGCTCTTCTACTCGCCGGGTCTGTTCGGAGCGGTCGAGCGGCACCCGGAGATGCTGTCGGGGTATTCCTTCTCGACGTTCGCCGCTTCGCACGCGCTGACGTGGGATTTCGAGAAGGACTTCCAGGCCTACCACGATTCGCTGGATGTGATGCCTCCGGGCACGGAGGGGTACCAGGCGGTCAAGGACGCGACGCACGGCGTATGGCAGGGCCTGGAGTCCTCGCGGTCGGCGGCCGAGGAGGCGCGGCTGTCGGACATTCGGGAGCGGCTGGAGCGGTTCTCCGTCCTGGACCGTTCGACGTGGGACCACAGCGGCCGGGTGGTGTACGGGAACAGGCAGGGCGAGGCTTGGTTCTCGGAGTTCGCCACTGAAGTGGACCGGGTGGCGTGGGGGACTAGCTTCCAGGAGGGTCGCGTAGCGCTGAACATGGCGTTGCACGCGCACGTCGACGGTGGTTCGGGCGGCATCTCCTTCGCGTACGTGCTGAATCCCGAGGACGGCCAGGTCGACGCGCTGGTCTATGCGCGCAGTACGCGGCGGCCGCGGCACGGGAACGACTACCGGTGGGACGGGCACGGTGGCAAGGCGATCGCCGGGCCGCTCCCGACCACCGTGATCGACCAGTCGGCGGAGTTCACGGGCTCGGTCCGGTTGGTCGAGGAACTGCGGGAGCCGGGTGGTGCGGCGGCCGTGGTGGAGGGCCTGCGGGGCGGGCCGGCGGCTGCCACCACCGGGCCGGTCGGCACGGTCGGCGGGGACGGCGGCGTCGACGTGGCCGACTCCGAGGCCGCGCGGCCGGTGACGGTCGGTGGCGGGCCGGCTGACGTGGCGGGCGCTGCCGGCTTCGACGCGGCCGGGTTCGATGTGGAGTGGGCGAGGTTCGGTCATTCCGAGCGGAATCGCGAGGATCGGGATGGGGCGGTCGATCGTGCGCGGGTGTTGTTCTCGCAGGTGCGTCATCTGCCGCCTGCGTTGGACACGACGTCTCCGTACGCGAGGCTGACGCCCGAGGAGAAGGTCGTACGTCAGCTGGCGCACTTCATCCTCACCGACGGACTCGGCCGTGACGACGTGGCGGCCAAGGCGGTCCTGCGGGGCCTCCTGGCGGGCCTGCCCGAGGCGGCTCCGGACCCGCTCCGACGGACCGGCGGCGCGAAGAAGAAGAACGCCGGTGCGAAGAGGAAGAAGACTCAGGCCGCCCAGCAGGCCACCGCGACGGCCTCGACCTCCTCGACGAACCAGGCCACACCGTCCACCGGCTCGCCCAGCGTGGCGTCGCCCACCCGGATCACCCCGGACGAGGCCCGGCGGCTCGGCGAAGGCGCCGTCAAGCGCTGGACGGAGGAACACCCGCCGCGGGTCCCCCTGACGGAGGCCGCGCGTACGAAGTCCATCGCCGAAGTCGCCCGCACCCTCGTGACCCACTCCTCGGTGATTCCCGCGGATTTGGCCGTCGAGGTGGCCGACCTCCTGGTACCCCTGCGGAACGTCGGCGTGAAGGACGTACCCGCCTCCGTGCTGAGCGAGCTGGTGCGGTACCCCAACGTGCTGGTGGCGGCCTCCAACCAAGGCCTGGCCGCCTATATGGTGGTCACCCACTCCGCCCTGGCGGAGCGGTTGTCGACGCGCCCGAAGCTCCTTGGGCTGCTCACCGACTCCGATAGCAGGGAACCGACGGACGCCCTGCTGAACCAGGAGGCGTCCAGGGACCTGTTGATCTCCAGCCCGGAACTCCTCGACGCCGTGGAATCGGACGACGATTTCAGGAGCGCCCTGTTCCGGCACTTCTACCTGGTCGGCGCCTTCCCGGGCCGGCTCGACATCATCCGGGAACTGCTCAGGGACGGTCGCAGCGCCGCCCGCAAGGTCACCTTCTCGAATCCGGTCTTCAACGACTTCCTGATGACCCAGGACGAGAGTGGACGGCGTGCCACCCTTGCGAAGCTCGACGACAACGTCGATCTGGCGATGGCGCTCATCGACTACGACCACACCCTTCCCGATGTCGCCGCGTACCGCGAACTCTTCGCGAATCAGGGGCTGTTGTCAGCCCTGCGGAGCAGTCCGCGACAGACGCGGACCGTACTGGCCGTCCCCGGGATGCTGGCGGTGGCCGCCGCCGATCCGAGCGTGATCGAGGTGCTGGACGGCAGCCCCGAACTCTCCGGCGTACTGGTCGAGAGCCCCGCGCTCGCGGTCAGGATCGCCGGGTCGAGGGACCTCCTGGACGTCGCCTACGGGAACGAGCACCTGGCCGGTGTGCTCTCGGCACGCCCCGGCGCCTTCGACCACCTGCTCCAGGACACCCAGGCCCTGCGGGACGCGCTGCGGTCGCAGGAAGCACACGTGTGGCCGATGCGCGACGAGGCCAGATCGGCCCACCGGCTCGCCATGATGCGGATCAGCGGGCACCCGCTGGCCCTCGCCACGTTCCCCAACGGCAGCGAACTCGTGGCGAAACTGGCGGAGAACCAGGAGTTCACCGAGGTTCTCGACAAGCACATCAGCGTGCTCTGGCACCCGCACGAACTCAGGTGGCTGCTCAGCGAGGAAGCCGAGGCGCTGCGCGGGGCGATCACAGCGGACAAGGACTTCCCGGTCCGGGAGGTCCTGCGTGCCGCCATCCGGCACCGCAAGCTGAGGGACGGCCTCATCGAGGACGTCGGTTTCCGGCGGGCGGCCGCGCAGTTCGCCGCGAAGGGCTGGGAGGAGGCCGCGGTCCTCGTCGACAGCCCCGGCGTGGCCTTCTTCATGGCCCACGCCGATCTGGTGGACTCGATCCTCCCGGTCGCCGGCGTTGCGGGAGTGTGGGAACACGCGATGAGCGACGCCCGTGTACTCGGCACGGTCCACAAGGACCCGAAGGCGTCGGTCCTCCTCACCGTCAAGGGGGCCCTGCCGGCCCTGATGACGGACGGTGCCGCCCTGCTCGGCGCGGTCCGGGAATTCCGGCACCTCGGCAAGGCCCTCGTGGACGCTCCGGAACTGGTGAAGAACACCAAGCGGCTCGGCGCCGTGTTCCGCGCGATGGCGGACTCCGCTTCCCTGGCACACCCGGACGTGCCCACGGTCAGGAGCGACGTCTGGAGCCGGTTCCTGTCGGACAGGCAACTCTTGGCGGCCCTGTCCGCGCAAGGGAATTCCGCGCTGCACCGGGCGTTCGGAGCCGCACCCGATCTGTTGGTCTCGGCCATGCGGCGGCCCGCGTTCCGCGACGCCTTCATCAGTGATCCGGAACGCTTCGTACGCCACGGTGAGGACGCGGACGCGCTGCGCGCGGAGATCGAGGGCGTGGGCGAGCCCGGGTTCACGGAGGAGGGCTGGAGGCTCCTTCCGGAGGACCGCGAGATCATGAACCTCGTGCTCGTCCCCTCGGAGGTGGGGCGGGCCGCACTCGACGGCATGTGGCCCGGAGACGACGCGGCCGCTCCGCGGCGCGCCGAGTACCGGGACCGGCTCGCGGCGGCCCATCTCGCACTCGAAGAGGTCCCCGGTCTGCGCGACGCCGCGTCCGAAAGCGAGTCGGTCCGTCACCTCCTGATGTCACAGCCCGCGTTCGCGGCCATGCTGCGGCAGCGTCCGGCCCTCGTACCGCTGGTCCTGGCCGACAGTGTCGTGCGCCGGAACCTGGAGGCGGAGCCGCGGCTCATGGAGGCCCTGGCCGCCAACCCCAAGCTGTACAACGCCTTCCTGAACGATGCGTTCCTGCGCGACGTGATCGAGGACAGCGATCTGCACAGATGGGGCATGGCCACGAACCGGCACATGTGGCGCCTGCCGTACGCCGGCGACGTATGGGACCTCTTCGCCCTCGTGCCCGATTCCGCCGCCCTGCTGGTCGCCAGCGAGCCGCTGGCCGCAGCCGCGTTCCGCGATCAAAGGGTCACCTCCGTCCTGTACCGGTCCGTCGAACTCGTCAACCGGCTCACGGCGATCCGGGGAGACGGCGGCCCGGAGCGGATCGAGCAGCTGAACGCGGTGGTCAGGGCGCTCCTCACCAAGGAGGTGCATTCGCTGACAGTGGCGGCCGACGGTCCGGCCGTGGTCGACACGCTCGTGGCCCACCCGGTGGTGGCCCGCGCGCTGGGCGATCACCCGATGGTCCTACCGGTCAGCGACTACTTCCGGCAGCTGGTCGGCAATGCGGAGCTCCTGGCCGCCCTGGAGGCGAACGAGACGGCCGCCCGGCTGATCCTGAGCCGGAAGAATCTGGCGCTCATGGCGATCGGCAACCCGCGGTTCGCCACTGCCGTCGCCGAGGTGCCGGGGCTGGGCGCCCTGCTCGACCACAACCCGGACGTCGCCACCCTGATCGCCGATCACCCCGTTCTGATCGAGGCCTTCCTGGACCACCCGGCGGCGGTCCCCACCCTGCGCGGCCGCGCCGACCTGGTGTCCGCCCTGCGCGGCACCCCGGACCTGCTGGCCGAGTTGTCCGCGCAGCCGAAGCTGTGGGACCTGCTGCGCGTCCAGCGCGTCCTGGTGCAGGACGCCGCCGGCCGTGAGCAGGTGTGGCGCGCGCTGGTGGCCCAGCCCGGGGTGGTGGAGGCCGTTCTGGGCCGGTCGTCGCTCCTGAGGCGGTTCGCGCGCCGGTCCGAGCTCCAGCGGGCGCTGCTTTCCTCGCCGGTTCCCCTCACCGCGGCGCAGGCCGTGAAGCTGTTCGAGCGGGAGGGCCTCACGGCGGTTCTCGAAGGACAGCGCGAGGTGGCGGAGATCATCCTCGGGGACCCCTCGCTCCTGGACTACGCCCTGGACACCCCGGAATTCGGCCACGAACTCAGGGAACTCACCGCTTCCCGGGGGACGCTCGCCGGCCTGGTCTCGGGTGGTCCCGCGGGAATCCGCGAGGCGGTCTCCCGCCGTATCACCGAGAAGGCCGCCGCCAGGGCGGCCGCTGACGAGCGTGCCACCCGGACGGTCCCGCCGACGCGGACCGGGTCGACCGGCACCGAGGAGACCGTGGCCGCGGTCCTCCCGCCCACGCCGAGCGCCATGGAGACGCTGGCCCGGGTCCAGGCCGGGGCCGATGCGGGTACGACACTCCCTGCCTGGCAGGACCCCGAGATCGCGGCATGGATCGACAGGACGCCCGGAGTCTCCGAGACGCTGGCCGAACACCCGGAGCTGGGGGGCCTGCTCTTCTACTCGCCGGGTCTCTTCGACGCGGTCGATCGGCGTCCCGAGACGCTGCCGGACTACGCGTTCACGACGTTCGCCCGTTCGGCACGGCTGTCGTGGGATTTCGAGTCGGATTTCCAGTCGTACCGGGATTCGCTGGATGTGATGCCTCCGGGTGAGGAGGGGTACCAGGCGGTCAAGGACGCCACGCGGGGTGTGTGGCAGGGCATGAGGTCCGTTCAGCTGGCGGCCGAGGAGGCGCGGCTGTCGGAGATCCGGGAGAGGTTGGAGCGGTTCAAGGCGATCGACCGGTCGACGTGGGAGCACAGTGGCCGTGTGGTGTACGGGAACAAGGAAGGCGCGTCCTGGTTCTCGGATTTCACCACCGAGGTGGAGCGGGTGGCGTGGGGAACCAGCTTCCAGGAGGGGCGTGTCGCGCTCAACTCCGCGTTGCACGCGCACGCCGACGGTGGTTCGAAGGGCATCTCCTTCGCGTACGTGGTGAATACCGAGGACGGCCAGGTCGATGCGCTGGTGTACGGGCGCAGTTCGCGGCGGCCGCGGCACGGGAACGACTACCGGTGGGACGGGCACGGCAAGGCGATCGCCGGGCCGCTGTCGACCACCATGGTGGAGGAACTGCCGGAGTTCACGGATTCCGTCGAGCTGGCCGCGAAGCTGCGCGAGCCGGGCGGTGCGGCGGCGGTGGCCGAGGGCCTGCGGCGAGGGCCGGCGGCGGTCGGCGACACACCGGTCGGTGGGGTCGGTGCGGCCGAGCCGGGGGCGCCGCGCCCGGTGACGGTTGCCGGCGTACCGGATGACGTGGCCGGTCCGGCGGGTTTCGACGCGGCCGGGTTCGATGTGGAGTGGGCGAGGTTCGGTCATTCCGAGCGGAATCGTGAGGATCGGGATTGGGCGGTCGATCGTGCGCGGGTGTTGTTCTCGGAGGTGCGTCATCTGCCGCCTGCGTTGGATACGACGTCTCCGTACGCGAGGCTGACGCCCGAGGAGAAGGTCGTACGTCAGCTGGCGCACTTCATCCTCACCGACGGACTCGGCCGTGACGACGTGGCGGCCAAGGCGGTCCTGCGGGGCCTCCTGGCGGGCCTGCCCGAGGCGGCTCCGGACCCGCTCCGACGAACTGGCGGCGCGAAGAAGAACACCGGCGCGAAGAAGAAGGCTCAGCCCGCCGGGCAGCCCACCGGCTCGGCCGCGGCCTCCACTTCGGCCTCCACCTCGACCTCGACTACGGCCTCGACCTCCTCCACCGTCCGGGCCGCGATGTCCGAGAGTTCGTCCAGCCGCCCGGCCCCCCGGACCACCCCGGCCGAGGCGCGGCGCCTCGCCGAACGGGCCGCCAAGCGCTGGGCCGAGGAATACGCCTCGCCGAACGCCACCTTCGACGCCATGTCCCCGAACGTGATCGCCGGTATCACACGGTTCCTCACGACTCACGCCGATTCCATTCCGGCCGGTCTGGGCATCGAGGTGGCCGACTTCCTGGTCGCCCTACGGAGCGCCAGCGAGTACGAACCGTCGTTGTCGGCGCTGCGGGAAGTGATGCAGCAGCCCGAGGTGCTCGTGGCGGCATCCAAGTTCGGTCCGGCCGCATTCCTGATGATCGCTCACCGTGCCGCAGCGGGGCAGCTGTCGGCACGCCCGAAGCTTCTCGGGTTCCTCACCAACCCGGTCAGTCGGGACCACGTTCACAACCTGATCGTCCGGCGGGACTCGACGAGGGCCTTGTTCTCAAGTCCGGAACTCCTCGACGCCCTGGAGTCGGACGAGGCCTTGAGGAGCCGTCTGACCATCCGGTCGGAGATCGTTCAATTCCTCGCGGACAGGCCGGACATCACGCTGGAGCTGTTCCAGAGCGACAACACGGCCGCGCGCATGGTCACGCAGGTGAGCCCGGGATTCCGTGAGTTCCTGAAGACGCAGGGAGCGGTCGAGCGGCGTGCCGTGGTTTCGAAGCTCGATGACAACATCGACCTGACCATGGCCCTGATGGACCACGCCCCTGTCCTCACTGATGCCTCCGCGCACCGGAAGCTCTTCGCGAGCGAGGGCCTGCTGTCGGCGTTGAGCAGTCACCCGAGGCAGGCCAAAACCGTACTGGCGATCCCCGGCATGCTGGATGTGGCCGCCGCCGACCCGGAAGTGGTCGGTGTGCTCGACGGCAATCCGGATCTTTCCGACGTACTGATCGAGAGCCCTGATCTCGCGCTCAGGATCGCCGGTTCCAGGCAGCTGCTGGACGCCGCCTACGGGAACCCGAACCTGGCGGCCGTGCTCTCGGCGCGCCCCGCCGCGTTCGCCGATGTCCTCGATGTCCCGGACGCGCTGCGGGACAGGCTGGCGTCGCAGGAGGCGTACACGCCGCCGCCAGGTGATCCGGTCAGGGCGAGGGCCAAGGTGGCCATGGTGCGGATCGGTGCGCACCCGCTGGCCCTCGCGGCATTCCCCGACGAGCAGGAGTTCGCGCGGAAACTGGCGGGGGAGCCGGGCTTCACCAAGGCCTTTGCGGATCACATCGATGTCCTGGAGCACCCGCACGAACTCAGGAGGCTGCTGAGCGACGACTCCAAGCCGCTCCGGGACGCCATGGCCACGGATCCGGACTTCCCGGTCCGCCAAGTGCTGCGGATGGCCCTTCGGTACGGCACCCTGCGCAACCTCGTATCGCAGGACATGAACCGGCGCCGGAGCATCGGACAGTTCTTCGGTCGTCATCCGGAATCGGTCGAGTTCCTCCTCGGCAGCCCGGGCGGTGCCTACTTCCTCACGGCCCCCGACCTCGAGCCGAAGCTGTTCAAACTCGCCGGTGTAGCGGGTGCTTGGGAGGCCGTGGCGAAGGACGTCCACGTGCTCGCCGCGATGCACAAGGACTCCGCTCTGGCGTACGCCGTCTGGAACGACCGGGAGCTCCTTCCGGGGTTGACGGCCGGCGACGGCGAGCTGTTCCGGCTGGTGCGGGAGTTCCCGGCGGTATCTCACGCGATACAGCGCAAGCCGGCCATCCTGACCGCGACCCGGGGCCTGGGCGGGATGCTGCCCCTGATGGCGGAATCGTCCGCCCTGTCGAATCCGGACAAGTCGCTGGTGGGCGACGACATCTGGGTACGGTTCCTGTCGGACGAGGGCCTTCTGAAGGCCCTGGCCGGGGAAGGGAACTCTGTACTGCACCGGGCGTTCGGGGCGGCGCCCGATCTGCTGGTCTCGGCGATGCGGCGGCCGGCCTTCCGCACGGCCTTCATCGACGCACCCGCACGCTTCACGGCCCACGGGGAGGACATCGAGGCGCTGCGCGCGGAGATCGAGAGCACGGGACCCCTCGGGTACACGGAAGAGGGCTGGTGGATCGATCCGGAATCCCACCGCTACCCGCAGGCGCTCCTCGGCTCCCTCGACGAGGGCAGGGCCGTGGTCCAGGAGCGGTGGCAGGGAGAGGGCAACGCCGAGCGGCGCGCACGGGATCTCGCCGCACTGGAGGAGGCCCACACGGCCTTCGCGGAGGTCCCGGGCCTTCGGAAGGCCGTGGCCGACAGCATGGGGCTCCAGCACCTCCTGATGGAGAGTTCCGTCCTCGCGTCCGCACTGCGGCGGCGCCCCGGTCTGCTGGCGTTGCTCGTCGAGTCCCGCGGCGCGCGGAAGGCGTTGGGGATCAGCGAGCGTCTCACGGCCGCCATCGCGAGCAACGGAAAGCTGTACGACGCCTTCCTGAACGACGCGTTCCTGCGCGGTCTGATCGAGAAGGACACCGCCTTCCGAGAGATGATGGTCAAGAACCGTCACATGTGGCGTGTGACGACGTCCGCCCCGCTGGCGAATCTGATCACGCTCGTCCCCGAGGTCAATCCCGTTCTCACCGAGAGCGAGCGGTTCGCCGAGGCCGTATTCGACATTCCCGGCGTGCTCTCCGTACTGGAACAGGCGCCGTCGTTCATCGATCAACTGCGCAGGATCCTGGGGGACCGCGGCGCGGAGCGGGTTGAGCACCTCAACCTGGTGGTGGGAGCCGTGTTCACCACGGGGGTGGACTCGCTGACCGTGGCGGCCGGCCATCCGCGGACGACGGACCTGCTGGCGAGCTCTCCGGTCGTCGCCCGGGCGCTCGGTGAGCAGTCGGGGGTCCTTCCGACCCGTGAGTCCTTCCGGGACCTGCTCGGCAATCCGGAGCTCGTGGCCGCGCTGGAGGCGAACGAGGCGGCCGCCCGGCAGATCCTGGGCCGGACCGAGCTGGCGGTCCTCGCGATCCGCGAACCGCGGTTCGTCACGGCGGTCGCCGAGGTGCCGGGGCTGGCGGCGCTGCTCGACCACAACCCGGACGTCGCCGCGCTGCTCTCCAAGCACCCCGCGCTGATCGACACCCTCCGGACCCACCCGTTGGCGGTACCCACCCTGCGCGGCCGAGCCCGGCTCGTGTCCGCGCTGCTGACGGACCCGGCCCTGGTCGCCGAACTGTCCGGGCAGCCGGAGCTGTGGGATCTGCTGCGTGCCCAGCGCGTGCTGGTGCAGGACGCCGCCGCCGGCTCGGATGTGTGGCGGGCCTTGGTGTCCCAGCCCGGGCTGGTCGAGGCCGTCCTCGACCGTCCGCCCTTCTTCCGGCGGCTCGCGCGGCGGCCCGCGCTCCAGCAGGTGTTGCTGTCCTTGCAGACGCGTCTCACCAAGGAGCAGGCGGGCAAGCTGCTCGGTGGCGGGAGCCTCGTGGCGGCGCTCGACAGCCGGCCCGAGGTGGCGGAGATCATCTTCGGTGACCCCTCGCTTCTGGCGTACGCCCTGGACACCGATGGGTTCGCCCACGGACTCGACACCGTCACCGGTTCCAGGAAGGCGGTGGCCGCCCTGGTCGCGGGTGGTCCCGCCGCGATCCGCCAGGCGGTGGCCGACGGTATCGCCGCGAGGCCGACCGACCCGGTGACCACGGAGACGAGCGGCGCTCGGCCTACTGCGGCGCCGGAGGAGACGACGGGTGACCGGGAGGCCGCCGCTACGCAGACCCCGCCCACGCGGAGCGGCGACGAGATACCGGCCGATGCCGATGCCGATTCGGAAGTTCCTGCCTGGCAGGATCCGGAGATCGTCGCGTGGATCGCCGACACCCCCGGCGTCCCGGCGACGCTGGCCGACCACCCGGAGCTCACGAACCTGCTCTTCTACTCGCCGGGTCTCTTCGACGCGGTCGAGCGGCGTCCCGAGACGCTGCCGGTCTATGCGTTCGCCACGTTCGCCCGTTCGGCCCGGCTGTCGTGGGACTTCGAGTCGGATTTCCAGGCGTACCACGATTCGCTGGACGTGATGCCTCCGGGTGAGGAGGGGTACCAGGCGGTCAAGGAAGCCACCCGCGGTGTGTGGCGGGGCCTGGCGGACGCGCAGCGGGTGGCCGAGGACGTGCGCCTGTCGGTCATTCGCGCGCGGTTGGAGCGGTTCAAGGCGATCGACCGCTCGACGTGGGAGCACAGTGGCCGTGTGGTGTACGGGAACAAGGAGGGCGAGGCCTGGTTCTCGGAGTTCGCCACCGAGGTGGAGCGGGTGTCGCACGGCACGGGCCTGCAGGAGGGTCGTGTCGCGCTGAACACGGCGTTGCACGCGCACGCCGACGGTGGTTCGAAGGGAATTTCCTTCGCGTACGTGCTGAATCCCGAGGACGGCCAGGTCGACGCGCTGGTGTACGGGCGCAGTTCGCGGCGGCCGCGGCACGGGAACGACTACCGGTGGGACGGGCACGGTGGCAAGGCGATCGCCGGGCCGTTGGCGACCACCGTGGTCGAGGACGTACCGCAGTTCACGGACTCCGTCGAGTTGACCGCGAAGCTGCGGGAACCGGGCGGGGCGGCGGCCGTGACGGAGGGCTTGCGGCGCGGGCCGTCCGCCACCACCGGACCGGTCGACACGGGCGGTGTGACCGAGTCCGAGGCCGTGCGGCCGGTGACGGCCGGTGGGCCGGTCGATGCGGCCGGCCCGGCGGGTTTCGACGCGGATGGGTTCGACACGGAGTGGGCGAGGTTCGGTCATTCCGAGCGGAATCGTGAGGATCGGGATTGGGCGGTCGATCGTGCGCGGGTGTTGTTCTCGGAGGTGCGTCATCTGCCGCCGGCGTTGGATACGACGTCTCCGTACGCGAGGCTGACGCCCGAGGAGAAGGTCGTACGTCAGCTGGCGCACTTCATCCTCACCGACAGCCTCGGCCGCGACGACGTGGCGGCCAAGGCGGTCCTGCGGGACCTCCTGACGGGCCTGCCCGAGGTGGCTCCGGACCCGCTCCGACGGACCGGCGGCGCGAAGAAGAAGAACACCGGCGCGAAGAAGAAGAAGGCCCAGGCCGCCCAGCAGCCCACCCCCTCGGCCCTGGCTTCCTCCTCCGCGACTTC
Source organism: Streptomyces sp. NPDC091371 (assembly GCF_040684275.1). Classification (NCBI taxonomy): domain Bacteria; kingdom Bacillati; phylum Actinomycetota; class Actinomycetes; order Kitasatosporales; family Streptomycetaceae; genus Streptomyces; species Streptomyces sp. NPDC091371. Next base: position 14,319 of record NZ_JBFBFP010000081.1, read on the forward strand.
CTCCAGGGCCGAGGCCACGATGTCCTCGAGCTCCTCCAGCGGTCCGGCCCCCACGCTCACGCGCGACGAAACGCGGCGGCTCGCCGAACGGGCCGCCAAGCGGTGGGTCGAGGAACGCGGGCTGCGGAACACCCCGCTCGAGGCCGCGGCCCTGAGCGCGACCGTTCCCGTAGCGCGCTTCCTCATGAACAACGTCCCCACGATTCCGGCGGACTTGGGAATCGAGGTCGCCGACTTCCTGACCGCACTGCGGAGCACCGGCCCGTACGACCCGTCCCCGGAGGCGCTGCGTGAACTGGTGCGGCACCCCAACGTGCTGGTCGCGGTCTCCAACTCCGGCTCGGCCGCACAATTGGCGACCGCCTACCCTGCCCTGACTGCGCAACTGTCGACGCGCCCGAAGCTCCTCCGGATCCTCACCGACCCGGACAACACCTTCCTCACCAACCAGATGCTCCGGGACAGGAACTCGACGAACCTGCTGGCCGCCAACCCCCAGCTGCTCGACGCCATGGAAGCCGACGATCACTTCCGAGGTCACCTGGCGAACCACCTCCTCCTCGTCAACGCCTTCCACGGCAGGGCGGACATCATTCAGGAGCTGCTCGCGGGCCGGCACGGAACCGCCCGGTTCATCGCGGTGGACAATCCGGTGTTCGCCGAATTCCTGGAGGGCCAGGAGAAGGAACAGCGGCTGGCCGTCATCGCGCGGCTCGACGACAACCTCGACCTCAGCGTCGCGGTGATGGACCACCCCGATGTTCTCGCCGACGTCTCCGTGTACCGGACGATCTTCGAGAGCGAGGGCCTGCTGTCGGCCCTGCGCCGGCACCAGTCGCAGGCCAGGACCGTGCTGGCGATCCCGGGGATGCTGGCAGTGGCCGCCGCCGACCCGGACGTGGTCCGCGTCTTGGACGGCAATCAGGACCTTTCCGACGTGTTGATCGAGAGTCCCGACCTCGCGATCAAGCTCGCCGGGTCCAGGGAACTGCTGGACACCGCCTACCAGAACGGATTCCTGGCGGAGGTGCTCTCTGCGACCCCCGCCGCCTTCGACCATCTGCTCAATGACCCGGGCGCCCTGCGCGAGGCGCTGGCCTCGCAAGGCGCGTACGTATGGCCGGCGAGCGACCCGGAGAAACTGGCGTCCCAGTATCCCCTGGTGCGGATCAGCGCACACCCCACGGTCCGTGCCGTCTTCCCCAAGGAGAAGGAACGAGAGCTCGTCGCCAAGCTGGTGGGGAAGCCGAAGTTCGCCGAATCCCTCGCGGCGCACGTCGATTCCCTCGTGTACCCGCACGAACTGAGGAGACTGCTCGGCGACGGGTTCGGGCCACTGCGCGACGCGATGGCCGACAACGAGGAGTTCCCGGTCGGAGAGGTGCTGCGTGCGTTCCTGCGGCACCGCACACTGCGCGAGGTGGCACTGCCGGACCCTCAGACGCTGCGGGCCGTGGGACAACTGGCCAACCTCCACCCGGATGCGGCCGACCTCCTCGTGGAGAGCCCGGGCCTGGGCTATTTCTTCCTGGTTTCCGACCTCCCGGAGCGGATGTTCAGGGTCGCCGATGTGCCGGACTTCTGGGAGTTCGCCAAGAAGGACGCCCTTCTGTTCGCCGCCATACACAAGGATGTCAACACGGCGTCCGCGATGGAGGGCAACCACGAGTTCCTGGCGGCCCTCATGGCGGACGACGGTGCCCTGCTCCGGATGGTCCGGGAATTCCGGTACCTCAGTGACGCGCTGGGGTACCGGCCGGACCTCTTGCCCGCGGCCCGGGGTCTGAGCGGGATGTTCCAGACGATGGCGGATTCCGCTGCCACGACGCTTCCGGACGAGACGGCGGTGGGCCCCGAAGACTGGATCCGGTTCCTGTCGGACGAGGACCTCCTGGAGGTCTTGCCCACCCAACGCCATTCCGCACTGCACCGGGCATTCGGCGCGGCGCCCGATCTGTTCGTCTCGGCCCTGCGGCGGCCCGTCTTTCCCCATGCCTTCCTGGCAGACCCCGAGCGCTTCGCGGCCCACGGGGAGGACACCGACGCACTGCGCGCGGAGATCGAGGGCACGGGTCCCCTCGGATACACGGAGGAGGGATGGTGGATAGACCCGGCCAACCAGCGCATCCTGAAGCTCGCGGGCGGATCCCTGGAGGACGGCCGGGTCGCGCTGCGGGACCTGGAGGCGGCGGACGGCGAGGAGGAGCGGCAGCGCGCCCAGTACCTCGCCAACCTGGAGGAGACCCATCTGGCCTATGAGGAGGTCCCGGGCCTGCGCGAGGCCGCGGCGGGCAGCCTCTCGATCCGCTACCTCCTCATGACGAACTCCGCGTTCGCGGCCATGCTGCGGAGACGTCCCGGACTGATGCCGGTGCTCCTGGCATCCCTCGACGCGCGCAAGGCCCTGGGGGACGACGAGCGGTTCGCGAAGGCCCTCGCGACCAACGCCGGTCTGTACAACGCCTTCGAGACCAACGCCTTCGTGCGCGAATCGCTGGCCGGTGACGAAGCGAACAAGCGATCCGTCACCGTGAACCGTCACATGTGGCGTTCGTACGACTCCACCACCGGTATGACCAACCTCTTCGCCCTTCTGCCCGGTTCCCGCGACGTGATGGAGTCCAGCGAGTCGCTCACCGAGGCCGCGTTCGAGGTTCCCGGTGTCATGACCGTCCTGCAGAGGTCAGCGGAGCTCTTCTGGCAGTTCACCGACGTTCTGGGAAATGCCGCCCCGGAGCCGGTTGCGCACCTGAACGTGGTGGTCAAGGCCGTTCTGACCAAGGGGTTGGACTCGCTGACGGCGGTGGCCGACGACTCGGGCGTCGTGGACGTGCTGGCGAGTTCTCCGGTCGTGGCCCGGGCGCTGGGCGATCAGCAGGGTGTCCTGCCGAACGGCAGGTTCCTCGTGGAACTGCTGGACAACGCCGAGCTCATGGCCGATCTGGAGGCGAACGAGGAGGCTGCCCGGCAGATCCTGAGCCGGACCGACCTGATCGTCCTGGCGATGAGCCACCCGAGGCTCGTCGCCGCCGTCGCCGAAGTGCCCGGGCTGGCGGCCCTGCTGGACGAGAACCCGAACGCGGGCCTGCTCCTGTCCACCCATCCCGCGCTGATCGAGACCTTCCTCGACCACCCGGAGGTGGCGCCCACCCTGCGCGGCCGTGCCCAACTGGTGATGGCGCTGCTCACGAATCCGGGCCTGACCGCCGCGCTGTCCGTGCAGCCGAAGCTGTGGGAACTGCTGCGCGCTCAGCGCGTGCTGGTCGAGGACGCCGCCGAGGGATCGGATGCCTGGCGGGTGCTGGTGGCCCAGCCGGGGCTGGTCGATGCGGTTCTCGAACAGCCGCTGGTCCTGCGGCGGCTCGCGCGCCGGCCCGAACTCCAGCGGATCCTGCTGTCCTCGCAGACGGTCTTCCCCAAGGCGCGGATCGGAAGACTGTTCACCTCCGATGAGCTCACGGCAGTACTCGAAGGACAGCCCGAGGTGGCGGAGCTCGTCTTCGGTGACCCGTCCTTCCTCGTCTTCGCCCTGGGCACCCCGGAGTTCGCGCGCGAGCTCAAGGAACTCGCCGCGAATCGAAGGGCGTTCGCCGACCTCCTCGCGCGTGGTCCCGCCGCGATCCGCGAGGCGGTATCCGCCGGCATCGCCGAGAAGGAGGCAGGCCGGGAGGCGGCGCGGGCGCGCGCGACCCGGACGGTCCAGACGCCGGGGACACCGGTGCGGCCGACGGGCACCGAGGAGGCCGTCGGTACGGATTCCCCGCCCGTGCGGGGTGGTGACGACACTCCGTCCGAGGCGGTCCCCGACACCGCTGCGGAAACCGTTGACTGGCGGGATCAGGAGATCGCCGCGTGGGTCGCGAACACCCGCGGGGTAACAGCGACACTTACCGCGCACCCGGAACTGGAGGGGCTGCTCTTCTACTCGCCGGGTCTGTTCGGTGAGGTCGAACGGCACCCCGAGGGGCTGCCGGGGTACTCCTTCACGAACTTCGCCGCGTCGCATCCGCTGTCGTGGGATTTCGAGTCGGATTTCCAGTCGTACCGGGATTCGCTGGATGTGATGCCTCCGGGTGAGGAGGGGTACCAGGCGGTCAAGGACGCCACGCGGGGTGTGTGGCAGGGCATGAGGTCCGTTCAGCTGGCGGCCGAGGATGCGCGGCTGTCGGAGATCCGGGAGCGGTTGGAGCGGTTCAAGGCGATCGACCGGTCGACGTGGGAGCACAGTGGCCGTGTGGTGTACGGGAACAAGGAGGGCGAGGCCTGGTTCTCGGAGTTCGCCACCGAGGTGGAGCGGGTGGCGTGGGGAACCAGCTTCCAGGAGGGTCGTGTCGCGCTGAACACCGCGTTGCACGCGCACGCCGACGGTGGTTCGAAGGGAATTTCCTTCGCGTACGTGCTGAATCCCGAGGACGGCCAGGTCGACGCGCTGGTGTACGGGCGCAGTTCGCGGCGGCGCCATGGGAACGACTACCGGTGGGACGGGCACGGCGCGGCGTTCCCCGGTCCGCTGCCGACGACCGTCGTGGACCAGTTGCCGGAGTTCACGGATTCCGTCGAGCTGGTCGAAAAGCTGAGGTCGGGTGGTGCGGCGGCCGTGGTGGAGGGCCTGCGGCGCGGGCCGGTGGCTGCCACCACCGGGCCGGTCGGCACGGTCGGCGGGGACGGCGTGGCCGAGCGGGAGGTTCCGCGGCCGGTGACGGCCGGTGGGCCGGTCGATGCGGCCGGCCCGGCGGGTTTCGACGCGGATGGGTTCGACACGGAGTGGGCGAGGTTCGGTCATT
>NZ_JBFBFP010000082.1:0-18625 GCF_040684275.1 Streptomyces sp. NPDC091371
ATCGCGGTGAGCTGCTCGCGCAGCACATCGACGATCTCCACACCCGGAACGGCGGGAACGACGGGAACGACGGGAACGTCAGGAACATCGGTTGGGGCGGGACCCCAAGCGCTGCGCGCTTGGGCAGGGACCCGCCTCGCTGCGCTCGGCGGCGGCCCGCTTCGCGGGCCAGAGCCGCCCCCTTGGGGCGGGACCCCTCCGCTTCGCTCCGGGGTAATGACCCGCCTCGCTGCGCTCGGCGGCGGCCCGCTTCGCGGGCCAGAGCCGCCCTTCGGGCGGGGCCCCTCCGCTTCGCTCCGGGGTAATGACCCGTCTCGCTGCGCTCGGCGGAGGGGCGCTTCGTGCCCCGAAGCGCCCCTCTGGGTCGGCTCCTCCGCTTCGCTCCGGAGCAGGGATCCCCCTCGCTGCGCTCGGCGGCGGCCCGCTTCGCGGGCCAGAGCCGCCTTTTGGGCGGGATCCCCTCCGCTTTGCTCCGGGGCAGAGACCGCCCTCGCTGCGCTTGGGGGAGGGGACTTTGCGCCCCGAAGCAGCCCTTTGGGCTGGGCCCCTCCGCTTCGCTCCGGGGCAGAAACCCGCCTAGCTGCGCTCGGCGGAGGCTCGCTGTGCGAGCCGGAGCCGGCCCTTCGGGCCCGGACCCCCAGTGCTGCGTGCTGGGCAGAGACCGGCCTCGCTGCGCTCGGTGCAGGGCCGCTTCGCGCCCTGAAGCGGCCCTCCGGGCAGACCCCTCCGCTTCGCTCGAGGGCAAAAACTCGCCTAGCTGCGCTCGGCGGGGGCCGCTTCGCGGCCCGAAGCGGCCCCCCGGGCCGACTCCTCCTTCAGCTTCGCTCTGGGACAGGGACCCCCCTTGCTGAGCTCGGTGTAGGCCTACTTCGCGGGCCAGAGCGAGCCTTGGGACGGGACCTCAGGCGCTGAGGGTCTGGGTAGGCCCCCCTTTGCTGTGCTTGAGGGCGGGCTGCTTCGCAGCTCAGAACCCCGCCTTTGGCGGGGGTGTCCTTCGTTTTACTCCGGACATGAAGCGAACCCCTCGCTGGGCTCGGGGGGTTGCTTCGCAGCCCAGTGCGAGCCTTCGGGTGGGGGTCTTTTTTGCTTGGCCTCAGAGAAGAAGCGAACTCTTCCTCGCTGCGCTCGGAGGTGGGCTGCTTCGAAGTTCAGAGCCCTCCTCCGGCAGGGATACCTCTTCTTTGAAGTGGGAGGTGGTCAGCAGGGAACCTCTGCTCACCTCGCTTGAAGGTATGCCTAGGTTCGAGGCCGAGGCCGGCTCAGATTGGGTACATCTTCCGGTTGTTCCAGACAGTGGGGTAGACGTCGCCCTTGCTGAGCTGGGGCGACGGGGTTGCTGTCACGTTGTTGGGGCCTGTCTGGTCATGGAGGTGACATGTCCAGGTGTGGAGGCCGTTGTGTTTGTTGCGTATCTCGTGGTCACGCTGGTGACCTCGGTCGTGAATGGGTTGGCAGCGATCGCCAATTTTGTTGGTCATGACTATCCCAAGAGCCAAGCAGACAAGTTGGGTGTGCCTAGGTCTTGGATGAGGCCTTTGGGTGTGTTGTTGGGTGCAGGGGCGCTGGGGTTGTTGGTGGGGATTGAGGTGCCTGTGGTGGGGGGTCTGGCTGCAGGCGGGCTAATTCTGTACTTCCTGGGTGCCCTTTATGTCCATTTGAGGGTGGGGGACTACCAGCTGAGTGGGTGGGCGGTGTTTTTCTGTTTGCCGGTGGGTTCGTTGGCTTTTGGGTTGGTTGGGGGTGCTTGGTAGCCCGTGGTTGGGGCGTTAACGCCGTTAACGCCGTTAACGGTGGCGGAGTGTTTCAAAGTTTGGGGTGGATAGAGACGGGATTCAGTCACTTTCGGGGGGCGTGGCCGGGGGGTGGTGGGGGGTTGGTTTTGGGTGTTGGGACGTCAGGAAGTGGGGGCTGGGGGCGGGTTGGAGACGGCGTTGAGTACGCGCAGCGCGGCAGGGGACGGCCTATAGAAGGTACGGAGATGCGTTGCCGCAGGTCAGAGGGGGTGCGGGGGGAAAGTTATGTCCCCTCAGAAGGGACATAACTCGGGGGATGTGTCGCTGGTAGGGGGACAGAACGAGCGCAAAACGTCAATGGTACTGACGGTATTTGGGCTAAAACGTCGGGGTGGCTGACGTTTTGCTGGAGATGTGTCCCTGAACTGGTGGGGGGCCGGGTCTGGTTGGGGGCGTGCGGGGGCGGGGGGCTGTGGGGTGGGTGTGGCTGAGATATGTCACCTGTGGGGTTACATAAGACACGCCGAACGTCAACGAGCGTGACACTTGTGTCACCCTTGTTGACATACTCTCTCTGCAGATCAACGAAGTGGAGAGCATCCTCGTGTCATCAGAGCCACAGCGCCGTCGGCCGAGTCCGGCACGCGCTCCGCGTCCTGATCTCCCCGTTGATGACGCGATCTCGGCGTGGAGTCAGCCGCTGGCTCCGGTCAAGGATCTGGACAGTCTCGCCCGGCGCTACCCGAGCCGGAAGCTGACGCTGGACGGAGAACGCAAGCCGCTGGAGTTCTACGGGACTCAAAGTCAGCCAAACGCGTTTTCGATGGACAGCCTCGAGTTCTTCCTGGTGATCGCGCAGTACTTCCGGGAAGCATTGCCGTTGAGGCTGATCCTGCTGCTGATCGCGTGCCAGCGAGCGGGGGGGCGGATTCCTCTTACTCAGGAGGAGATGGCTACGATCCTGGACGTCAGCCGGACAAAGACGTCGGAGGCGCTGCACACCGTCATGTCTCATGGGATCGTCTTCAAGGTGCGGCGGGGTGTGTACCAGTTCAACCCGCCCTACAGTTACCGGGTGGCTGAGTTCATCCCGGGTACGGAGATGACGGGTGAGTTCGTGAAGGTGGAGCAGCACAGCACCATCTCGCAGATTCGTAGCGATACGAGCCTGCCTGATCTGGTGCGCTTCCCGTCGCTGGATCACATGCGTCAGGCCATCGCGGAACTGCGGGCCGAACGGGCCAAAGAGCGCGCTGCACGTCGGCTGAGCCGATCGAAGCGCACGGAAGAAGGGACAGCTCAGTGAGCACCTTGCGATTCGCTGCGGTCAACGCCGACGGGCTTCTCTCCGACCTCGACCTCCCGCCTGCGGCCTACCGTGTGCTGCTGAAGCTGCGTTCGCTGAGCGAGCCCGGCGGGCGGATCCTCATCGACCAGGCCACCGTGGGCGGGCTGCTGGAGCTGAGCCGGCCGAGCGTCAATGCCGCGCTGCGGAGCCTGGAGCTCGCGAAGCTGGTGCGGAAGGTTCGCAATGGGGTGTATCAGATCAACCCCATGCTGGCCGGGTACAACTCCTTCGAGGATGCCGTCGCGGCGGTGAATGAGATGGCTGCCGAGGAGCGGCTCGACGCGCGGGGCTATGTCGCCAGCTACCACCAGGCGGTGGCGGAGTATCAGGACCAGCTGGCCGAGCAGCGGAAGAAGCGGGCCGCGCAGGCGGCCGCGAAGAAGGCTGCGGAGTCGAAGCGGCGCAGGACGTTGCACGCCGTGGGGTGATGTGGGCTCGTGGCGGCCTTGTGGGGCTGCTGGAGGGTGTTGGAGGGTCCCGGGGATATCCCGGGACCCTTTTGGGTTTTCAGGGGTTCTGAGGGGGTGTTGTGGGGGTGAGGGTCTTTAGAACGCGAAGTCCACGTAGTCGATGTCTGTGAACTCGACCAGGAGGCTCGTGGCGCGGGCGCCGTTGTCCTTGAAGTAGATCTCCTGGAGGCCTTCGGCCGCGATCTGGCGGAGTTGGGACTCGGCGGCGCCGGCGTCCTGGGCGGCGAACAGACGGGCCGCGTACTCCGGGGGGAGGTGCTGGGTGATGCGGCGCATGCGGCCGTCGTCGGTGGTGCCGGGGGCCGCGGTGAAGCCGAAGCGGGCGCGGGTCTCGATGACGAGGCCGGTGGTGCGGGCCGCCTTGTCGCGGGCGCGCTTGCGGACGAGGGGCTGCCAGCGGCGGCGTACCTCGGCTTCGAGGCGGGCGGCGAGGGCCGGTTTGGGCTGCTTGATTTGGTTTTTGATGTAGCGCTCGACCGTGCGTTGGGAGATGTTGAGGGCTGCCGCTACTGATTTGGTTGATTTGAGCTGTTTGAGGAGGTAGCGCATCTGGGCGCCCGCTGACTTGGGGATGGGGCGGGTGAAGTGCTGTTCGTCGGCCCTGGTCAGGCTGTCTGAGATGTCGGACATTGGACGTTACTCGCCGTCTGCTGCTGCGTCGTGGCCCTTGATGTGGCGGGCGGGGTTGAGGTGTTCGTCGAGCAGCTGCACGGCCCAGAGGAGGGGCTGGGTGCCTTCGTGCTTGACCATGCCGGGGCTTACGCCGAGGCGGAAGCCGCCGGGGAGGGGCTTGCCCTCGGGGGTGTGGGGGAGGAAGTCGAGGGGGCTGGGGCCGTCGGAGAGGTACACCGCGCAGTCGGAGAGGACTGCGATGGGGTAGAGGCCCGCTGCTGTGGCGAGCTTCTGCATTTTGCGGTGCATGTTCACGCGGGCCGTGGAGATGACGGCGGCGCGGATGTCGGGGCGCCAGGTGGGGCGTTCGAGTGCGGGCCAGGCTTCGCCGGGGCGGTAGGCGGCGCCCTGGGGGCGTTCGCGGAGCTTGCCGATGCCGCCCTTGACCGTGGACTTGATGGCGGAGAGGACGGCTGTGGTGGTGGGGTCGTTGTCTTTGTGGGTGGACATTGCGGTGAGGAAGTCGGGTTCGGAGAGCGACGGGGTGACGCCCAGGTCGGCCATCGTGGCCATGTAGGCGTCGCGGAGGCGGGTGTACCAGGCGTCGAGGTACGGGCCGTGGTCCTGGCGGATCCAGGCCTCGGTGGGGCGGACGTCGTGGCCGAGCTCCTGCGCGTAGGCGAGGGTCGGGGTGGCGTACCAGGCGGGGCCGGTCGGGGGCCTGCCGGTGGGGGTGAACGGGCTGGGGAGGCGGGGGTCGAGGGAGAGGGTGGACAGGTCCGCGAGCCAGCAGCCGGGGGTCTTGGGGTCGAAGCGGGGCGTGGTGGTGTGGGTGGCGGGGCCGAGGCCGACCGGGAGGCGGTTGGCGGCGGCGGCGAAGGCCATGTTCACGTCGATGCCGACGGCGTGGGTGCGGGCGCACTCGGCGTCGGTGAGGAGCTCCGGGTCGCGGATCCAGTCGTAGGCCTCTTCGTCGAGGACCTGGTCCGGGGTGCGCTGGTGGGAGCGGGGGTAGAGGGCGGCGACGACCGGGTGCTCGTCGGGGGCCTCGGGAGGTGCGGGCTCGACGGCGCGGGTGAGGGAGCCGGGGACGGGCGCGGACTCCCAGGTGTTGGTCTCGGGGTTGCGGGCGGCGCGGGTGGGCGGGCGCAGGGCCGTCATGAGTTCGAGGCCGGTGACCGCGGTGGAGCCGCGGGGGGTGAGGACGCGGGTGGCGTAGGTCGTGAGGAGCGCGGCGAGTTCCGGGGCGGGGAGGGCGGCGGTGTCCTCGCCCCAGGCGCGGGGGTCCAGGGCGCCCCAGGGGAGGATCGCGAGCTGGACGCACTGGCGGCCGGTGGTGGGGGTGGCCGGGCGGTAGATGCGGGGCCAGGGGCCGAAGCCGCGGCGGGTCAGCTGCCATTTGCTCTTGGCGAGGCGGCGGAGGGTGGGGTGGTTGTCGGGGAGGCGGAGGGCGCGGCGGTCCTCGAGGGTCGGGGGGAGGCCGAGCCGTTCCACGGCGGAGGCGGTGAGGACGAGGAGGGGGTCGCCGTCGCGGCCGTTGCGGTGGAGGCGGGGGGAGCGGAGGTTCGCCTCGGTCAGGGCCCAGGTGAGGAGGGTGGGGAGGTCGATGGTGGTGGTGGTGGCCGTGGGGTGGTCTAGGACGAGGCCGGCGGCGGCGTAGGCGTGGCCGGTGCCGTCCAGGACGGCTAGGGGGCCGTTTCCTTCCAGGGGGCCGGGGTGGGGGGGCCGGGGGGAGCGGGGGGTGGGGGCCTGTGCCTGTGCCTGGGGGGTGGGGGCCTGCGGCGCTGTTCCCCTACCCGCCCCTTCCCGAAACTGGGGCTCCGCCCCAGACCCCGGGTGGGGGTGCGGCTGGGGGGAGGTGGCTGCGGGGTGGGTGGGGGTGTGGGGCTGGGGGGCGTTAACGCCGTTAACGGCGTTAACGGGCGTGGGGTGGGCGGGCTGCGGCTCGGCGGTGTGGTGGGGGGTGGGCTGGGCCGCGGGGATGGGGGCGTGGGGGAGTGGTCCTGGGGCTGTGTTGGGTTGCGGGGCTGTGCCGGGGTGGGGCTGCGGCTCCGGGGCCGGGGCCGGGTGGGGCTGCGCGGCTGTGCCGGGGTGCGGCTTCGGGGCCGGGTGGGGCTGGGGGGTGGGTGCGGCCGTTGTGGACGGGGCTTGGGGTTCCGGCGTGGGGGTGGGGGCGGCGTTAACGGCGTTAATGGGGTGGAGGGTGGCCAGGCCTTCCAGGAGGCGGGCGTAGGCGGCTCGCTTGGGGGGGCGGGGGGCGGTGCGGCCGATTTCCCAGGAGGTGACCGTTTCGCGGCGTACGGACAGGGCCTTCGCGATCTGGTCCTGGCTCAGGCCGGCGGCCTCGCGGAGGCGCTTGCGCTCGTCCGGGTGCGGGAGCGCGTCCTTGGCGGCTGCTTCTTCCAGCAGGGCGTCGACCGCTGCGAAGAGGCTCTCTTGTTCGTTGGGCATCGGTACCTCCGAGGGCAGCCTATGTGAAACGCACTGCTGAACGCACATGAAACGCACGTGGGGGCGTTAACGGCGTTAACGGTGGCAGTGGCGTTAGCGGCGTTAATGCCCCCGGCGTGGGTGCGCGTCCCCGGGTCAGATGCGCAGCATCAGGAGCTCCGTGACGGCCTTGAGGTCGTCCGGGGTGAGGTGTGCGGTGAGGGCGTCCGCGATGGTTTCCGGGGAGTTCGTGGAGATGGTGATGCGGGGGGAGGCGGCGGGTGTGGGGGGTGTGGGGGGAGGGGTGGTGGGCGTGGGGGCGTTAACGGCGTTAACGCCGTTAACGGGGTGGGTGCGTTGGCGGGGAGGGTTGGGGGTGTTGAGGGACTCGTCCGCGGCTGCTTCCTGGGCCTCCTGGGGGAGGCGGCCGATGCGGCGGGCCGGTTCCACCTTGAGTTCGCCCGATTCCACCTTGTCCTGGAGGGCGGGGGTGAGGTTCAGGAGGGCCAGGCGCTGGGAGACCCAGGCGCCCGTCTTGCCGAGGCGCTTGGCGACCTGGGCCTGGGAGCCGTGTACGTCGACGAGCTCCTGGAGGGCGCGGGCCTGGTCCATGGGGGCCACGTCGACCCGGTGGACGTTGGCGATCAGGGCCGATTCCAGGATGTCCGAGGAGGAGGCCGAGAGGGCGTCGTTGACGTGGATGTGCATGGTCTTGAGGCCGGCCAGGTGGGCCGCTGCCAGGCGGCGGTTGCCGTCGATGACGACGTACGGGGCACGGCCCAGCCCGTCGGTGGCGCCCGGGTGGGCCTCCATGAAGGCCATGCGGGTGGCGACCGCGAGGGGCTGGAGCTGGCCCCGGGAGGTGAGGGAGGCCGCCAGTTCATCGAGTTCCGTGAGGTCTTCGCGGAGGTTGAAGGGATTGTGGGCGAGGGCCTCGATGGGGACCTCGGAGGGGGGGACCACTCCGGAGGTGGGCGCGCCCGTGGCTTCGGCGATGGCCGCTCGGCGGGAGCTGACGCCGACGGGCTGGGCTCGGGCGAAGGATGCCGAGACGCCGAGTTTGTCTGCCTTGCTGCTCATGAGATCTCCCGGGCCAGGGCGCGGAGGGCGACCGCTTGGTCGCCGTTGGGGGCGTAGACGAAGAGGGGTTGTTTCACGCGGACCGCTTCGCGCTGTTCCTTGAGGTCGGGGACCACGGCGACGACGCGGGGATCCTTTATGTCCATCCACGCTTGGAGGGACGAGGTCGCGATGTAGCCGCGGCGGCCGTCGTAGAGGTTGACGACGAGGCCCAGGTAGTCGATGTCCAGGGCGAGGTCGTCGCGGAGGTCGTTGATCTGCGAGGTGAGCAGGTCGTACGCGTCCGCGGAGGAGTCCTCTGCCTGTACGACGATCAGCGCGCCGGAGGCGCCGGGCTGTTCGGCGCTGCGGCGGCGGCCGTAGTAGATGGCCGCGTCCATGCTCAGGCCGAGGCTCGGAGGGCAGTCGACCAGGATGACGTCGTAGTCGGACTCGACCGGGGCGAGGGCCCGTTCGAGGGCGGCTTCGCGGGCGCGGACGGTGGAGAGGCGGACGTCGAGGAGGAAGGCGTCCGTGCAGGCGGGGAGCAGGTGGAGGCGGTCTCCGAACCGGTCGTGCTCGATGGGCGCGATCAGGTCCTTGAGGGGGCCCTTGGCCTCGCCGGCCATGTGGCAGGTGAGGCTGTCGCCGCCGATGGGCAGCGGCTGCTGACCGAGCTGCTTGGTGAGGTGGCCCTGGGGGTCGAAGTCGACCAGCAGGACGCGCATGCCCAGGCCGGGGAGGTCCTCCAGGTCCAGGGGGCTGGAGTCGGCGGTGCCTGTGGTGTGCGGCGTGTGGTCGGTCTCGGGGGATGAGAGTCGGGCCAGTTGGCGGGCGACGCGGACCGGGTGGAGGGCCGACGGGTCCTCGGCGAGGGCCTCGGCCGTGCCGGCGGTGACGGCGGTCTTGCCGACTCCGCCCTTCTGGTTGCACACGATGATGCGGCGGACCACGGAGGGGCGCTTGACGGTGGGGGCCGGGTTCAGCTCCAGCCAGAGGCGGACCGCCTGGGCGAGTCCCTGGATGAGGGAGACGCCGCGGTCCTTGGAGTCGGCGCGGAAGGACTCCCACTGGCCGGCGGGCAGCCAGGTGGAGAACGATTCGGCGCCGGAGGTGTCGACGGGGGAGGGGGCGGAGGCGAGTGCGCTCCAGTGGGCGATCCCCTGGTGGACGGCGTCCTGGATGTCCACCCGCAGTTGGGCGGTGCGGATTTTCAACTCCTGGCGCAGCCACGGGGGGAGCTTGGAGACGACCTTCTCTCGGTCGCTCTGAGACGAGGGCGAAGTCATGAGAGGGACTTTACTAACGTTCCAGGGTGTTCGTGGGCGCCACGCTTGAGTTTTGCTAACGAAGTGGGAGGGAGAGGGCTGAGGGGAGGGTCAGGGTTCCGAGGGGGCGCCCTGGATCCTTCGTCAGGCCGGTGAGGGAAGTCCGAGTTCGGCCCGGCACTCGGGCGAGCCCGCCGGGGCGAAGCGGGGGATGCGGCTCGCGGGCACGATCCCCGGGAGGAGGAAGTCCCACAGGTCGGTGATCCGGGTGTGCAGGTCCTCGCGGTGGGTGCGGACGTGCGAGGTGACCTGGATGCCGGTGAACGATCCGACGAGGAAGACCGCGAGGTCGTCGACGTCGAGCGATGGCAGGACGTCGCCGCGGGCCTGGGCCGGCGTCAGACAGTTGCGGCAGGTCTCGATCCAGGTGTTGTACGGGGACGGGTCCGGGTCGGTGAAGGAGCCGAACTCGATGACGAGGCGGATGGCGGCGCGGACGCGGACGTTGCCGCGCAGCCCGAAGGCCATCTGGTGGGAGAGGTCGATGACCGTCTGCAGGCCGGGGTCCTCGAGGGCGGGCACGTCGGCGGAGATCTGGAACTGCTCGTCCACCAGGGTGCGGGCGAGGGCTTCCTTGGACGGGAAGTGGAAGTAGAGGGCGCCCTTGGTGACTCCGGCGTGCCGGACGACCTCGCTGAGGCTGGTGCCGCCGAAGCCGGCGGCGTCGAAGGCGATGGCCGCGCCGTCGAGGATGGCCTGCCGGGTGATCTCGGCCCGCTGCTGCTTGACCCTCGCCACGTGTGCCCCCTGGTTGCCGGCCGCCTGTCCGCGCGTGATCGCTGCGGAGTGTGGCGTCAATCTAGGCAGGTCGCGGTGAAAAAACCAGTCGACCAGTACGTTTTGGTGGGCGTTAACGCCGTTAACGCCGTTAACGGTGGAGTGTGCTCGGGCAGTGGGTGGGGGCGTCGGCGTTAACGGCGTTAACGCCGTTAACGGTGTCGGCGGTTGTTCCGCGGGTCGGGGCGGGGGTTGTCGCGTAGGCGGGGAGGGGGAGCGTGGACGTTTCCTCGCCTGCCTTCAGCATCCAGGCGAGGATGCGGCGGCGGCTGAGCAGGCCGTTGCGCAGGCGCAGGCCGAGGGGGGAGGCCGGGGCGAGGAAGTGACCCGTACGGCTGCCGTTTTTCTGGCAGCCCTGGGCGTAGGGGCGTAGCAGGGATTCGTAGCGGGCGAAGGCGCCCTGGTGGTCCTCGGGGGAGCGGGAGAGTTCGCCCGCCAGGACGTACGCCGCCACGATTCCGGTGCCGGTGCCCATGCCGCCGATGGTCGCGCCGCAGGCGGCGTCGCCGAGGAGGGCGATCCGGCCGGACGACCAGGAGGGCACGTCGGCGCGGCTGATGGAGTCGAAGTAGAGGTCGTCGGCGGAGGCGAGGGAGCGGAGGAGGTGCTCCACCTGCCAGGGGAGGCCGGTGAAGGCCTCGCGTAGGAGTTGTTTTTGGGTCTTGGCGTCGCGGCGGTCGTGGCCGGGCTCGGGGGAGGCGAAGACGAAGAAGGCGCGGGCGCGGGTGGGGTCGGTGTGGTCGGCGCCGACGCTGGCGAGGCGGCCGGGGGCGTTGTGGCCGAGGGAGCCGGCGCCGGGGCGGAGGTTCAGGTCGTTGGGGAGGCTCCAACTGGCGGCGTAGTAGCCGAGGTGGGTGAGGTGGTCGGCCTCCGGGCCGAAGGTGAGGCGGCGGACGGTGGAGTGGATGCCGTCGGCGCCGATGACGAGGTCGAAGGTGCGGGGTGGGGCGTGGCGGAAGGTGACGTCCACGCCGGTCGCGGTTTCGGTGAGGGAGGTGACGGAGTCTCCGAAGACGTACTCGGTGGAGGGGAGGGAGGCCTCGTAGAGGACGCGGGAGAGGTCGCCGCGCAGGACCTCGATGTCCCCGCCGGCGAACTCGGCGGGGAGGTGGAGCACCGGTTCGCCGTGGGCGTCGACGAAGGTCATGGGGGAGCCGCCGGTTTGGAGGCGGCGGAGGTCGTCGACGATGCCCATCTGGTGGAGGACGGAGAGGTGGGTCTCGCCGCGGAAGTCGACGGCCTGGCCGCCGGGGCGGAGGGCGGGGGCGAGTTCGACGACGGTGGGGCGGAAGTCGCCGTGGCGGGTGAGCCAGTGGGCGAGGGCGGGGCCGGCGATGCCGGCGCCGGAGATGAGGACGGTGCGAGTGTTCCGGTGCGGGTGCGGGTGCGGGTGCGGGTGCGGGTGCTGGTGCTGGTGCATGGGGGCTCCTGTTGCTGCTTTGGGTGCGGCGGCGTTAACGGCGTTAACGCCGTTAATTGTGTCCGGCGGATACTGAATCGATACCGTGTACGGTAGACGCAGTTTTAGTGCGAGCGCAAGGGGTTCCGATGACGAATGACCAGTGGGGCGCGGCCGTGCGGTTGTTGTGGGGGCCCCGGCCGCCGGAGAAGCCGGCGCGGGGGCCGCGGCGTGGGCTCACGCTGGAGGGGATCGCCCTGGCAGGGGTGGGGATCGCCGATGCGGAGGGGCTGGGCGGCGTATCGATGCAGCGGGTGGCCGGGGAACTCGCGGTCACGAAGATGGCGCTGTACCGGTACGTGCCGGGCAAGGCGGAGCTGGTCGCGCTGATGGTGGAGGCGGCGATGCCGGAGCCGGGGGCGGGGGCGCCCCGCGGGGCGGGCGTTGCAGCCGGTGGCGCGTGGCGGGAGCGGCTCGGGGCCTGGGCGCGGGAGTTGCTGGAGGGGTTCCGGCGGCATCCGTGGCTGCTGGAGGCGACGGTGGGGGCGCGGGTGATGGGGCCGCGGGAGTTGGGGTGGATGGAGCGGGCGCTGGCCGCGCTGGACGGGTGCGGGCTGAGCGGGGCCGAGGCGATGGACGCGGTGGTGCTGGTGTCCGGGCACGTGCGGGGGATCGCGGAGCAGGAGCGGGCGGCCGGGCGTACGGCGGGTGCCGATGGGGAGGGGGCCGGTGGGGGGCCGGATGCGCAGCTCGCGGTGATGCTGGGCGAGGTGATGCGGGTGCACGGGGCGGAGTTTCCGGCGCTCGGGGCCGCGTTGGCCTCGGTGGCGGAGCACGGGGGGCAGGACCAGGCGCTTGAGTTCGGGCTGGAGCGGATCCTGGACGGGCTGGGGTTGTTGGTGGACCGGCGGGTGGGCGGGCGTTAACGGCGTTAACGGCGTTAACGGTTGGCTGGGCGTTGCCCGTACCAGTGCGGCGCCGTTGCCGGGGGCTCTGCCCCCGGACCCCCGGGCCTCAAACGCCGGCGGGGCTGAGATTGCCCTGCGGGCAATCCAGCCCCGTCTGGGGGCGAGGGTGCGTTACACGCGACCAACCGTTAACGGCGTTAACGGTTGGCTGGGTGTAGCCCGTACCAGTGCGGCGCCGTTGCCGGGGGCTCTGCCCCCGGACCCCCGCGCCTCAAACGCCGGCGGGGCTGGGCGGGGAGGGGACGCTTGCTGGGTGTGACCGACTTGATCGGGCACAGGATGTCGGGTCCCGCGGGGGTGGTGCTGCCTAGCGTGGTGGTCGTCAAGAGGAAGGGGACCGGGCGTGTTGGAGCGGCTGAACCAGGCCATGGAGCACATCGAGCGCCATCTCGACCAGGACATCGACGTGGCAGAGCTGGCACGCATCGCGGCCACCTCGGAGTACCACCTGCGCCGGATGTTCTCCGCGCTCGCCGGCATTCCGCTGTCGGAGTACGTCCGGCGCCGTCGGCTCACGCTCGCGGGTGCCGAGGTACTCGTGGGGCGGGAGGCGCTGCTGGAGATCGCGGTGCGCTACGGCTACGGCTCCGGCGAGGCGTTCGCGCGGGCGTTCCGTGCCATGCACGGCATCGGACCGGGCGAGGCCCGGCGTACCGGAGCCGTGCTCAGCTCCCAGTCCCGGATGGCCTTCCGCCTCACCATCGAAGGGAGCAGCAACATGCGATACCGCGTTGTCGACAAGGCGGACTTCACCGTCGTCGGGTTCAAGACCCGGATACCGCTGGTACACGCGGGGCCGAACCAGGCGATCGCGGACTTCGTCCGCGGGATCGATCCGCAGACACTGGAGCGGCTGGAGAAGCTGTCGGACCAGGAGCCGTACGGCATCGTCGCGGTCTGCGACGACCTGGACCCCAGCCGCGCCGAAGGCACCGAACTCGACTACCACCACGGCGTGGTCACTTCCGCGGCCGCGCCCGAGGGGACGTCCGCGCTGGCCGTCCCGGCCGGCACCTGGGCGGTCTTCACCACGTCCGGGCCCGCGCCGCAGGCCATCCAGGAACTGTGGCGGGACGTCTTCACCGAGTGGTTCCCGTCGAACCCGTACCGCAGCCGCACCGGCCCCGAGATCCTGCGCACCCGCCTGTCGCCCGACAAGACCGAGGCCGACGCCGAACTGTGGCTCCCGGTGGAGGCTGAGAACGGGTGAAATGAGCCCGCCCCACCGTTAACGGCGTTAACGGCGTTAACGGTGGGGCGGGGCTGGGGGCCCGGTCGGGGCGCGAGTGGCGGGTCGGCGGCGCAGCTCGCGGCGGGCGCGGTCAGGAGGCCGCGTTCTCCCGGTGGTGGGCGAGGTAGTCGTCGTTGGCGATGGGGACGGCGGCGAGGAACTCGTCCGGCAGGTCGAAGGCGTCCACCAGGGTCATCATGTGCGGGGCGAGCTCCGCGATGACCGTGTCGATCGTGCGGTGCAGCCCGCGTACGTGCTGCGCCGTGAGCTGCTGTTCCGCGAGCAGGTCTCCGGTGTGTTCGCGGAGGTGCTGGAGGAGGAACAGTCGGCACAGGTTCTTGAGGAGCCGGCGGGTCGCCGGGTCCGTCGTCTGCTCGGCCGCGGTGAGGAAGGAGTCGGCCGCCTGGCGGCGGGCGTGGGCGGAGACCATTTCCAGGCCGGCGCCCGAGGTCTCGTTCCAGCGGCCGATCGGGTCTCCGGAGGGGCCTTGGCGCAGCGCGACGCGGGCGCGTGTCTGCCAGGTCTGTTCGACGGAGGCCAGCAGGTCGCGGAGGAAGTTCAGGTCCGTCAGCTCGCGTTCGGCGGGCGGCCGGGTGCCCGCGCTGGTTGTGTCCACCTTGTGCCCGAAGACCATCTCGGCGGCGGCCTTGACCCAGATGACGAGGTTGTCGCCTTCCGCGGTGATCCCGCCCTCGATGTTCCCGGGCAGTTCCGAGATCCTGTTGATGGGGAACAGGGCCTGCGCGCCGCAGCGTTCCCGGCACTCGGTCGTGATGTCCCGGGCCTGCCAGGTGATCCAGCCCTTGGCCACGGCTACCAGGCGCTCCACTTCTTCCCGCTCGTCGTCGTTGTCGGTCGAGATGAAGCGGTCGACCACGGAGCGGTGCAGGAAGGTCATGGCGTACGCGTTCGCGAGCGCGTGCAGCAGCCGGGCGTGGTGGCTGCGGTGGGCGGTCAGGGGGATGCGCTGGCCGCTCTTCGGTCCGCCGATGTGCCGGTGGTGCGAGTAGCGCACCGCGATGGTCAGTGCGGCCCGGGCCATGCCCAGGGTGCCGGCGCTCATGCAGAGCTTGCCCATGGTGACGCGGCTGACGGAGCGCAGGAAACGCTTGCGCCGGTTGCCCAGGTCGCTGGTGAGCGTGCCGTCCTTGTCCAGCCGGCCGTGGTCGGCTTCGAGCATGGCCTCACGTGGAAGCCATACGTGGTCGAAGGCGGTGAGGCAGTGGTCGACGGGGGTGCCCGTACGGTGCGGCAGCGGGCGCACGCGGACCCCGGGCAGGTGCCCCTCGTGGTCGCTCAGCGGGGTCAGGAAGAGGAAGATGCCCTGGTCCTCGTCGTCGACCAGGAGGCGCGCGGCCACCACGGCGCTCTTCGGGCCGCCGATCAGGCTCGTGTTGGGCATGAACTTCTGTGCGCCCGTGGTGGGAGTGTTCAGAATGAACCCGCCGGTCGCACGGTCGAAGACGGCGACGGTCTGCAGTGAGGCGACGTCGTTGCCGTGTTCCAGCTCGGTGCACAGGAAGGTCCCGATGCGCTGCATCGACGTGAAGCTGGAGAGGTCCCGCCGGTAGCCGTCGTGGTCGAGCAGGCTGCCGATGAAGAGGTTGTAGTGGATGCTCGCCAGGGTGCACAGGCCGCCGTCCACGAATCCGGCCCACTCGTGGAGCCCGGCGAGCCGGCGTGCGTCGTACGTCAGCGCCCCGGCGTTGTCGACCACGCTGTTGACCAGGCGCAGGCGGTCGTAGGAGAGCGCCGTGCGCTCGCTCGGGGTCAGGCCCGGACGGTAGGAGAAGGTCTTGCTGCCGACGAGTCTGCGCCAGTCGCCGTGGACCCGGTCGCGGTCCTCCCGGTCGAAGAGCAGGCGGGTCAGCTCGCCGGCGGCCGTCTGAGCGGGTAAGGCGTCAGGATCGGTGGAGCATCGGTCGGGCCCCCCGGCCTTGCTGACCTCGATTGATTCCGTGCGCTTGAGCGTGAGTGCGAACATCGGACCATCCCCTGGTAGGAACCGAAGTGCAGGTAGCGCGCGGCATGAAGATATGTACCAACCGGTTTTCTTTGCAAGGGGTAGCTGGTTGCAAAACCGGTGGTCTGGTTTATTCTTTGAATGTGGACGCTAGTGCGCCACTTGAGTACGACAGAGTGCGCACCGATCGGTCCGCACCTGGCCCGAGTGGCAGCGGAGGAGTCCATGGCACGGCAAGAGCGAGCCATCCGTACGCGACAGAAGATCCTGTTCGCGGCGGCTGAGCTGTTCGACGAGGTCGGGTTCGAGGCCGCGACGATCTCCGAGGTGCTCAAGAAGTCCGGAGTGACCAAGGGCGCGCTCTACTTCCACTTCACCTCCAAGGAAGAACTCGCCCAGGAAGTGCTGGTCGGACAGGTGGGAGCACTGCCGCCGGTTCCGGAGCAGGAGCTGATGCTCCAGCAGAGCCTGGACGAGGCGCTGGTCCTCGCCCACCTGCTGCGCCTGGGCGACCCGATGGTGCGGGGGAGCGTACGGCTCACCGTGGACCAGGGATCCCCGCTCGACGGCCTGAACCGCCAGATCCCCATGCAGGGGTGGAACGACCACAACACGTCGGTGCTCGCCCGCGCCAAGGAGAACGGGGAGCTGCTTCCGAACGTCGACATCGAGTCCACCGCCAAGATGTTCACCGGCAGCTTCACCGGTGTCCAGGTGCTTTCCAAGATCATGACCGGGCACGCGGACATGGTGGAGCGGGTGACGGACCTGATGCGGACCCTGCTGACGGCCATCGCCATGCCCGGCGTGCTGGTACGCCTCGATTTCGCCCCGGACCGGGCGGAGCGGGTGTACGAGGCGGCCGTCAAGCTGCGTGACGCGAAGGCCGAGGCGGAAGCCGCGGCCGCGGCCCCGGTGGAGTGACCGCGGTGGAGTGAATCCGTTCCGGCGGTCCGTCGGAACGCGGGAGGGCACGGCCTCCTCGGTGCGCGTGGGTGTGGTGGGGCACGGAAATCCGATGACCAACCGAACGGAGTGCACAGATGGAGATGTCTGCTTGCTTGTACGTGCTGGACGTGGAAGGACGTGACATCGCGGGTGAGGCCGCGATGCTGCGGGAGCGGGAACCCGCGGTCGAGGTGGAGCTCCCGGGCGGGATCCGGGCCTGGGCCGTCGTACGCCAGGAGTACGTCGAGCAGTTGCTGCTCGACCCGCGGGTGTCCAAGGACGCCCGGCAGCACTGGCCCGAGTTCGTCGAAGGGCGGATCACGCCCGAGTGGCCGCTCTACCCGTGGGTGGCGAACGAGAACATGCTGTTCGCCTACGGGCAGCAGCACGCGCGGCTGCGCCGGCTGATCGCGGGAGCCTTCACCGCGCGGCGGGCGGCGGCCCTGCGGCCCCGCGTCGAGGAAGTGGCGGCCGAGCTGCTCGACGGCCTGGACTCCGTACCGGCGGGGCAGTCGGTGGAGTTGCGTTCCGTATTCGTGGAACAGCTTCCCCTGCAGGTGATCCGCGAGCTGTTCGGACTCGAGCGGGGGGCGGAATGGGACGCCCTGTCCGCCTCCCTGCGCACCGTGTTCAGCACCACGGTCCCGGCCCGGGAGATGGAGTCGGCGCGCACGACGGCCTTCGGGCTGCTGGCCGGGCACGTGGCCGCCAAGCGGGCCGAGCCCGGAGACGACCTGACGTCCTCCCTGATCGGCGTCCGCGACAACGGCGAGGGGCTCACCGAGACCGAACTGCTCGGCACCCTCTTCCTGCTGATCGCGGCCGGCCAGGACACCACGGCAACGCTGATCACCAACGCCCTGGGCGCGCTGCTGTCCCGTCCCGAGCAGCTCGCGCACGTCCGGGAAGGCCGTGCCACCTGGGACGACGTCGTCGCCGAGACCATGCGGCTGCACAGCCCCGCCACCTACTCGCCCATGCGCTTCGCGGTGGAGGACATCGACCTGGACGGGGTCAAGATCGCGCAGGGCGACCCCATCCTCGTCTCCTTCGCGGCCGGCGGCCGCGACCCGGAGCGCCACGGGGCGGACGCGGCGGAGTTCGACCTGCTGCGCACCGGGCACGACACCCTGGGCTTCGGGCACGGCGTGCACCGCTGCCTGGGCGCTCCGCTGGCGGTGGTGGAGGCCACCACCGCCCTCGCCGGGATATTCGCGCGCTATCCGGAGATGGCCCTGGCGCGCCCGGTGGAGGAGCTGGCACCGCTGCCCACCTTCCTGCTGAACGGCTACGGCTCCCTTCCGGTGGTGCTGCGGCCCGCTTGAGCGCACGAGCAGGGCCGGAAGGGCTCCGCGGCGGACCGGCCGCGGAGCCCTTCCGCGTGTGCGGACCAGACCTTTTCGGCGGTTTCGTGCACGGTTCGGCGGCTCGGCCGGGGCTCGTGGGGGGCGAGATTCTGGGCGGGCTGGTGGGTTCGAGCGGGTGGGCCGGCGGGGCGCGGGGCGTCTGGTGCGGCCGTTGGCACTGGGGTGGGTGTGTCTCGGTACCGCCGATCGCGGGTCCTGTGGGGTGCGTGGGGCAGGCGTAGCGGACCGATCTGGCTGTTTGTGGAGCGGTTGGTTGGGTGTCTCACGTGCTTGTTGAGGGAGGCTCGAGGTGCTTCGGGGCGCGTTGAGGATCTTGGGGTTGTATGTGAAATGGCAGGTCAGGGTGTGGTTTTGGTGGATTTTGAGGCTCGGTTGGCGGTGAAACGGCGGTTGTGGTCTGTTATTGACAAACCGGCGGTCCTGTTTTCTACTGGCCGTGCGACTCACCAAGGACAGGGGAGCACGGCGTGGACATAGATGTACTGGGCCCGTTGGCGGTACGGGAGAACGGCTTCTCCGTCACACCGACCGCCCCCAAGCCCCGGCGGGTCCTGGCGCTCCTCGCCCTCCATGCCGATCAGGTGGTGCCCGTATCGGCACTGATCGAGGAGCTGTGGGCGGGCACCCCGCCGCGGACGGCGCGCACGACGCTCCAGACGTACGTCCTGCAGGTACGCGCGCTCATCGCGACCGCCTTGGAACGGAGCCCGGCCGGCGAGGGCGCGCGGCGTACGGCCAAGGACGTGCTCGTCACGCTGCCCGGCGGCTACCTGCTGAACAGCGGCGGCGGGACCCTCGACGTGCGGGAGTTCGACCGCCTCGCCGGCACCGGCTACCGGGCCATGGACGCCGGAGACTTCCCCGGTGCGGCGCGGCTGCTGCGCGAGGCCCTTGCCCTGTGGTCGGGTCCGGCGTTCGCGGATGTGCAGGGCGGGATCCAGTTGGACATGGAGACGCGGCGGTTGGAGGAGACGCGGTTGTGTGCGCTGGAT
>NZ_JBFBFP010000083.1:0-17563 GCF_040684275.1 Streptomyces sp. NPDC091371
TGGCACGCTGTTGAGTTCTCAAGGAACGGACGCTTCCTTTGTACTCACCCTCGCGGGCTTTCCTCCGGGCTTTCGTTCTGCTGTCTTGCGTTTCCGACTCTATCAGACTCTTTCGTGTCCGACTTCCTCGGCGCTTTCCAGGTTTTCGCTTTCGCGTTTCCCTTTCCGGCGAGTCCGACCCTATCAGCGATTTTCGAGCTCCCTGACCATTCGCCGTTTACCGAAAACGGCGCACGGGAATTGGGACAGAGATCAAGATCAGTACTGAAGAGGAAGGGTCCCGTCCATCAGACGTTCGCGAGAAGTTCACACGAGGCGTCCTGGCGGGAGTCACGACAGTACAGGTCCGGTGGTGGCCAAGCAAATTGATTCAGGCGTATGGTCTAGTCCACCGGTCTAGTCCACTAGTCTCCAGGCCGAAGGACCAGCCCGGATCGGGACCAACATCGGGCGAACCCGAACATCTTCTGACATATCCTTCTGAAGAGTACGCCGTTCGCAACAGGTAGTGACGGCGACACGAAGAAGCCCCACCCCTGGGAGGCCCCCATGACCAACGTGACGTCCCCACTCGCCGGGCGCGCCATCGGACTCGCGGCAGTGCCGGATCCGGTGTTCTCCGGCGCGATGGTGGGACCGGGCACCGCCATTGATCCCGTGCGTGAGCCCTCGGAGGCGGTGTCCCCCGTCGATGGTGTGGTCGTCTCCCTTCACCCGCACGCGTACGTAGTAGTCGACGGCGATGGCCACGGTGTGCTCACGCACCTCGGGATCGACACCGTCCAGCTCAACGGCGAGGGCTTCGAGCTGCTCGTGAACAAGGGCGACACCGTGAGCCGTGGTCAGGCCGTCATCCGTTGGAACCCGCAGGCCGTGGAGCAGGCCGGCAAGTCGCCGATCTGCCCGGTCGTGGCGCTGGAGGCCAGCGTCGAGTCCCTTTCCGACGTGAACGTGGACGGGGACGTCAAGGCCGGAGACGCGCTCTTCAGCTGGAAGTGACCTGGCCGCCTGCTGAGGCGAGTCGGACATCCACCGCGGCGGCTCGGCCCGCCGCTCAATCGGAGACGGGTGAAATGGAGACAACGCTGCGAGGCGTCGGCGTGAGCCACGGTGTGGCGATCGGCGAGGTTCGGCACATGGGTACGGCGGTCCTGGAGCCGCCGGCCAAGCAGATCACCGCGGACGAGGCGGAGCGCGAACAGGGGCGCGCCCGTAAGGCCGTGAGTGCTGTTGCGGCCGACCTGATCGCACGTGGCCAGCTGGCCGGTGGCGAGGCCCAGCACGTGCTCGAGGCCCAGGCGATGATCGCCGAGGACCCCGAGCTGATGGCGGACGTCGATCGTCGGATCGCCGTCGGCAGCACCGCCGAGCGCGGTGTGTACGACGCGTTCGCCGCCTACCGCGATCTGCTCGCGGGGGCCGGCGAGTACATGGCCGGCCGGGTGGCCGACCTGGACGACGTGCGCAACCGCATCGTGGCGCGGCTGCTCGGCGTGCCGATGCCGGGTGTTCCGGACAGTGACGAGCCCTACGTACTGATCGCGCGGGATCTTGCCCCCGCTGACACGGCTCTGCTGGACCCCGCGCTGGTTCTTGGTTTCGTGACGGAGGAGGGCGGGCCGACCAGCCACAGCGCCATCCTCGCTCGCGCGCTGGGTGTGCCGGCCATCGTGGCGCTGCCCGGTGCCGGTGAGATCGCCGAAGGCACGGTCATCGCCGTGGACGGCAGCACCGGCGATCTGTTCGTCGAGCCGACCGCGGAGAAGCGGGCCGAGCTGGAGGCCGCGGCCGCGGAGCGGAAGGCCGCTCTGGCCGCCTCGTCCGGTCCCGGCGCGACCTCCGACGGTCACAAGGTGCCGCTCCTGGCGAACGTCGGCGGTCCGGCGGACGTGCCGGCGGCCGTGGAGGCCGGGGCCGAGGGTGTGGGCCTGTTCCGCACCGAGTTCCTGTTCCTGGACGACAGCAAGAAGGCGCCGTCCGAGGACAAGCAGATCGAGTCGTACCGGAAGGTTCTGGAGGCGTTCCCCGAGGGGCGTGTCGTCGTGCGCGTGCTCGACGCCGGTGCCGACAAGCCGCTGGACTTCCTCACCCCGGGCGACGAGCCGAACCCGGCGCTGGGCGTGCGTGGTCTGCGGTCGCTGCTGGACCACCCGGAGGTGCTGCGCACGCAGCTCACCGCGCTGGCCAAGGCCTCGGAGGGGCTGCCCGTCTACCTCGAGGTCATGGCCCCGATGGTCGCCGACCGCATCGACGCCAGGGCGTTCGCGGACGCCTGTCGCGAAGCGGGTCTGAAGGCGAAGTTCGGCGCGATGGTGGAGATCCCCTCCGCCGCGCTGCGTGCGCGCTCGATCCTGCAGGAGGTCGAGTTCCTTTCGCTGGGCACGAACGACCTCGCGCAGTACGCCTTCGCCGCCGACCGTCAGGTGGGTGCGGTGTCGCGGCTGCAGGACCCGTGGCAGCCGGCGCTGCTCGACCTGATCGCGATGTCGGCCGAGGCCGCCAAGGCGGAGGGCAAGAGCTGCGGCGTCTGCGGCGAGGCCGCTTCCGACCCGCTGCTGGCCTGCGTGCTGACCGGTCTGGGTGTCACCTCCCTTTCGATGGGTGCCGCTTCCATTCCGTACGTGCGGGCGACGCTCGCCAAGTACACGCTCGCCCAGTGCGAGCGTGCCGCGGCCGCCGCTCGGGCGGCGGACACCGCCGAAGAGGCCCGTGTGGCCGCGCAGGCGGTCCTCTCCGGCGAGTAGTCGGGCGAGAAGTCGAGCAGTCGATCAGTCGAGGGGCCTTCGCCGGTTGGTGAGGGCCCCTCGGGTGTTTCCCCGTCCCCCCGGGCTAGTGGTGGGGGCCCGGGGCGTCCACCTCGTAGCCCGGGCAGTACTCGACGCCCGGTTCGGGAGCCACGGGGTCGCCGGTGTCGGCGTCCGTGCAGTAGGCGTTGAAGACGGCCGCGGCCGAGAGGGCGACGAGTCGGCCTCGGTCCAGGCGCCAGCCGTGGACCCGGTCCCGGTGGCCGTCGGCGGAGCTGCGCAGGACCAGTCCCCCGGCGCCTCCGAGGGCGAGGCCGGCCGCCAGGACCGTCACGAAGTCGAGGCCCTCGCGGTCCTCGATGCGCGGTGCGGCCTCCGGGTCGTCGGGGGCCTGTGCGTGGAGCACGGCGACGAGCTGTTCCGCCTCGGTCGGGATGCTGCACACGAAGTGGTGGCTGCCTGGTCCGGCGCCGGCCACGAGGCGTTCGGCCGTTTCGGCGGCGCGCTCGAAGGAGGCGTGGCCGATGTCCTCGCCGCAGTCCGCGCAGGCGCCGACCTCGGCGAGGAGCGTGGTGGCGTACTCCCACGTGGCCTGCCGGACGGCCTCGTCGATGAGGAGCGGGACGAGCTCGTCGATGGGCTGGCCGGTGTAGGGCAGTCCGGTGCCGTGTCCGGCGAGCTCCGCGGTGAAGCGGGTGCGGGTCTCGGCGGTGTCCGGGTCGAGGTCGTGGTCCGCGCAGTAGTCGGCGTACTCCTCCGGGTCGAAGAGGGTGACCGTGGTGTGGATGCCCTGGGCCGCGAGGGAGCGGAGCAGGGTCTCGACGTGGCGGAGGTAGTCCGCGTAGTCGTCGCGGTGGTCGAAGGTGAAGCTGCGGTAGCCGCTCATGGCCGCGAAGTCCCCCGAGTCGGCGAGTAGGCCGACCGTGCTGGGGGCTTCGCGGCGCAGGGCGCGGCGCCTGTGGGTCTCGTTCTTGCGTGGCATGGCTGGTCCCCCTGAGTGGTGCGATCGATTGCTCACTCAGAGTAATCACAGCCACTGACAGTGGCCGTGATGGTGGGCCGGCCGGCCTCAGCCGCGGGTGCGGGCGAGCTCCTCGTAGAAGTGGAGGAGGTCCAGGTTGTCGACGGAGCCCGGGTTGACCGCCTTGGCGAGCGGCGCGCCCTGGAGGAGCCGCTTGACGGGGACCTCGATGCGCTTGCCGGTGAGGGTGTGCGGGATACCCGGGACCTCGATGATCTCGTCGGGGACGTGGCGCGGGGAGAGTTCCTCGCGGATGGTCTGCTTGATGCGGGCGCGGAGGGCGTCGTCGAGGGCGGCGCCCGGGGCGAGGTGGACGAAGAGCGGCATCCAGTAGCCGCCGTTCGGCTCCTCCAGGCCGATGACCAGTGATTCCTTGATCTCGGGGAGGCGCTCGACGGCCTCGTAGATGTCTGCCGAGCCCATCCGGACGCCCTGGCGGTTGAGGGTGGAGTCGGAGCGGCCGTGGATGACCACCGAGCCGTGGTCCGTGATGGTGATCCAGTCCCCGTGGCGCCAGACGCCCGGGAACATGTCGAAGTAGCTGTCGCGGTAGCGGCTGCCGTCGGGGTCGTTCCAGAAGCGGATCGGCATGGACGGCATGGGGTTGGTGACGATCAGTTCGCCGACCTCGCCGAGGACGGGCTTGCCGGACGGGTCCCAGGCCTGGAGGTCCGTGCCGAGGCAGGCGGCCTGGAGCTCGCCGATGTGGACCGGGAGGGTGGGGACGGCTCCGGCGAAGCAGCTGCAGACGTCGGTCCCGCCGCTGACGGAGGCGATCCACAGGTCCTCGGCCACCTCGTCGTGCAGCCAGCGGAAGCCGTCGGGCGGCAGCGGGGAGCCGGTGGTGGCCACGCACTTGACGGCCGAGAGGTCGAAGTCGCGGGACGGGTGGACCTCGGCCTTGCGACAGGCCATCACGTAGGCGGCGGAGGTGCCGTAGAGGGTGGCACCGGTGCGCTCGGCGATGCGCCACTGGGCGCCGGTGTCGGGGTAGCCCGGGCTGCCGTCGTAGAGGACGACCGTCGTACCGGTGAGCAGGCCGGAGACGAGGAAGTTCCACATCATCCAGCCGGTGGAGGTGTACCAGAAGAAGCGGTCCTCGGGGCCGAGGTCGCAGTGCAGGCCGAGCTGCTTGAGGTGTTCGAGGAGGATGCCGCCCTGGGACTGGACGATGGCCTTGGGCAGGCCGGTGGTGCCGGAGGAGTAGAGGACCCAGAGCGGGTGGTCGAAGGGAACCGGCTCGAAGACGGGCTCGGTGGCGGCGGAGGTCAGGTCCGACCAGGTGAGGGCGGACTCGGGAGCCGGCGTGCCGAGGAGCGGGATGTGGACGACGGCGCGCAGGGAGGGGAGGTCCGCGCGGAGCTCGGCGACGGTGTCGCGGCGGTCGTGCTCCTTGCCCCCGTACCGGTAGCCGTCGACGGTGAACAGGACGACCGGCTCGACCTGCTGGAAGCGGTCGAGGACGCTGCGGGCGCCGAAGTCGGGGGCGCAGGAGGTCCAGACGCCGCCCACGGCGGCGGTGGCGAGGAGGGCGACGGCCGCCTCGGGGATGTTGGGGAGGTAGCCGCTGATCCGGTCGCCGGGGCGGACGCCGAGGGCGCGCAGTTCGGCGGCGAGGGAGCCGACCTGGCGGCGGAGCTCGGCCCAGGTGACGGGGACGGTCTCGTGGGTCTCGTCGACGTACAGCAGGGCGGCGTCGTCGGCGCGGGCCGGGTCCTCGGCCGCGCGCAGGGCGTGCTCGGCGTAGTTGAGGGTGGCGCCGGGGAACCAGCGGGCGCCGGGCATCGAGCGGTCCGCAAGCACGGATTCGTACGGGGTGGTGAAGCGGACGTCGAACCACTCGGCGACGGCCTGCCAGAAGGTGTCGAGCGCGTCGACGGACCAGCTGTGCAGGGCCGGGTAGCCGCCCTCGGCGGGAGCTCCGTGGCGCTCGGCGGCCCAGGCCTGGAAGGCGGTGATCCGGGCCGCGGCGATCCGGTCGGGACCGGGGGTCCAGAGGGGTTCCGGCTGCGTGGCTGAGGTCATGGGTCGGCTCCCGGTCAAGTCTGCGGCTCGCGCGTGGTGTGTGCGTTGCGTACGGTGCCTGCGCGCGGGGGTGGGTGCGCGTCGGCCCACAGGGACGATGCCACGTGATCGAGATCCGCACCAGGGCCGTCAGCTGCGGCGCGGCCTCCTGGGCGGGCTCCTGCCAGGGTGAACGGCAGTTGAACGCAGCCCCCTGGGCCGGGGGCCGGTGGCAGGGTGAGCGGCATGAACGGTCGTGATCTGGTGCGTGTGGTGCAGGACATCGGTTCGGAGCGCGGGAGGCGTGCCTGGCTCTCCGCTTGGCGGCGCCGGCGTGCGGACGCGGTGGGCCTTCCGCGCCGGGGTGCGGAGCGGGCGCGGGTGCCCGGGCTGCTGACGGGCACGGAGCCGCTGCCGGGCGGGGGCGTGCTGCGGTTCGCCCGGTCGGAGCTGGTCGTACGGGTCATGGTGGGCGGCGCGGTGTTCTGGGGCTGGGACGGGGCCGGGCCGACGCCTTCGTACGCGGTGGTGGGCGGTGGGCCGGAGCCCGATCCGAGGGCGGTGCTGGAGCCGGACACCGGCGGTGGTTGGCGGGTCGTGTCGGAGCGGGTGACGGTGGCGGTGTCCCGGCACGGGGCGGTGGAGGTGCGCACTCCGGGCGGGACGGTGCTGCGGCGGGAGACGCCGCCGCGGTGGTGGGAGCCGGTGGATCCGCGGATGGGCGGGGCGCGGTGGGTGCAGCGGAGCGAGGTGCCGGCGGACGCGCTGTTCTTCGGGCTGGGCGGGCGGGCGACGGGCCCCCGGCTGCGGGACGGGACGTACCGGCTGTGGAACACGGATCCGAAGGGGGGCTTCGGGCCGGGGGTCGACCCGCTGTACCTGACGATGCCGGTGCAGATGGTGGTCGCGGACGCGGGTACGCACCTGGTGTTCCACGACAACTCCTGGGACGGGCGGGTGGTGCTGCGGGAGGGCGAGGAGGGTGCGGGGTCGGGGGTGGACCGGCCCGGGCTGAGCGAGCTGCGCATGGAGGGCGGTCCGCTGCGGTGCTGGGTGCTTGTGGGGCCGCCGGCGCGGGTGGCGCAGGGCTGGTCGGGGCTGACGGGTGCGGCTGCGGTGCCGCCGGAGTGGGCGCTGGGCTACCAGCACGCGCGCTGGGGGTTCGGGAGTGCGGCGGAGGTGCGGCGGGTGGTGTCGGGGTACGCGTCGCGCGGGCTGCCGCTGTCGGCCGTGCACCTGGACATCGACCACTACGACGGGCACCGGGTGTTCACGGTGGACGAGGAGCGGTTCCCCGATCTGCCGGGGCTGGCCGGGGAGCTGCGGGAGCAGGGGGTGCGGCTCGTCTCGATCGTGGACCCGGCGGTGAAGGCGGGGGACGCGGTGCACTCCGCCGGGCTGTCGGTGGGGGCCGGGGGTGCGTTCGTACGGGACGCGCTGGGGCGGGAGGTGCGCGGTGAGGTGTGGCCGGGTGAGTGCGCCTACCCGGACTTCACGGATCCGGCGGTGCGGGAGTGGTGGGGCGGGCTGTACGCGGAGCGGCTCGCGCGGGGGTTCGCGGGCTTCTGGCACGACATGAACGAGCCGGTGTCCTTCGCCGCGTTCGGGGACACCACGCTGCCGAGGTCGGCGCGGCACGCGATGGACGGTGCGGGCGGCGACCACCGGGAGGGGCACAACGTGTACGCCCTCGCGATGGCGCGGGCCGGCTGGGAGGGGCTGCTGCGGCTGCGGCCGGCCGAGCGGCCGTTCCTGTTCTCCCGGTCGGGGTGGGCGGGGATGCAGCGGTACGGGGGCACGTGGTCCGGCGACGTGGAGAGCAGCTGGGACGGGCTGCGGGCCTCGCTGGCGCTGGTGTTGGGGCTGGGGCTGTGCGGGGTGCCGTACTCGGGGCCGGACGTGGGTGGCTTCGGGGGCTCGCCGTCCCCGGAGTTGTACGTGCGGTGGCTGCAACTGGGGGCGTACCTGCCGCTGTTCCGGACGCATTCGGCGATCTGGGCGGGGCGGCGGGAGCCGTGGGAGTTCGGGGCGGAGGTGGAGGAGCAGGCGCGGGCGGTGCTGGCCGAACGGGACCGGCTGCGGCCGTACTTCGTGACGCTGGCCCACCTGGCGCGGCGGACGGGGGCGCCGTACGTGCGGCCGCTGTGGTGGGGGAACCCGGAGGACCGGCGGCTGCGGAGTTGCGAGGACGCGTTCCTGCTGGGCGACGCGCTGCTGGTGGCTCCGGTGCTGGAGTGCGGGGCGGACCGGCGGGCGGTGCGGTTGCCGCGGGGGCGCTGGTACGACACGGCGACGGGGGCGGCGCACGAGGGTCCGGGGCAGGTGCTGTTGGACGCGCCGCGGGGGCGGATCCCGGTGCTGGCGCGGGCCGGCGCGGTGCTTCCCGTACGGGGTGCGTCGGATGGCGTCGAGCTGGAGGTGTGGGCCCCGGCCCGGGGGCGTACGGGGGGCGGGGTGGTGATCCGGGATCCGGGGCCGGGGTTCGAGCCGGGGGAGGTCGAGCGGTACACCGTGCGGTGGGTCGGCGACGCGGTGGTGGTGGAGGACGAGGCCGGGGCTGCCGTGCCGGGGGTGGTCGTGCGGGGGCTTTGAGGCTGGGGTGGCCTGGGGCGGTAGGTGGGTGCGGGTTCACGATCGGGGCTCCGCCCCGGGACCCGCGCCTCAAACGCCGGCGGGGCTGGATTTCGCCCGGCCGGGCCAGGGGTGGCCGGGGCCGGTGAGTGGGTGCGGGTACAGGAACGGGGCTCCGCCCCGGGACCCGCGCCTCAAACGCCGGCGGGGCTGGATTTCGCCCGGCCGGGGCTGGATGTGCCGGGCAGGCACCGGATTTGCCCGGCGGGAGGGAGTCGGTCAGGCGTACCGGCCGTCGAACCAGGCCGCCACCGCTCGGGTGTGGAGGGGGAAGGCCAGCTGCGCCGGGGTGCGCAGCACGTGCCAGCCCGTGGTTTCGTTCGTTGCGACCGGGGCCGGGAGGCCCTCGGCCGGGCGGGGCGGGAGGAGGCCGAAGAGGAGGAGGTGGCCCGCCGGGGAGCTCATGGCGTCGGCGAGGGTCACCTCCGAGGAGGGGGCCGTGATGCCGGTCTCCTCGCGGAGTTCGCGGACGACCGCGTCGCGCCAGTCCTCGCCGAAGTCGATGAAGCCGCCGGGGAGGGCGATGCCGCCGAGGGCCGGTTCGATGGCGCGGGTGATGACCACCAGGCCGGTGCCGTCCGCGTCCTCGACGGGCAGCAGGGCGACGGCCACCGGGAGCGGGTTGCGGTAGGCGACCGCCCCGCAGGCGGCGCACGTGCGGGGCCACGTACGGGTGGTGTACGGCGCTCCGCAGGTGGAGCAGTGCGAGTCCCTCAGCTGTGCCGGCATGCGGCGATGGTATGCCAAGGGGCATGCGGATGACGGTTGTTGTGGGTGTGGTTGCCGTGCTGGCCGGCGGGTCGGCGCCCGCCGGGTTCGTGGCGCTGCGCGAGGTGGATCCGAGCGTCCGGCAGGACATGCGGTACGCCGGTGCGCGGAACTTCACGGGCGGGGTGGTGGACGGGTACGAGGAGCCGGTCTGCCTG
Source organism: Streptomyces sp. NPDC091371 (assembly GCF_040684275.1). Taxonomy (NCBI): domain Bacteria; kingdom Bacillati; phylum Actinomycetota; class Actinomycetes; order Kitasatosporales; family Streptomycetaceae; genus Streptomyces; species Streptomyces sp. NPDC091371. The sequence goes on from NZ_JBFBFP010000083.1 coordinate 9,327, forward strand.
CTGGCCCGGCCGGCCGCCGAGGCGTTGCGGCGGGCGCAGCGGAGGCTGTTGCGGCTGGGGTATTCGCTGCGGGTGTACGACTGCTACCGGCCGCAGCGTGCGGTGGACCGGTTCGTGCGGTGGGCCCGGGAGCCGGACGGCCCGGAAGACGCGGCCGCGAAGGCGGAGTTCTATCCGCTCGTGGCGCGGGAGCGGCTGATCCCCGAGGGGTACATCGCGGAGAAGTCCGGGCACAGCCGCGGGAGTACGGTCGATGTGACGCTGGAGGAGCTCGGCGGCCGCGGTGAGGTCGACATGGGCACTCCGTTCGACTTCTTCGACCCGCTGTCGAACACCGACGATCCGCGGGTGCCGGCCGCGGCGCGCGCCAACCGGCAGGTGTTGAAGGGGGCGCTGGCCGCGGAGGGGTTCGTGAATCTGCCGGAGGAGTGGTGGCACTTCACGTACAAGCCCGAGGCGTATCCGGACACGTATTTCGATTTCCCGGTCGCTGTCGCCGCCGTACGGCCTTGAGTACCGTGCCCGCATGACTTTCAGCTCGTACGAGGAATTCTGGCCGTACTACGTCGCCATGCACTCCCGCGCCGCCACCCGCTGGGTCCACCTCACCGGGACCCTCACGGGCCTGGCCCTGACCGCCTACGGGGTGGCGCGGGGGCGCAAGAGGTACCTCGCCGCGCTCCCGCTGCTCGGGTACGGGACCGCCTGGCCCGCCCATTTCCTGATCGAGAAGAACAATCCGGCCACCTTCGGCCATCCCGCGTGGTCGCTGCGCGGGGACGCCCAGATGATCCGGATGATGCTGGCCGGTCGGGACGCGGAGCTGGGCGAGATCGCCCGGAAGTGGCTCGCCCAGAACCGGTGACCCGGTCCGCCCTCCCGTGACAGACTTCTGACGATGCGTCAGTTCTTCTGCATGGGAGGGGTCTTGGCACGCACACGCACACCCGTCGTGAACGGGTGGTTCACCGAGGACGCGGCGGACGGCGGCGGCTTCCGGCTGCTCGGCACCCGCTGCTCGGCCTGTACCGCGGTGTTCTTCCCGCGCGAGGACGCGTACTGCCGCAATCCGCGCTGCCCCGGCGGCGGCGAGCTCGCCGAGGTCCCGCTGTCGGCGCGCGGCAGGGTCTGGTCCTTCACGGACGGGCGCTACCGGCCGCCCGCGCCGTACGTGTCCGACCCGGACGCGCCCTGGGAGCCGTACACGCTGGTCGCGGTGGAGCTGGAGGCCGAGGGGATGGTCGTACTGGGCCAGGCCGCGCCCGGGGTCGGCGTCGCCGATCTGGCGGTCGGGACGGAGGTCGAGGTGGTGGGCGGCGTGCTGAACGAGGACGCCGACACCACCTGGACCACCTGGCAGTTCAAGCCGGTGGGAGGGGCCGCGTGAGCGCCGATGTCGCCGTCCTCGGGGCCGGCATGCACCCGTGGGGCAAGTGGGGCCGCAGTTTCGTGGAGTACGGGCGGGCGGCGGCGCGCGCGGCGCTGGCCGACGCCGGGCTGGACTGGACGGACGTGCAGTCCATCGTCGGCGCCGACACCGTGCGCTCGGGGTATCCGGGCTATGTGGCCGGGGCGACCTTCGCCCAGGCCCTCGGCTGGCAGGGCGCGCGCGTGACCAGCGTGTACGCGGCCTGTGCGTCCGGGGCGCAGGCGATCGGGGCGGCCCGGTCGCAGATCCTGGCGGGGTTGGCCGACGTGGTGCTGGTGGTCGGGGCGGACGCGGCGCCCAAGGGGTTCTTCGCGCCTGCCGGGGGCGACCGGCCGGACGATCCGGACTGGCTGCGCTTCCGGGTGCTCGGGGCCACGAACCCCGCGTACTTCGCGCTGTACGCCCGCCGCCGGATGGCCGTCTACGGGGACACCGCGGAGGACTTCGCCGAGGTCAAGGTGAAGAACGCGGCGGCCGGGGTGCTCAACCCGAACGCCCGCTACCGCAAGCGCGTCACCGCCGAGGAGGTCGCGGCCTCGGCGGTCGTCGCCGACCCGCTGAGGCTCCTCGACATCTGCGCGACCTCCGACGGGGGCGCGGCGCTGGTGCTCAGCAGCATGGACTTCGCGCGCTCGCGCGGGGTGGGTGATCCGGTGCGGATCCGGGCCGTGTCGACGGTGACGCCGACCTATCCGCGGACGGTGCTGGACCTCCCGGACATCGCCACCGACTCGGTGCTCGCGGTGGAGCCCGCGGCCGGATCCTTCCGGTCCTCGATCGCGCGTGCCGCGTACGAGGAGGCGGGGCTCGGGCCGGACGAGCTGTCGCTCGCCGAGGTGTACGACCTCTCCACCGCCCTGGAGCTGGAGTGGTACGAGGACATCGGGCTCTGCGGGGAGGGTGAGGGCGCCAAGCTCGTACGGGAGGGTGCGACCGCGCTCGGCGGGCGGATCCCCGTGAACACGAGCGGCGGGCTGGCCTCCTTCGGGGAGGCGGTTCCGGCCCAGGCCATCGCCCAGGTGTGCGAGCTGACCTGGCAGCTGCGCGGGACGGCCGGGGAGCGGCAGGTGCCGGGGGCGCGGGCCGGGATCACGGCCAACCAGGGGCTGTTCGGGCACGGGTCGGCCGTGATCGCGGTCCGCTGATCGCGCCGATGCCCGTGCGGGCGGTGGGCCTGCCGGGTGCGGCGCCGTTGCCGGGGGCACTGCCCCCGGACCCCCGCGCCTCAAACGCCGGCGAGGCTGGATTTGCCCCGCGGCGGGGAAAGTGGGGGTGCGGCAACGCTTGACGGCCCCCTGTGGCGGGTTCACACTCGCTCCACAGTCCCGCGCGGCGACCGGGACCCCGATCCCCCCATGAGAGCTGCGGCCCGTACCCCAGTCGGCGGGGGTACGGGCCGCCTCCACGTCAGGCCCCGGCCTCCGCCTTGAGGCTCAGGCGCCGGGCGCGCGCGAGGGTCATCGCGTGCTCGACGACCCCGACCAGCACGTCCTTCACGGACTCGCGGTCGCGCGCGTCGCACAGCAGCACCGGTACCTCGGGGTCGAGGTCGAGTGCCGTCCGTACGGTGACCACGGGGTGCCGGTCCGCACCGTCGAAGCAGTTGACCGCGACGACGAACGGGATCGCGCGCCGCTCGAAGTAGTCGATCGCCGCGAAGCAGTCGGCGAGCCGGCGGGTGTCGGCGAGGACGATCGCGCCGAGCGAGCCCTGGGCCAGCTCGTCCCACAGGAACCAGAACCGGTCCTGCCCGGGTGTGCCGAACAGGTACAGCACGAGGTCCTCGCGGAGCGTGATGCGCCCGAAGTCCATGGCCACGGTCGTGGTGTTCTTGCCCTCCACTCCCCCGGTGTCGTCGATGCCGACGCCCGGCTCGGAGAGCCGTTCCTCGGTCCGCAGCGGCCGGATCTCGCTTACCGCACTGACCAGGGTGGTCTTGCCCACCCCGAAGCCGCCCGCGACCAGGATCTTCAGGGTCAGCGGCTCGACCGGTGACACGGCATGCATGGCACCGGTGCGGCTAGAGCGCCCGAAGGCCATCGATCACCTCACGCAGAATGGATTCATCGGGCAGTTCGGCCGGAGGTACCGGCCGGGTCACGTGGACCAGTTCGTCGGCGACCAGATCGCCGATCAGGACGCGCACCACCCCGACCGCGAGGTCGACGTCGGCCGCCAGTTCGGCGACCGACTGCGGCCGGTCGCGGCACAGTCCGAGGATGTGCGCGTGTTCCGGGGACAGGGTCATGTCCCAGACCGGATCGTCGGCCGCCGGTTCGGCGACGACGAGCGCGATCAGGTCCAGCCGGTGCTGGCCCGCGTGGCTGGTCCGGCCGCGGGTCATGGCGTACGGGCGCACGACCGGGCCCGCGTCGGCGTCGAACCAGTGGTCGTGCTCGGGAGCGAACGCGTCCGTCCCGTGGCGGTCGTTGGTGCTTCTGGTGGTGCTGTCGTCGGAGTGGTGCGGGCGGTCCTGGCCTGGGTCGCTCATGCGGTCCGACTCACCCTCCGGCGGGCAGCCCGGTGCGCGGGGCGGTCGCCAGGTGGTCACCGACGCGCTTGACCATGAGCGTCATCTCGTACGCGACCTGACCGACGTCGGAGTCGGCGTCGGCGAGGACGGCCAGGCAGCTGCCGTCGCCGGCGGCCATCACGAACAGGAAGGCCTCGTCGAGCTCGACGACCGTCTGGCGGACCTTGCCGGAGTCGAAGTGCCGCCCGACGCCCTTGGCCAGGCTGTGGAAGCCGGAGGCCACGGCCGCCAGGTGCTCGCTGTCCTCGCGGGTCAGGTCGTTGGAGCTCCCGGTCGGCAGGCCGTCGCCGGAGAGGACCACGGCCTTGCGGATGGAGCCGACTCGGTCGACGAGCTCGTCGAGGAGCCAGTTGAGCGGGCCGGAGCCGCGGCCCCTGGTGTCGTTGCCGGTCTGCGGTGCGGTCATCGACCGTCCCCTTCGTTCTCGTTCGCGGGACCGGTGGCGGCGGGGGTGCCGGCCTCGGTCTCGGACTGCTCTGCGTGCTTGTTGCGGCCCGCCGTCCAGCCTCGCTGGAGTGCTGACATGCGCGTACGTACGTCATCCGCGTCCCGGTGGTCGACCGGTTCGGCGGCGGTGTCGGCGGGCTTCGGTGCCGGAGTGTTCTTCAGCTGTGGCGCCAGGCTGGCCTGGCGGACGCGGCGGGGCAGGCCGCCGGTGGCGACGGCGTCGTCGGCGGTGGGCTCGGAGGCCGGCGCGGACGTGGCCGCACCGGACACCGGCCGGGGTTCGACACGGCGGCCGTGCTCGGCGACCAGCGTCGGCGTGGGGCGGCGGCGCGGCAGCGGCACGGCGCCCGAGGAACGGCGGCCGTCGGGGCGCACGCCGGCCTCGGCGCGCTGGGTGTCCAGCCGGACCGGACCGGTGGGCGCGAGCGGCTCGCGCTCGCGGCCGGCGCCCTGGCGGGCCCCGTTCCGCTCCGTGTGCCGGTCGCCGTGCGGCCGGTCGGCCGGGCGCAGCCCCAGGAGGGCGCTGCGCGGGGTGCCGCCCGGCGGGGTCTCGTCGTCGAGGGTGGCCATGGCGGGGCGGCCGCCGACGCCGGTGAGGCCGGCGATGCCGGTGGCGACGTTCTCGTCCAGGACGGAGTCGAGGGCGTCGACCCCGTTGATGCCGAGGGGGGCCTCCAGCTCGACCGGGCCGCGCAGTTCGGCGGCGGGCAGCGGTCGGCCGGACGTCGCGCGTTCGACGGCGGCGGGCGCGGGCCGCTCGGAGGCGGGCTTGCCCGACTCCTCCAGGCGCAGGCCCGTGCCGTTGGTCTCGGGGGCCTCGGTCAGCAGCGCCGAGGGCAGGAAGACCACCGCGGTGGTGCCTCCGTACGGGCTGGGCTGGAGGACGACCTTGACGCTGTGGCGCTGCGCGAGGCGGCTGACGACGAAGAGGCCGAGCCGGTCGGTGTCGGAGAGCTCGAACTCGGGGGTCTCGGCGAGCCGGAGGTTCGCGTCGAGCAGCGCCTCCGGGGTCATGCCGAGGCCGCGGTCGTGGATCTCCAGGGTGAAGCCGTTGGCCACGCGCTCGCCGAGGACCTGGACCGCGGTGTGCGGCGGTGAGAACACGGTGGCGTTCTCCAGGAGTTCGGCGATGAGGTGGGTGACGTCGGCGACGGCGGGGCCCGCGATGCCCAGGCGGCTGAGCCGGCGCACCTCGATGCGCTCGTAGTCCTCGACCTCGGCGACGGCGGCCCGTACGACGTCCATCAGCTGGACGGGCTTGCGCCACTGGCGGGAGGGCGCGGCGCCGGAGAGGATCACCAGGCCTTCGGCGTGGCGGCGCATGCGGGTGGTCATGTGGTCGAGGCGGAAGAGGTCGGCGAGCTCCTCGGTGTCCTCGGTGCGGCGTTCCATGGTGTCGAGGAGCGTCAGCTGGCGGTGCAGCAGCACCTGGTTGCGGCGGGCCAGGTTGACGAACACCTCGGAGACGCCGCGACGCAGCTCGGCCTGCTTGACGGCGGCCTCGACGGCGGCGCGCTGGAGGCTGTTGAGGGCCTGGCCGACCTGGCCGACCTCGTCCTTCTCGTACTCCAGGTGGGGCGCCTCGGTCTCCACGTCCACGTGCTCGCCGGCGGCGAGGCGGCGCATGACGCTCGGCAGCCGGACGCCGGAGGCCTCGTGGGCCTCCTTGCGCAGCCGGGACAGGTCGCGGATCAGGTCGCGGCCGATGCGGACGGAGAGGATGAGCGACACGATCAGGGCGATGAAGCCGAGGACGCCGGCGACGGCGGCCTGGATCATCACGTCCATGGCGACGGGCTCGATGCGCCGCTGGTAGCGGTCACCGGCCTCGGTGTCCATGGCCGCGAGGTCGTCGAGCGCCTTGGCCGAGACCTCGTCCCACTGGGCGGCGGTGGTGCTGCGCGGGTTCTTGCCGGCGCCGGCGGTGATGAAGCGTTCCTCGGCGTCGCGCAGGTCCTTGGTCTCCGAGCCCGCCCAGAACACCTCGAACCGCTCGCGGTCCTCGGCCGGGAGGGTCACGAGGTTGAACTCGTAGAGCAGCTTGCGGTTCGAGGCGAGGTCGGAGACCTGGCGGATGCTCGTGGGCTCGACCGTGCGGGAGACGAGGGCGGAGGCCATCACGGCGTCCTCGCGGGAGAACAGCTCGCGGGCGCGGCTGATGCCGACGAGTGCGCGGCCCTCCTTGTCGACCTCCACGTTGTCGAGACCGTGGAGGTTCATGAGGAAGTCGTAGCAGGGGTCGATGAGCCGGTTGTAGAGCTCCAGGGCCTGCGTGGGGTCGAGGGAGTTCTGGTCGACGGAGCGGCGCATGGCTCCGATGCCGTGGAAGGCCGCGACGATGGAGTGCAGGTTCCGGGCGCTCTGCGGGCTCAACTCGCCCATGACCTTCGGGTCCCGGGCGCTGGCGCTGATCCGCTCGACCGCCTGGTCCGTGACCGCGCGGCTCTTGGCCAGCTCGGCTATCGCCCCGGACGCGCGGGGGTCCCCGAGCAGTACGAGGGTCTGGCGGCGTTCCTTCTGGATGACTCGGGAGACGTCCTCGACTGGGTAGCCGACCTTGTCGATGACGTAGGCCACGTCAAAGAGTTGGACGGCCTCACGGCCGGTGATGACCGTGGCGAAGCCCCAGAGGGCAGTCAGGGAGACGAGCGGTACCAGCAGCAACGCCACGATCTTCCGGCGGATGGATTTCCCGCGAAAGCGCATGGCCTCCCCAGCCTCCCCAGCTCAACCCCGTTGTCGGGGGTCGGTGTTCCGTCATTTAAACGGCGTGAGCCTACTACTGACCAAGAGGTGCTTCGAAGGCGTGTCCGGACGTTTTCGGCCGGACGCCTGGACGAAGATCACGAGTTGTCCGATACTTCCGGTCAACTGCGGCCCGATTTGTGGCAGATGACACCCCGTGGGGCCTCGGTTCCCGCAACGGGATGGATGGCTGGAATTATTCGTTCCGCGATCTTCGGTGCGGGTGGATGCGTCCGGGATTCGGGAATCTCCCGCACCCTCCGGACGTCTGTCTGGGTAGGTGGGGTGGGTAGGCATGGCGGGACGGACGACCCCGGGCGCGGGGTCGGGGTCGGGGTCGGGGTCGGGGAGAGAGCGGGCCGTGAACGGATTCGAGGGCGGGGGCGGGGGCGGGGCGGGGGCGCGGGGTGCGGCCGGTGCGCTGCCTGATGGTGCGCGGCGCGGGCTGTGGGTGGAGGAGGCGGCCGGGCGGCGCCGGATGCCGGATCCGGTGCGGGTCTCCGCGGTGCGGGCGGTGATGATCGTGGCCGTGACCCTGACGGTGGCCACGATCGCGTTCTACCTCGCGCTGGCCGGGTCGTGGCTGGCCTTCCCGATGGCGCTCGGCGCGGTCGCGGGGACGATCGTGGCCACCTGGGGCGTGCTGGACGTGTGGATCACCCGGCAGGCGTGGAACCAGCGTTACGGGGTCCTCTCGGCGCCGAGCAGCACGGCCCGTACCCGGCGGGGCGGCGGGGGCGCGGGTGAGCCGGGAGGGCGGGGCCGAATACCCCGCGACGACGGGCCGTTGACGGCGTCCGCCCGCCGGTAGAGGCCTCCTGGCCGGGGTCGCCCCTGCGCTGCGCGGGCCGATTGGCGGGCGCCGGTGCGGATGGGTGCGGGTGCCGCTGCGCGGGGCCTCTCCCCGCCCCGCCCTTCCACCGTTCCCCGGGGCTCTGCCCCGGACCCCGTACGGCGCTTCGCGCCGTCGCCTCAAACGCCGGCGGGGCTGGAATATCCAGCCCCGCCGGCGGTTGAGGGCCGGGGCCGGGCAGCGCCCCGGGGACCTCGGCGGAACCGGGGTTGGCGAGGAGCCGGTTGTGC
>NZ_JBFBFP010000084.1:0-15796 GCF_040684275.1 Streptomyces sp. NPDC091371
CGGCCAGGTGGAGTTCGACGACGGTGCCCGCGTCACCTACTGGACCACGGCCTCCGGCCTCGCACTCCGCTTCATCATGTCCTCCTGACGGACACGGGTGGTTCAGTCGTCGCTTCCTATGCCGCGATCGGGGGCGCTCATGTCTCCCGTGGCGGGCGTGCCGCCGGCGAGCCCGTAGCGCAGGTACACGGTGCCCTTCGGACCGGACGCCGGCGGTGCGAGGAGCGTGAGGTTCGTGGGCACCGCGCCGTCGTCGAACACCTTCTTCCCGACACCGAGCACGATCGGGTGCAGCCACAGGTCGAGACGGTCGAAGAGCTTCTCGCGCAGGAGGGTCTGCACGAGGTTCAGGCTCCCGACGACCTTCACGTGCTCGTGGCGGTCACGGATCTCGCGCACCGCGTCGGCCAGGTCCGGGCCGAGCTGCGTGGACCCGGCCCATGAGAGGTCGGGCCTGCCGCGCGAGGCCACGTATTTCGGGACGCTGTTGAAGAGCGTGGCGATCTCGTTGTCCTCGCCGCCCTCCTGGTGGGGCCAGTAGGCGGCGAAGATGTCGTACGTCCGACGGCCGAGCAGAAGGGCGTCCGTGCCTTCGTACGCGGCGCCCACCTGTGCCCCGGCGACCTCGTCCAGCAGGGGTGCCTGCCAGCCGCCGAACGGGAAGCCCACCGGGTCCTCGTCGGGGCCGCCGGGCGCCTGCCCGACGAGGTCGAGGGTCGCGAACAGCTCGATGTGGATGAGGCCCATGGCTTGCTCCCGATGAGTCGGTTGTCTCCGTCAAGAGATAGACCTGCGGGCGCCCCCGGACTCATCGCCGCGCCGGAAACCGGGTCAGCGGTATTCGCAGAGGTAGGCGGTCTCGACCGCCACCTTGAGCTGGAACTTGCTGTTGCCCGGGACCTTGAAGTGGTCACCGGCACCGAAAGACTGCCAGTCGTCGGCGTCGGGCAGCTTGACGGTCAGACCCCCGCTGACCACGTGCATGGTTTCCGGCGCCGCGGTTCCGAACTCGTATTCGCCGGGAGCCATGACACCGATGGTCGCAGGGCCCTCCTCCTGGGTGAAGGCGATCGACTTGACCGTGCCGTCGAAGTATTCATTGACCTTGAACATGGAAGTTCTCCCGGAGAAACAAGCAGAAATCGCAGCCGGCTCGTCGCGCGCCGACAGGCAATCCTATCGGTCGCGGGCTGTGGTCTCCCCCGGTCAGCGGTGGTTTGGGTGCAGCAGAGCGGCGGCCTCGGCGACGAAGGCCTGGGACGCCTCCTTGGCAGCATGCCGCCGGGCATCCAGGTCGGTGCGGTCGGTGGCCTTGCGCAGCGCGTACGTGGCATCTGCGGCCTGCTGCGCGGGGCCGGCCAGCTCGGGGACCAGGACCTGAAGGCGGAGGTGGGGCGCGGTGATCGCCGTCCGCGTGTCGTGGGACCTCGTCTGGGCCTCCAACTGGTGCTCGGCGCCCGCATCGGCCAGGGCCAGGCGCTCCCTGTGGAACATCGCCGAGCGGTGCGCGTCCAGAGCCGCCGCGAAGTCGGTGACGGCGCCGAGCTGGTCTTCGCGGTGGCTGTCGGCGCGCTGCTCGGCGCGTGCGCTGCGTGCCGAGCGGTGTTGGAGGAAGCCGGCGGTCAGGGCGCCGGCGAGGGTGCCGAGTACGGCAACGATCGAAGGCCATATGGACATCGGGGGTCGCGTCCTGTCAGGTAGTCGGTTCAGCCGGATGCCCTACGGCGGCGGCCGCAGGCTGTTCGGCCGGGCAGCCGATCGCCTCCATGATCGCTGATGGGAAGCTTCGCCGGGCGGCGGATCGGGTCGTGGACCTTGCCCTCACCTCGGGCCGCCGCCCTGGAGTACCGCCTCGATCTCACCCGCGATATCGCCCCGGCCGAGCTGAGCGCTGCGGAAGTCCTGGGTGCGCGGCATGCACAGGAGTAGTTCGTACCCCACGTCGACGCGCACCCGCCCGGAGCGCAGTACGAAGTCGTAGGCGTGCCCGCCGCGTGTGCGGCAGCTGGAGAGGAAGTGCAGGTGGTACCCGGCCGCGGCCACCCCGAGCATGTGGGTGGGGCTGCGGAAACCGACGATCGTCCCGTGGAGGTCGGTGTGGGTGGAAATGATCTGCCCCGCCACCGCGTCGATCAGGCGGGGGTAGGGGCGGTGCTGCTCGGGGAGCATCCGGGTGACCATGTGATCGAAGTGTCCGTCCACGCGGACCGCGTAGAACAGGTTGGGGCTCGGAAGCCAGTCGTCGATCACCGTGCGCAGTCCCGCGGCGTCCACCGGCTGTGTCAGCCGCCAGTCGTGCTCGCCGTGGAAGTAGGTGACCGCCGCGAGGGGCGTTCGCGTGGCCAGGTCGGCTTCCCCGGCGGTCCCGTCGGCGCGTAGCCGGTAGCACCGGCCGTCGAGGACGATCATCTCGCCGTCCAGTCGGTCGAAGGTTCCGATGCCGAAATCTCCGTGGCGGCGGAGCTCGGCGATGGTGGTGCTGCCTTCGTAGACGCCTTCCAGCATGGCCGTCATGGTGGAGGTCTGGAAGATCCGCCCCTTGGGGGGAGTCGAGTCCGGTTCTGGCATGTGCCCCCCTGAGTCCGCATGGGTGTCTCGGTCCGGCGGCGGCTTCACTCCCCGCCGGGCCTGCGTCCAGCACGCTAGGGAGCGGGGGGCTGCGTCACAACGGCGCGCACGTGGTCGCGCGTTGGCACGCATCAGTGCACCGATCCGCAGGGCCGTAAATGGCTGGCGCGGCATCGAGATGAGGCGGATCATCCCGCAGAGGTCAGGGCCGCCGCGAGCCCGCTCCATCTCCCGAGAGGATGCCGTGATGACGGTCGCCGAGTCTGAGCTGTCCGGGTCCGACCCGGAGGTCCGCGTGGCCGCCGGAGTGCTGCGTGGCAGCCGGGAGGCGGGTGTTGCGGTCTTCCGCGGCATCCCGTTCGCCGAGCCGCCGGTCGGCGCGCTGCGCTTTGCCGCGCCGCGGCCGGTGCGCGGGTGGGACGGGGTGCGGGCGGCGGTGGCGTACGGGCCGCCGCCCCCTCAGGGCGGTCATTTCGGCATGGACGCGCTGGCGCTGGACGCGCCGGGCGACGACTGGCTGACGGTCAACGTCTGGTCGCCCGACCCGGGCCCGGACGCGGGGCTCCCCGTGATGGTGTGGATCCAGGGCGGCGCCTACACGATCGGCATGTCCGGCCTTCCCGAGTACGACGGCGGTCGCCTGGCCCGCGACGGCATCGTCGTGGTGACGTTCAACTACCGTGTGGGCCTGGAGGGTTTCGGGCAGATCGAAGGGGCTCCCGCCAACCGGGGCCTGCTGGACCAGGTCGCTGCGCTGGAGTGGGTACGTGACAACATCCGGGCCTTCGGCGGCGACCCGGGCCGCGTCACGGTGTTCGGCCAGTCGGCGGGCGCGGGGTCGGTGGCCGCGCTGCTGGCCATGCCGAAGGCGGCCGGGCTGTTCGGGAGGGCGGTCGCGCAGAGCGTGCAGGGCACGTTCTTCTCGCCGGAGCTCGCCGCCGACATCGCCGCCGAGTGTGCCGCCGAGCTGGGGCTGCGGCCCACGGTCGCCGACCTGTGCGCGGTGGAGCCGGCCCGGCTGTCCGCCGCCGGGGACGCGGTCGGCGCGAAGACGGCCCAGCGGGCGGATCGCTGGGGCCGTGCCGCGTACCGGTCGGTCCCGTTCTCGCCGGTCGTCGAGGGCGATGTCCTGCCGGTCACCCCGTGGCAGGCACTGGCCGACGGCGCCGGCCGGGGCATCGAGCTCCTCGTCGGCCATACCCGGGACGAGCAGCGGCTGCTGACCGCGCTCGACGGTCTGCTCGGCCAGGTGACACCGGAGCAGGCGGCGACCGCCCTGCGCGTCTTGGCCCCCGGCGGCCCGGACGGAGCGCGCCGCTACCGCGACGGCTTTCCGGCCGCGGGCCCGGACGAGCTGTACGAGCTGGTCCACTCCGACTGGCTGTTCCGCATGCCGAGCCTCCACCTCGCCCAGGCACAGACCGCCGCCGGCGGCCGCGCCCACGTCTACGAGCTGACCTGGCCGGCCCCGGGCATGGGCGGCGTCCTCGGCGCCTGCCACGGCCTCGACGTGCCGCTCGTCTTCGGCAACCTCGACCGCGGCCAGCCGGCCGCACTGATCGGCGAGGCGCCTTCCCCGGAGGCCGAGGCCCTGTCCGCCTCGATGCGGCGCGCATGGACGGCTTTCGCGACGCACGGCGACCCCGGCTGGCCCGCGTACGACACCGAACGACGCCTCGTGCGGCTTTTTGACAGCCGGCCGACCGTCGCAACCTATCCGGAGGAGACCTCCCGACTCATCTGGCAGAACCGCCCCTTCCCCGTGCTGCCGCTGTCACTGGCTTGACCACGGGCCGAAGGAGAGCGTCATTTGGTCCAGATGTCCAGCAGTTGGTTCGCCGCACGGAAGATGTCGGGGGAATCCACGTTGCACACGACGGTGACGGCGGTGTTGCGGTCCGGGCTCACTTTGAAGGTGCTGTGGAACTGCTCCCAGTCGCCGCGGTGCACCAGGCTCTTGTCGGGCAGAAGGAGCATTGCGGCCCCGTACCTGCCTTCCTCGACCCCACGCGCGCGCAGGACGTCGCCCACGCTCACCGCTCCCGCCGTGACCCCGGCGAGCAGTTGCTCGCCACCGACGCGGCCGGTGCGGTAATTGTCGGCCCAGCGGACCATTTCACCGGGGGTGGTCTGGACTGAGCCGTCTCCGTACTGAGTCCAAGGGGAGGAGTTCGGGGTGAAGGAGCCGTCCTTCTCGTCGTACGACTTCGCCTTGCCGGGAACGTCCGTCGCCGGTGCCAGAGTCACGCGCAGCTGCAGCGGGGTGAAGAACTCCTGTTGGACAAAGGCCGGGAAGGGCTTGCCCGTGACCTTTTCGACTACATGGGCCAGGAGGATGTAAGTGGAGTTGGAGTAGGAGAAGCTACCGCGTTGCGAACTGTCCGGCTGCGAGGCGAGGACGGCCTTGAGCGCGTCCTGCCGGCCGGCCGGATCCGTCACCTCGACGCCCTTGGCTTCCAGCAGATCCTGGTAGTCGGCAATGCCGCTGGTGTGACGCATCAGGTCGGCCAGCGTGACGCTCCGAGCCCATTCAGGCGCGTTGTCGACCGCTGCCGCGCAGCCCGGGCCGTCAGCAGAAGGCACCAGCTCCGTCATCACCTGCGCACTGCGCTCCTCCCGGTCGTCGCCGGTCGCGTACGCCTGCGTGACGGGCAGGCCGGCCAGGGCGGCCACGGCCACGGCACCCCCGACACCGCACCTCAACGCCATCCGGTTCACGGACAGCACCTTCTTTCACGGGGCGATCTCGAACTTCGGGGGCTTGAGGTTCTTGAGGCAGTCGGTGTTCGGGGCCGTGGGGGTGTCGAAGAAGGAGACGGTGATGGCTTGGGCGCACTTCGACGTGGCGAAGACCACGTGGGGTTCGTAGGGAATCGTGACGACGGTGGCATTGGGCAGGGTCTGGGCCACGTACGGCCCGTTGGCGGCCGCGGTCTGGGCGTCGAACCCGCCCGAGATGGCGAGGGTGGGGATGTCGCTCCTCGTGACGTCACGGATGGAGGCCGGCGCCGCCGGGATGTCCCAGACCGCGCAGTCCTCGCGGAGGAAGGTCAGCAGCGGGGCCTGGTCCTGTACCGATTCGGGGAACGACGGGTAGGTCGCCTGGCCCGCTCGGAGTGCTTCGGCCTGGGTCTCGTACGGGGTCCACTCAATGCAGAAGACGCCGTAGACGAGCCCGTGGGACAGCCGGCCGATGGCCTGGGGACTGTACTTGCCGCCGGCCCACTGCTCGGCGATCCGCTTGGGGTTGCCGTTGGCCAGCTCGTCGAGTTCGACGGGCACCTGGGGGGCCACGTGGGTGGCGGCGGTCATCCAGTTCACCAGGGCTCCGCCGTCCAGGACGACCTTCACCTGCTTCCCGCTGTCGGGGAGCGTGACGGTGGTGGTGACGGGCTTGGCTTCGAGGTCACGGACGAGCCGTTCGAAGGTGGCCGACAGGTTCGGATAGCGGCGGTTGCAGTCGGGCTGCTCCGCACAGGCCTTGAACAAGCCGTCGAATCCCTGCTTGGCGGCCTTCCACGTGATGGCCGACCCTCCGGTGGACGGCGGCAGGATGCCGTCGATGCCGACGGAACGGATTCCTTCGGGGTGCAGGCGCATGTAGACGAGCGCCAGCTGGGTGCCGTAGGAGATGCCGAAGACGTTCCACTCCTTGAGGCCCAGCGTGGTGCGCAGGTCCGCGTAGTCGGCGGAGCTCTCGATGTCGTTGTAGGCGCTGAGGTCGGCCCCGGTCGCCGCCAGTTTCTCGCGGCAGGCCTTCGTGGCCGCGACGTGCTCGCGCTCCGTGGACGGTGCGTCGAAGACGAGGCCGGTCACGCGCGCGTTGAACTCGTCGACGTTGCGGCAGGTGAGGGCCGGGGCGGCCGAGTACGTGCCGCGCTGGGACATGAAGATCACGTCACGGTCGCGGTTCAGGCCGCCGTCGATCGCCATCTTCGCCTCTCCGACCGCGTCGTCGCCGGGTCCGCCGGCGAGCCACACGATCGGATCGGGTTTCGGTTCGTCGGTCGCCGCCGCCACGATCGCGACACCGAGGGTGATCTTCCAGCTGTCCGGCTTGGTGCGGTTCTCCGGCACGGTGAGCGTTCCGCAGCGGGCCCCTTCGATTTCGGCGACCGGACCCGCCGTCTTCGGGCAGGGGCCGGGCGTGAAGGTGGCGTCGCCCACGGTGCGGGCTACCGTGCCGGTCGGTGCTCCGGGTGTCTCGTCCTGGGCACCCGCAGGCGCCGCGAACATACCGGTCAGGAGCATCCCGGTCGCCGCTGCGGCCGACCCGGTGCGCAGCCGTCGTACGTGCGACCGTGCCATCGTTCCTCCCGATCGCTTCGGGGTGATCGCGAACGGTTCCCCCCTGAGCCCCGCCACGCAGCTTGTGTCGGGTGCGTTCGGGCGGGCGAGGAAGGACGCCAGCACCTTCTGGGCGCAGGGCGACTGCGGGACCACCCAGTGCCCGATCCCGGGCACCTGCACGGTGGTCGAATTGGACAGCGTGCCGGCCGTCTTGGGCGCCCAGCCTGCCCCGGTCTTCATGTCGAACGTCCCGTTGATGAAGAGGACGGGGACCGAGCTGACGGTGGGCACCCGCATGACGGAGGTGCGGTCGGGTACGTTCCAGATACGGCATATCGCGTCCTGGAAGGGCAGTTGAGGCGCCTCGGCCTGAACCGATTCCGGCCATTGGGGGAACGCTTCGCGGCCCGCCTGCAGGACGTCGGACGGCGGGTGGTCCGGCGTCCATTCGCTGCACACCACCGACTGCGTCAGTCCGTGGGCGGTCTCGCCGGCCACCTCGACCGAACCGGCGGCGCGGGCCTTGGCGAGGCGCTCGGGGTTTCCGCGGCCGAGTTCGTCGATCGCCGCCGGGAAGTCGGCGAACGGGATCGCCTTGGCGACGAGCAGGTTGATCAGCGCCCCGCCGTCGAGGACGACCTTCACCGGGGCTCCGCCCTGCGGCGGCTGGACGTTCAGCGTCAGCGGCTGGGCCTCCAGCTTGCGCACCTGCTCGTTCAGGGTGCGCTCGAGGTCCGGGTACCGGTTCTTGCAGCCGAGCTCGGCCGCGCAGGCCTTGAAGAGGTTGTCGAGTCCCTCCCGGGCGTTGGCCCAGGCGAACGGCAGGGAGACGTACGGTGCGGGGCCGCCGAGTCGAGCGCCACCGCGCGGATCTCCTGGGGGTGCAGGCGCAGGTAGGTCAGGGCCAGGTTGCTGCCGTAGGAGTGGCCGTAGACGTTCCACTGCTTGAGGCCCAGTGCGGTGCGCAGGTCGGCGAAGTCGGCTGCGTTCTCAGTGCTGTTGTAGGCGCTCAGATCGGTCCCGTCGGCCGTCAGGCGGTCCCGGCACTGCTTCACCGCGTCGAGCATGAGCTTTTCCGTCTGCGGCGCGTAGGAGGGGAGCCCCACGGACTGGGCGTGGAAGTGGTCCAGCTCCGGGCAGGCGAGGTTGGGCTTGTCGTACCGATTGCCGCGCTGGGCCATGACGATCAGTTCGCGATCCCGGTTCAGGCCGGAGGAGACCAGGAACGGGATGTCGTCGAACACCTCGCCGCCCGGGCCGCCCGCCATGAACACCACGGGGTCCGGAGCGGGCTTCGCCGAGACGGGCGGAATGACCGCCACGGCCAGGCTGATGGTCCGGCTCCCGGGGCGAGCACGGTTCTCAGGGACCTCCAGGACACCGCACCGGGCGGTGGCCAGCGCTTCGATCGGTGCGGGTGGCTTGGGGCAGGGACCCGCACCGACCGCGACGCGGCGGCCGTAGCCGACCCGGCGGAACCGGTGTGCGGCGGTGCGGCGCCCGCAGGCGTCGGGCCGAGGGCTGCCAGGAGGGCCAGAGCGGCCCCTGCAGCCGGCGTCCCGATATCGAAGCTGTGCTCTGCCATGTGATCCCGTTCCTCTGCCGATCAACGGCTGCCCCGCCGGGCGATGCCACGGCGGTGTGGGCGGAACGCAACTCATCAACGCTACCGGGTGGTCCGAAGACGCGCACAACGACCGGAGGCGGCCACCGGTAGGCGCGGCCGGGCGCCGGCCGGGAGCCGGCCTGGGACGTGCCGGGAGCGAGACCCCCGAGCGGTGGCCCCGCCGGCCCGCCCCGGGCACGGCGTCGGGCAGGTCCCACCTGCCACGCGCCAATCGCCTTGCGCGCATGGCCTACTGCCGGTGCACACAAGGCCGATGGTTTCCACGCGCCCGAAGGGCAGTGGCGCGGACCGGCGGTGTCAGGCCGTCATCCGGCCGCGGCGTCCTCGGCCTCCCAGCGCAGCAGGTCGC
Source organism: Streptomyces sp. NPDC091371 (assembly GCF_040684275.1). Lineage (NCBI taxonomy): Bacteria > Bacillati > Actinomycetota > Actinomycetes > Kitasatosporales > Streptomycetaceae > Streptomyces > Streptomyces sp. NPDC091371. The sequence goes on from NZ_JBFBFP010000084.1 coordinate 8,835, forward strand.
CCGGCTGGCATTCGAGCACCTCGCAGAGCGCGGCGAGCGTCGCGAAGCGCACCGCCTTGGCGCGGCCGTTCTTGAGTACCGCCAGGTTGGCGGGCGTGATCCCCACTCGGTCCGCGAGCTCGCCCACGGACATCTTCCGCCTGGCCAGCATGACGTCGATGTCGACGGCGATCGGCATCAGATCACCTGGTCCAACTCGGCCCGCATCTGCGTCGCTTCGACGTCGCGCGCGACGGCCTGGGCAAGCAGCATCCGCAGCACGAGCACGATGAGCGCCACTCCCAGGATGGCCACGCCGACCCCGCCCATGATGACGGTGACGCCCGGGTCTTCCCGCTGGCCCGGCGCGTTGAGGGCGGTGACCGCGAACCACAGGAGGGCGGCCGCCACGATCGCGCCGATCACGGCATCCACGTACCGGAAGGCGGCGTGGGAGAACACGGTTCCGCGGCGCACCATCGTCACCAGTCGCCAGACGCAGACCAGGGCGACCTGGGCCGACACCATGCCCAGGATCGTGATCACGCGCAGCGGGGTCAGCGGGAGCGATCCGTCCTCCGGGTCGGTGGCCAATGCCCACACCATCAATGCCTGTACGAACACGGTGCCGGCGAGCACCACCACGAGCACGGCGCTCAGCGCGCGCACTGCCAGCTTTCCCATGACTCACCCTCCATCGCCTCTCGATGGAAATCTATCGAGTTTCGATAGGTTGGGCAAGGGCTGGGGGCGGAGAGTGGATGGTGGAGGGTGGCAACGTCCCGCACGCCGTTCAGTGCGGCAGCGGTATCGGGTCCAGGGCGTTGGCGACGGTGCAGCCGCCCTCTCCGGGCATCCGCTGGATCCGGGGCGGCACCCACACCTTGCTGGCGCCGGGGCCCACCTGGGCGAGGAGGCAGTCCTGAGCGTCGAAGCCGTTGCCCTTCACAGACAGGAGAACGCCGACCCGGCCGCCGTCCGCCTTCACCTCGATGCGTATCGCCGGGTCCAGGTCCAGGGCGGCGAGCGTGCGGCGCACCTCGGCCTCGTCCGCCCGGCCGCCTTCCGGCACCCGGGGAAGCTTCGCGCGGAGCTGCTCGTACGGCAGCTTGGGCGGTTCGGGTGCCGGGGGGAAGGTGAGCGGAGGGCCATCCGGGCAGGCCACGTCGCGGGGATCCTCGCGCCACTCCGACTTGGGCGACACCCGCACCACGAAACAGCGCCGCACGGCGAGCTCCTCGGGGTCGAGCCATCTGCTGTACGCCGAGCCGGACGTGCGGACGACCACGTGGACGCCGTCCCCGTCGTGCGTCGAGGTACCCGTCACGCGCAGTACCTCCACCCCGTCGATGCCGGAAGCGGAGCGCCCCACGTCCTCCGCCGTGCGCGGACGCTGGCCGTAGAGCCGCTCTCCCGCCTTCCTCGCGACCTCCCGTGCGGCGTCCGTGGCGGCGTCCTCTGAGGACTGCACCACCCCGCAGCCGGCGGTGAACAGCAACAGCGGGGCGAGCAGCAGCAGTCGACGCACGGTGTCCACCCTTCCGGGGCCACGCGCGGCGGGCGCCCGCTCACGTACTCAGACCGGCGTTGGCGATCGTACTCAGCCGGCTCGGCGATCAGACATGGGCCCGGTTCCGTGAGGCTCGGCGGCGGCGTACACCTCGCTCTCGATCTCACGCGGGGTCAGCGGGGCGGTAGCCCCGAGCGCGTGTCGACGCCGGCCGGAAATGAATCGCGGTGGCGCGCTGTTGTCAGCACACGTGTCCGATGATCTTACGAAGCCCGGTCTGCTCCACCCCCTGTTGGCCGGCCGGTTCAGCCCGTACAAGTTCGACCCGTCGGTCAAGGTCGACGACAGCGCCCTCGACCTGCTGCTCGAAGCAGCGAGGTGGGCGCCCTCCGCCGGGAACTCCCAGCCATGGGGATTCCTCGCGACCAGGCCCGGTGAGCCGGAGTACGCCCGGGTGGTGCCCCATCTTGCGGCCAGTTCCGCCCGGTGGGCCCTGGACGCGGGCCTGCTGATCGTCGCGCTCGCCCGCCGGCACGCCGACGATTCGGGGCTCCTCTACTCCGAGTTCGCCGACTACGACCTCGGTCAGGCCGTGGCCCACCTGACCGTTCAGGCCCAGGCGATGGGACTTGCGTCCCACCAGTTCCGCGCCTTCGACCTCGACGCCCTCACCGAAGCGCTCCGCCCGAACCCCGGCTGGGCCATCGTTTCCATGATCGCGGTGGGCGCCGCAGCCGACGAGCCGCTGGTGGTACGGGCGCGGCGCAGCACATCCGAACTCCGCTCAGGCCCCTGGTCCACGCCCTCATAGCGGGCGCGAAGCCGGTTCAGGAGTGCCCGCCCAGACGCTACGGTGTCGCCGTGACCTCGTCGAACACCGGCAGTCCGGCGCCGGCCAAAACAGGCCGGGCTGCCCCTTCGGCGACGACCTGCGCCTCGCCGCGCGCGGCCCGCACCAGTTCCTGGCGGGTACCCCCGCGCGCCGAGCGGTGCAGCTTGTATCCGCCGGGCTTGTGCGCCTCCTCGGCCAGGTGCTTGACCACGACCTTGCACACGAGCTCCTTGAGCTTCGCGCCGGGTCGGCCGTCGATGTTGAACCACACCGCGGCATCGAACCGGTTGGCGAACTGGAAGATGCCGTCGCCCCGGCCCAGGCTGATGCACTGGGCGCCGAACACCTGGTTGAGAGCCTCAGGCTGTGCACCGGCGATGCGGCTGAGAACCGTGTCGGCGGCCCGCGCGCCCAGCGGCATCGCGGCCTGGCAGCTCATCCGCAGCGGCAGGCCCGAGGGCGCAGCCGAGTCGCCCGCCGCGATGATGCGTACGTCGTCCACGCTGGTCAGCGTCTCGTCCGTGAGCAGCCGCCCCAGGGAGTCGGTGCTCAGCCCGCTGCGGGCGGCCAGGTCGGGCACGCCGAAGCCGGCGGTCCAGATGGTGACCTCGCTCGGCAGTTCACGGCCGTCCGCGAGCCGCACGCTGTCGCGGGTCACGGCCGTCACCTTCGCGTCGGAGCCGTCGATGACCGTGACGCCGAGCCGGGCCAGCCGCTTGGCGACCGAGCGGCGGCCGCGGGTGTGCAGGTACGGGCCGAGCACCCCGCCGCACACCAGCGTCACGGCCCGCCCCTGCTCGGCCAGCTCGGCGGCCGTCTCGATGCCGGTGGGCCCGGCGCCGACCACGGTCACCGGCGCCGTCGCGGGCGCGGCGTCCAGGGCCGGCCGCAGCCGCTCGGCGTCCTCGAAGGTCGCGATCGGGTACGCGAACTCCGCGGCCCCCGGCACGCCCGGGTCGGCGCTGCCGCTGCCCACGGCGTAGACCAGGTAGTCGTAACCGACCGAGTCGCCGGACGCCACGGTCACGGTGCGGTCGGCCGCGTCGATCCGGGTCGCGGTGTCGACTCTCAGCCGGACGCCTTCGGCCAGGACGTCTCTGTAGGCGACGACCGCGGTGTCGTTCCCGGCCACCAGCTGGTGCAGGCGGATCCGGTGGACGAAGTCCGGGCGCGGGTTGATCAGCGTCACGGTCACGCCGTCGCGCTGCGTCAGCCGGTTCGCGGCCATGACACCGGCGTATCCGCCACCGATCACGACGACGTCGAGGTTCTCGTTCATGGTGTTCTTCCTTCGCATGGGAGATTCCTTGTCGGCTTCGGGCACAGGACACCGACGCCCCGCTCCCTGTGACAGATGCGCTGATGCGACCTGCACCACACTTCATTTCAGTGCAGTCGCTGCACTGCTGTGCAGCGACTGCACGAAGATATACTTATTCCGCGGGTGGGCGTCAAGACCCCCCGATCCGCCCGACGAAGGGAGGCCCGGCCGAGATGACCAGAGATGATCCAGTCCGCCGCGGCGGCCGCGAAGCGCAGCGCCGCCGCACCCGCAAGGCGATCGTCGACGCGGCGGTCCGGCTGAGCGCCGGCGGAGCGACCCCGTCCATCGACGAGATCGCGGCCGCCGCCGACGTGTCACGCCGCACGATCTACGTGTACTTCCCGAGCCTCGACCACCTGCTGATCGACGCGACCGCCGGCGCGATCAACGAACCCCCGGTCGAAGAGGCGCTCGCCGACCCCGCGCTCGCCGACGACGCCGCGGGCCGGGTGGACGCCCTGATACGGACTCTGCTGAAGTACTCACCGCAATCACTCCCCCTGGGCCGCCGAATGATCCGCCTGACCGTCGATCCACCGACGAACGACGCCCAAGAGCCCGCCACCCCGCGCCGCACCCAACGCCGGATCATGTGGCTGGAACAGGCCTGCGAACCACTGCGCTCCACCCTGAGCGAGGAGTCGTTCCAGCGGCTGGTCTCGGCCCTGACCATCGTGGTCGGCTGGGAAGCGCAGATCGCCCTGCGCGACGTCCGCGGCCTTGACCCCCGGGCCGAAGAGGAAGCCATCACCTGGGCCGCACGGGCCCTGGTCGAGGCGGCGATCAGGGAACACGAAGCCGCCAACCCGCACACCGGCCCGCACTGACAGGCGATACGGGCGGGGCCGGGGAAACCCCGGAGGTTTACTGATCTCACGTCAGATGTCCACGCACCCACGCGCTGTTGGACGGTGCACCTGCGCGCCGAGGGCCGGGGCCGTGCGCATCCGACCGCGCGGATACCCCTACGCTGATGCCCGCCACGTGGCGGATCTTGAACAGTGCGACGAACGGAGTGTGACAGGTGACGGGGGCGAACGGCGCGGAGCTGGTCGGCGAGGTTCTGGGCGGGCGGTACCGCGTGACGGCGATGATCGGGCGCGGCGGCATGGGTGTGGTCGCCCGGGCGGTGGACCAGCTGCTGAACCGCGAGGTCGCCGTCAAGGTTCTGCGCGCCTACACCGACGCGTCCCCCGCCGAACTGGCCGATCTGCGGGTCCGGATGCAGCGGGAGGCGCAGGCCGCCGCCCGGATCCGGCACAGCGGTGTGGTCACCGTGCACGACGTGGTCGAGGAGCAGGGGCTGCCGGTCATCGTGATGGAGCTGGTCGACGGGCCCTCCCTCGACGACGTGCTGGCGGAGCGCGGCCCGCTGGACCCGCGCGAAGCGGCCGCGATCGGCGCCAAGTTGATGGACGCGCTCGACGCCGCGCACCGGGCCGGGGTCCTCCACCGGGACGTCAAGCCCGGCAACGTACTGCTCGAGCGCAGCGGCCGGGTCGTACTCACCGACTTCGGCATCGCCACCATGGAGACTTCCGGCGACGAGGCCCTGGCCAAGCTGACGCAGAGCGGCCAGATCGTCGGCTCCCTCGACTATCTGCCGCCGGAGCGCGCGCAGGGCCTGGAGCCGGGTGCCGCGTCGGACATCTGGGCCCTCGGCATGACGCTGTACGCGGCCGTGGAGGGTTCGTCGCCCTTCCGCCGTACGTCGGTGTGGTCCACGCTGGCGGCGATCGTCGGCGAACCGCTGCCGGAGCCGCGGCTCGCCGGACCACTCACCCCGGTACTCCAGTCGCTGATGGCCAAGGACCCGCTGCAGCGGCCCGACGCCGGGCGGGCGCGCGAGTTGCTGGAGGCGGTCGCCGGGGGCGTGACGGTGAACCTCGCGCCGGCGCCGGCACCGGCGCCCCCGCCCGTCACTCCGCCGGCCTTCGGTCCGCCCGCCGCGCCGTTCTCCCAGCCCGCCCCGCAGCCCGTCGCCCAGCCCGTCGCCTCTTACACGCCGACCGACGCCTACGGCGCCTCTCCGCAGCCGGCCGCCGCACAGCCGGGCATGGGCCCCGGCATACCCGGCGGTCCCGGCAGCCGTGCCGAGACCCGCGCCACGAGCGTCGGCGCGCGGCGCCACCGCACCCGTACCGTCGTCGCGGTGGCGGTCGCCACCGTCCTCACCGGCGGCGGAGTCGCGTACGCGCTGATGGACGGGCGGGGCGACGCGGGCGGCGGGTCGAACCCGGCGCTTCCCACGGCGAGCACCCCCGCCGACGGCGACGTGGCGGGCCGCCCGATCTCGCCGGGAGACGCGACGTCCACGAGCACCAGCACAACCCCGTCCGCTACCGCTTCGAAGAAGGACGGGGACCGGGGAACGGGTACCACGCCGGCGCCCGGCAACAGCGGCGGGCCTGCCGCGAACCCGTCCGGCTCGCCGAAGGCGACGACGAGCTCCCCCGTGAAGGAGCCCGTCCCGGTGTCGACGGCGTGCACGGGCTGGGCCCACTCGAACCGCAGCGACGGTTACGGCTACGCGGCCCAGGAAACCCACCTGTACACCGGGCCGTACGCGGAGTGCTCCTTCGTGACCACGGTCAAGTCCGGTGTGAAGGTCTACTACCACTGCTACGTCACCAATGCCCACGGCAACAAGTGGTTCTACGCCCGCATCGAGGGCACGAACACCGAAGGCTGGCTGTTCAGCGACAAAGCCACCGTGAAGGCCGGCACACTCGCCCGCTGCTGAGGAGTGCCCCCGTCACAGCGGCCGTGTTGGGTTGTCGGCTGACCGTGCGCTCCCCACCGTCAGCCGAAGACGAGTGCGACGCCCTTGTCTACGCAGAAGCGCAGGACGCCGGCCAGCCGTTGGGCGTCCTCGATGTGCTGTTGGAGGAGCGGTTCGTCGGGCTCCTCCTGCCATTCGCCGGTGATCGCTGTCAGGCGGGGCAGCAGCGCAGCGCAGTCGGCCGTCGAGAGGTCGTCACCACAGACATCCGGGTGATCGAGGAGCGGCTCCAGGGCGGTGGAGACGTCGCTCCACGGCCGCTCGCCCCCGAAGCCCCACATGTCGGAGAGGTCGAACCCCTCGGACTGTGCCAGCCGTTTCCGGAAGGTGCCGAAGCGGACGCAGGACCATGACACGTCCGGACTGCTGTTGTCTCCATCTCCTGGAAACAGGGTCAGGCCCACGTGATCCTCCTCGCTTGCGAATTGAAGCCTCCCCTCCCCTGAAGGGAGGGGATTCCTAGCTCACTTTGCCTGGCACCTAGCAGGTGGCAGGTCTTACAAGATCAGCACTAGCCGGGTTGAGACCAGCCCGG
>NZ_JBFBFP010000085.1:0-15480 GCF_040684275.1 Streptomyces sp. NPDC091371
GGTCCCCGGCGAGGCGGGACTGCGGCTGCACACGCTGGCCGATGTCTTCGCTTACGCCGGTGCGAAGGGGGTGGAGCTGCGGCTGGACGGCACCGAGGTACGGGTACGGCGTCCGAAGGCGGGCCGGCCCGGCCGGCGTGCGTTCGTGTCCGGCAAGATGCGGCAGAACACCAAGAAGGCCACCGTCGTCACCGACGGACAGGGCCGCACCCTGTGGACCGGCGCCATCCGGCCGGGCCGTATGCAAGGGCGCTACGCGTCCCTCGTCCGCAAGTGGTCGGACGGGACATGGAAGGACTGAATGTGGCCAAAAGGCGCAGCTTTCTCCCGATCCCGAGCCGCCGCCGCAGCCTCATGGTCTGGGAGCGAATGGCCGTGCTCACTGCCAACGGCGGTAAGTGCGCGTACTGCGCCCGCCGCGACGGGACAACCGTGGATCACCTCATACCGTTCGCCGACGGGGGCTCGGATGATCTCGACAACTTCGTGCCGGCCTGCTCCTCGTGTAACAACAAGAAACGCAAGCGTGACCCTGTGGTTTGGTACCTCGCAACAGCAATGGCCGGGGAGTGGCGCGGGAAGGGCACGATCCATGGCGGAGCCGGGTACCGCGACCTCAGCCTTCGGGACCTGTACCTCGAACGCCACGAAGAAGCACTCGGCTGGCTGGAACACCTGGAAGAGGTCACTGCGGAAGTCAGCAACCAGGACAGACGGATGTGGTTCCTGAACCGCTTCTTCCACCTGGGATACCCCCAGGGTGGAATCGGCGTGGACTTCTGGCTGGGCTGGTCGAAGGACAGCATCGCCGAGGCTCATAAGAACGGGTTCCCCCCAACGCCTGGCTAACTGATCGTTTCAGAATGAGTTGAGTTGCGGACCCTCAGGGGCGATGCTCAGCCGGCTGCGCCCGCCGGCCCCTGCCCGAACCCGGGAACATCCTCAACACCCATGTCCAGGCGCAGCCGCCGGAAGCGGAGCGGGTGGCGCCATACGCCGCCCCGGTCGATCGAGCGGTCAGCGCTGATCTCGGCCACCAGGTCGGGGCGGACCAGGCGCACGTCCATGACGTCACGGCTCCCCCAGGTCGCGGCGAACGTGACGCCCTCCCAGGGGTGCCCCGGGTCGGCGGCCGTCAGGTGCTCCGCGACCAGGTGGGCCACCTCCGTGCGCAGCGGGACGGTGCGGCCGACCGCGCGCAGCCGGCCGTCCTGGTCGTGGCGGCCGAGGACGAGGAGCTGCGGGCGGGCGAGGGTGCCAGTCGTGGCGCCGGTGATCGCCTCGGTGGTGTCCCGTCGTCTGACCTTGGTCCACGCCCCCCTGTGACCTGGCATGTAGCGGCTGGTCTGGGGCTTGACCACGATGCCTTCGACGCCGGACACGTCGGTCCACGACTCCAGCCACTCCCGGGCCATGGCCGGGTCCGTGGTCATCGGACACAGGGTCCATGGGGCCGTCAGGGCGTGGTCGGTGAACAGGGCCTGAAGGCGGGCGCGGCGCTCCACATACGGCAGGTGCAGCAGCTCCCGGCCGTCGATCTGCAAAACGTCGAACACCACGAAAAACGCCGACAGCTTCGCGGCCAGCGCGGGAGCGCTGCGGGCGCGGGCGGCCGCAGCGCTCCCGCGCGCGGCTGCGTCCGTTCCGCGAGAAGGGCCTGCTGGGTCGCGGGTGGAACCCCGAGCACGATTCGGCGGCAGGTCGTGGGGCAGGTAGCGCCACTGGCAGCCGGTGCGGGCCTGGTAGAGGATCGCGTTCACAATCTCCCGCATGTCATAGGCGCCCTCGTGGCCGCTGAACGAGGGATGCCGTGCCTTCCACGCGATGATCACCGGACGGATCAGCTCCCAGGCTTCATCCGGCAGGTCACTCGGGTACGGAGGACGTTGACCCATGCCCACCAGCACACCGCGCGCCGACCGGACCGTGAAGCCGAGAACCGGACAACCCGCCTTCAACCGCTACAAGAGCCACCGAACTCTCGCGGAACCCCCTCTCACACCCAAGACAGTGACCCCAAAGCCCAAGACAGTCACTGACCAGCACCAACCCACCAAAACTCACTGTCTCTCAAACCACTGTCCCGAACCCGAGAGATCGCAAGTCGCGCATGAGACGGTCATGCAGATCGGCCGAGCCGGCGAACGCCGCCTCCCAGCTGTGTGCTGCGGGGACCATTCGGGCGGCGACCGCGGCTTCGGGTCCGCCGGTGGTCTGGCGTCCCCGTGGGCGGCGCCGAGCGGCACCCGGGTGCGGTTGGGTGGCCGATGAGCCCGCAGCAGGCGGAGGGGAACCGGTTTGAGCCGCCGATGTCGTTGCCGGCCACGTCTCACAGCACGACGCAGGCTGCGCGCCGCCGGACTCGTCATCCCCGGCAAGGCCCCCCACCGGAATTCGGCAGCCCGCACCGCCGCCCGGTTCCTCGGCCGCTTCGGCACCTGGCTCACTCCTCCTCTGTCTCAACTACCGCTCCCTCGGCGAGATGACCTCCGCTGAGGACGAACCACTGCGCGCCGCCGCGCGGACGCCTCCTTCGTCGCAGTTCCCCGCCGTCGTCGCCGACAACACCAGCGGACCCGCCATGTCCGTGCCCCCTGTGCTGGTCCGGCAGCCGCCTGCCCATCGGCGTCCGCTTCCTCGGCCGCGTCGGCGACGAGGGAGCCCTCCTCCGCCTCGCAGCCCAGCTCGAACAAGCCTGCCCCTGGGCACCCGCCGGCGTGGCACGATGCCGGCACCGGGGCCAGCCTGGAGGAAAGACACTCCCCCGTAGCCCCAGGGAATGGAGACGGCCATGACGGCGACCACGCGGGATGACACGCCGGTCGTGATCGAAGGCGGCGGCGTCGAACTCCGTACACAAGCGATCGGAGAAGATCTCTCCGTGGCCTTCGTCCGGTTTCCGCAGGGCACCGATATGAGGCCTGCCCTGACCGGCCTGCCCGATGGCCTCTGCGCCTGCCCTCACTGGGGCTACATGCTCAAAGGGCGACTGAAGATGGTGACGAAGGACGGGGAGGAGATCTACGAAGCGGGCCAAGCCTTCTACTGGCCGCCCGGGCACGCCCCCGTGGCACTCGAGGACTGCGAATACGTGGACTTCTCACCCACCGAAGCCTTCACCACCGTCCTCGAGCACATCAAGGCACAGGGCTGACCCGACCCGATCATGCTCCGGGCCTGCCCCGTACGGTCCAGGCCCGCGCACTCGCTCAGCGGGATCGAGCCGTCCGCCGCCTGGGGCGCTGCCGACCGCAATCCCTCGCCCAGTTCCGCCCGACGTTCCTCCGACAGGGCGGCCACGTAGGCGGTAGCCGGCCCCCGCCCTCCCAGGAACGGCTGCCGGTAGTCGTCCGGTAGGCGGGCTGGACAGGCGACAAGGGCAACCGTCACGAGTGCCGACTCCCGCTTCACGGCGATACACGGGTGCGCAGAGCTGAGAAGTGGCCGATGCCGTCGCCCGCCGCAATGATGGGCGGAGCTGGTCGATGTCTTTGACCGGGTCGTACGCGACGGCGAACCTTCCGGGCTGGGCGCGCCAGGCCGGTCGCGGTGCTTCATGGTTGCGGCCGGCGCGATGGGTCGAGGAGGCGCTGTGACCGACTACCCCCCGATCGCGGACCACGGCATCGTGGGCGACCTGCAGACGGCGGCGCTGGTCGCCTCCGACGGCACGGTGGACTGGTGGTGCACGCCCAGGTTCGACTCCCCGAGCGTTTTCGCCTCACTGCTCGACAGTGACCGCGGAGGTCACTGCCGTCTGGCGGCCGATGTCGGTGGGGAGGCGACGGTTCGCCAGCTCTACCTCCCCGACACCGCCATCCTCATCACGCGCTTCATGGCCCCGGGCGGGGTCGGTGAGGTCATCGACTTCATGCCGCCCGACCCGTCCTCGACGCCGTCCGCCCGGCACCGGCTGATCCGGGCCGTGCGGGTGGTTCGTGGCAGCATGCCGTTCGAGCTGCTGTGCAAGCCCCGTTTCGACTACGGCCGGGCACCGCACGACCTGAGCAGCTTGGACGACGGGTCGGTGCTGTTCCGGGGGCCCGGCACGGACCTGCACCTGCAGGTCACCGCGCCGATCACGCTGCACCCGGACGGCACCGACGTCTCCGCCCGCTTCACCCTGCAGGCCGGGGAACGCGCCGCGGTCGTCCTCACCACCGAAACGGGCTCGGCGGGCGGTCTCAGCGGTCGGCCCGGGGGTGAGTCTCCCTCCACCGATGCTGTCCTCGCCGACTTCGACGCGTGCAGCACGTTCTGGCTGAACTGGCTGCGTGCCTCCCGTTACCGTGGCCGCTGGCACGAGATGGTCACCCGTTCCGCCATCACGCTCAAGCTCCTGACCTACGCTCCCACCGGTGCCCCGATCGCCGCCGCCACGATGGGGCTGCCCGAACAGATCGGCGGGGAGCGCAACTGGGACTACCGCTACACCTGGGTCCGTGACGCCTCCCTGTCGGTGCGGTCCCTGATCGACCTGGGCTTCACAGCGGAGGCGAACGCCTTCCGCCGGTGGCTGCGCGAGCGCCTCGACGCCGGCGGTACCGCCTCGGGCGAGCCGCTGCAGATCATGTACCGGGTCGACGGCGAACCGCACCTGACCGAGGAGGTGCTGGACCACCTGGAGGGCTACCGGCGCTCCGCCCCGGTACGGGCCGGAAACGCGGCCGCCGACCAGATCCAGCTCGACATCTACGGCGAGGCCGCGTACGCCCTCGCGCAGGCCCAGGACATCGGCGGCATCCGTGGCTGGCACGCCTTCGCGCGCGTCGTGGACTGGCTCACCGACAACTGGGACCGCCCGGACGAGGGCATCTGGGAGACCCGGGGCGGCCGCCAGAACTTCACCTACAGCAGGCTGATGACCTGGGTCGCCTTCGATCGCGCCGTCAAACTCGCCACCGCCCACTCCCGCCCCGGTGATCTGACCCGCTGGCTGGGCGCACGCGACGAGGTCCTGCGGCAGATCGTCGAGCGCGGCTGGAACGTCGAACGCCGTGCCTTCGTCCAGCACTACGACACCGACGTCCTCGACGCGTCCCTGCTCCTGATGCCCAAGGTCGGCTTCGTCACCCCCGACGACCCGGACTGGCTGAGCACCCTCGACGCCATGGACGGCGAGCTCGTCAGCGACAGCCTCGTCTACCGCTACGACCCTGGCGCCTCCCCCGACGGCCTGCGTGGCTCGGAGGGAACCTTCAACCTGTGCAGCTTCCTCTACGTGGAGGCACTCGCCCGGGCCGGACGCCTCGACCAGGCCCGGTACTCCTTCTCCAAGATGCTCACCTACGCCAACCACGTCGGCCTGTTCGCCGAGGAGATCGGCCCCTCGGGCGAGCAGCTCGGCAACTTCCCGCAGGCCTTCACCCACCTCTCCCTCATCGACGCCGCCATCGCCCTCGACGAAGAACTCGACCGCGCCGAGACACGCGCCCACTGACACCATCCGACACAGCGGAGCAGGTCCTCGATCAGCCCACCCCGCCCCGCCCGACCGATACGCGCACAGCATCCGACCCCCGATGGTCGGTCACGGCACCCGCGGTGCCCCTTCGCCTGCGGCGGCCCCCGTCGGGTGGGTACGCGGGAGGAGGGCGGCGGCCACCAGGCCGCCCACCCCGACCACGGCGAGGGCACCCATCGCAGCCGCGTACGCGCCCGTGCTGAGCCCCGACACCAGGATCGTTCCCGCCACCGCCGTCCCCAGCGAGGAGCCGAGGTTGGAGATGCTGCGCGACAGACCCGAGATCTCACCCTGACGGGACTCGGGGAAGCACGACTGGACCATGTTCACCGACGGGGTGAGCATCACCCCCAACCCCAGACCGATCAGAAGCAGTCCAGGAGCGAACGCCCACGGGCCGGGTGTCCCGGCGACCAAGGCGATCAGGACGGCGATGCCGGCGATGGTCACCACGAAGCCGGTAGTGATCAGGGTGCGCTGCGCGCGCCGGCGGGCCAGCTTCTCCGCGGCCAGTGACGAGGCGAGGATGCCCAGGGTCGCGGCGGTGAAAATCACACCGGTCTGGATCGCGTCGTAGCCGCGGACGACCTGCAGGTAGGCGGCGACGGTGAAGGAGACGCCCATGAGCATCAGCCACTGGGTGTTCTGGGTGATCAGGCCCAGGTTGGAGGTGCGGTTGCGGAACAGGGCGGTCGACAGCAGGGCCTCGCGGCCCGCGCGTTCGCGCCCCCGTACCCAGGCGAAGAAGCCGGCCAGCACCAATGCCCCGGCCAGCAGCAGGCTCAGGGCCAGCCAGCCGTTGTTGTCGACGGCCAGGATGCCGGTGACCAGCAATACGAGACCTGCCGCCGACAGCACGGCCCCCACGGTGTCGAAGGGGCGGGTGGGGTCGGGCGGCAGCGGATCGTCGATCCCGCGGCTCAGCACCACGATCACCACGATCACCAGCGCCTGGAACACGAACGCCGCCCGCCAGCTGATCGCACTCGTGATCAGCCCGCCGATCAGCGGGCCCGCGGCCGCACCGATCCCGCCCATCGCCATGATCGTCCCGAACGCGTGCGCCCGGGCCGCCGTGCCGGTGAACAGCAGCGTCGTCAGGATGTAGACCGGCGGGATCAGCAACGCCGTGCCCACGCCCTCCAGGATCGAGTTCCCGATGATCAGCACACCCAGCCCCGGCGCCACCGCGCTGACTACCGCCCCCGCCCCGTAGACCACCAGTCCCGCCAGCAGGCAGCGCTTGCGGCCCCACTTGTCGGTGAGTTTCCCGCCCGGAATCATCAGCGCGGCCATCACCAGCAGGAAGATCGTGATCGCGACCTGCACGCCCTGCACCGTGGTGTTCAGGTCCTCGCTGATGTCGTTGATCATCACGTTCATGTTCGAGCCCGCGAAGCTGCAGATGAACTGCGCCAACGCCAGCGGCGCCAGAATCCGCCGCGTACCCGGCGCACCTCCCGCAGCCCCAGCACCAGCCGATCCCGTCATACCCGCCGTCCCGTCCGTCCGCCCAGGGCCCAGGGTGCCTCACGCACCCGAGAGCTCACGTGTCGGCACGCGCAGCCACGACCGTCCCACGAACAACCACCCCGACAGCCGTAGGCGCGCAGCATCTGACCCGGGCAGGCCCAGCACAGCGCGGCCCCATTCGGCCTTCGTGCCACGGCACTACGGAGCGGGCTCATCTTGAAGGCGCAGGTGGTCGGTCTGCTTCGCGAAATCGCTGTCGGACCTGCGCCGGTCGTAGACCGTCTCGGACCTAATCCCCGCAGCCAGTGCCGCTTGCCGGCGCACGCCATGGGCGGCGAGGTGCTCGTAGAAGGTGGTCCACTGCGCATCGGTGGCAGCGGCGCCAGGTTCCTGGGTGCTTCGGGTGGCGGTGGCCCGGTCCATGGGTTCGGCGAAGTCGGGCCCCGGGACAACAGCTGGGTGAGTCGCGGTGGCCCGGATGGCACTATGTGCGGGTCGTTGGGACCATGGTCCCGGAGGAAGGCCATGAACAACGATCCGCCAGTGTCTCCGCCGGGCGAACCTCGATCGCGCAAGGACGAGGGCCGGGTGGGCGGGACCGGCGGCACGGACGCGGCCGGGGCCGAGCACGTCGAGCCGCCCCCTGGCTCCGGGAAGGGGCGCCGGCTGTTGCGGGTCACACTGCCCGGCTGCTGGGGCGCGCTCGTCCTGGCGTGCCTGTCCTTCACCCCGTCGCTGCTTCCCCGCGGAGGCGTGCTCCAGGGACTGATCTGCGGCATCAGCGCGGCCATCGGGTACGGGCTCGGCGTGCTCGCAGCCTACGTGTGGCGCGCCTTCGCAGACCGGGACGCGCGGGTCCCCTCGCGCGGGTCCTGGCTCGTCCTGCTCATCAGCGCGATCGTGCTGTTCGGTCTCGCGTTCGGGCTCGGACAGTATTGGCAGCACCAGATCCGCGTGCTCATGGACGTCACCGACTACAACACGCTCACCACAGTCGCCTGTCCGTTCATCGCCGCACTCGTCTTCTATCTCCTGCTGATGGCCGGGCGGGGGCTCAGGCACCTGTACCACGGGGCTGCCCGGCTGCTCGGGCGCCGGATCGGCCCGCGAGCGGCGCGGGTGGTCGGCTGGGTCGTGGTGACGGGCCTGGCGTGGTCCGTGTTCAGTGGGGTGCTGCTGGGCGGCTTCGTGAACGCGGCCAACGAGGCATTCTCGGTGCGCGACACGCAGACGCCGGAGGGCGTGCACCAGCCCACGTCCGTCCTGCGTTCGGGCGGGCCCGGTTCTCTGGTGCCGTGGGATTCGCTGGGCTACCAGGGCCGGGCCTTCACGGGCAGCGGACCGTCGGCCCTGGACATCGGCACCTTCACCCACCGCACGGCGCAGGAGCCCGTGCGGGCCTACGCCGGGCTGGAGAGCGCCGACTCCACGGAATCCCGGGCGGAGCGGGCCGTCGCGGACCTCGAACGGGCGGGAGGCTTCCACCGCAGGAACCTGCTCGTGATGACCACCACGGGAAGCGGCTGGGTCGATCCCGCCGCCGTGGACTCGTTCGAGTACCTCGCCAACGGCGACTCGGCCACGGTGGCGATGCAGTACTCGTACCTGCCGTCGTGGCTGTCCTACCTCGTCGACCAGTCCAAGGCGCGCGAGGCCGGCCGTGAACTCTTCGACGCGGTCTACGACAAGTGGTCCAAGCTGCCCCAAGAGCAGCGTCCACGGCTGTTCGTGGCCGGTGAGAGCCTGGGGTCGTTCGGCGGTGAGACGGCCTTTAGCGGGGAGTACGACCTGCGCAACCGCACCGCCGGCACCCTGTTCGCCGGACCTCCGAACTTCAACACCCTCTTCCGCGAGTTCAGCGACCACCGGGAAGCGGGTAGTCCCGAGATCGAACCCGTGTACAAGGACGGGCGAACCGTCCGCTTCACCGACGACCCGGCCACCGGCATCCCCCCGGCGGACCGGCCCTGGGACGGCACCCGGGTGCTCTACCTCATGCACCCGTCCGACCCGATCGTCTGGTGGAGTCCCAGCCTGGCCTTCTCCGAACCCGACTGGATCGGTGAGGCGCCCGGCACGGACGTGCTCGGGACCATGGTGTGGATGCCCTTCGTCACCTTCTGGCAGGTCACCGCCGACCTGCCGTTCTCCACCGGCGTACCGGACGGCCACGGCCACACCTACAAGGCCGCGTACGTCGACGGCTGGAACGCCGTCATGCGGCCCACCGGATTCACGGCGCAGGACCTGGACCGGCTGAGGGAGATCATCCAGCCGGCAGGCTGAACCCGACCGCCACAAAATCGCCCGCGCGGTCAGTACAGCAGGAACCCGGCCAGGTAGCCGAACGCATTGACCGCCCAGTGCAAGCCCATGGGAGCCAGCAGACTGCCGCTTCTGCGACGCAGTTCGCAGAACAGGACGCCCGCTGCCACCGTGAACACCACCGCAGCGGCAACCGCCAGGACGCCGCCGAGCGCGGAATCGCCGAAGACCGTGGTCAGAGCGGGCTTCGCCGTCGCCAGGTGCAGGGACGGCAACACGTGCCACAAGCCGAACAGCAGGCTCGACACGGCGGTCGCCCACACCGCCCCACGGGCGCGGCGCACCAGACCGTAGAGCACCCCGCGGAACGCGAGCTCCTCCACCAGAACCGTACCGACGGGGACCAGCACGAAGACGCGCAGCATCACCTCGCCGCCGTCCATACCGGCGTACCGCCGGTCCTCGAACAGCGTCCTGGTGACCGGCAGCAGGGCCCCCGCCAGGTACACCAGAGCGACAAGGCCGAGCAGGGCCAACGCCCAACGTGCACCACGGGCCAGGGTTCCGCGTGCAAGACCCGCGTCCGCCCAGGTACCGCCCGCCCATCGCAGTACACCGAGCAGCAGGATGCTGACCACGACGGCCGTCACCAGGCCGAACAGACCGGGCGAGCGGTGCAAGACCAGGTTGGCGGCGACGAGAACAGCCACCGTCAGCCCCACAGCCGGCCAGGTGCCGATGGGTCCTGGCCACCAGATCCGGGGCGTGTCACTCACGGCGCGGCACCCTCGTGCACGCGCCGCCCGGCATCGTCGCAGTCGTGGCAGAGCATGAGGGCCTGTCCTTCGGTTTCGCCCGGCGCACACGAGTGCATCCGTGGCGGCGTCGGCGGGTTCCGGGGTGCTTCGGGTGGCGGTCGCCTGGTACCTGGCTCGGCGAAGCCTGGATCGCGGCGGCGGCGCTGGTAGAGCGTCGCGCTGGTGATACCGACCTCAGCCGCGGCCTTCGTCGTCGCCATCCCGGCCCCCAGAAGTTCCTGGACAACCGGCGCCGGCTGCGGCCCGCCGGCGAGTACCGCACTCCCACCCGCACCGAGTGGGGCGAGTTCGAGGAGCACTTCGACACCCGCAAGGTCGAGCTGCTGTTCAACCGTGCGGATATGCGCGAACCCTTCACGGAAGCGTTCTACATGCCGGGAGGGGAGGCAGGATCGCTGACCCTCGGGGTCGTCCCGTGCGTTCAACGGGCTGGCGACCACTTGCTCACCCGCCCCGTCCTCCTTTCCCACGATGTCCTGGACGACGCCTACCATCGCCTTCCGGCTGAAGCCTGGGGACCATCTTCTGACCAGGGACGCCCGCTGCCGGTGACCGTGGGCGCCATGGAGCGTCGGCCCACGGCCTTGTGATGACAAGTACCGTATCTCGGCACACCCTCCGGGCCGACGCCTCGCCACTCCACGAAGTCGGGGTCGTTAAGGTCCACGTCGTCGGCGTTCTCAAGCCCCGTCGGCCGCGAGGAAGACCCTGATGTCGGCCGGCCGGTGCGCGACGCCGTCGTAGCGCACCCGGCGCCAGCCCTGCTTGTCGGGCGGGTAGACGATCAGCGTCGCGGACATACGCCCAGCCTGTTTCCGTCGCTCCCCACTGGCACCTGGCCTCGCGCGAACGGGTGAGGCAGCAGATCGCGGCCGCCCGCCGACAGCCACACCGGTGGCCTCGGCCCCGGAGTGCGTTCGGAGGTATGGGGTGCGGCCCTGGCCACTGGGGCCGCAACGGGGGCCGCATCCCGACAGGGCCTGCCGACCGTGTGATGCCCGCGGCTTGAGCCAGGTCCCTCATGCGGGTGGACCCGCGTCCGGCGGCGAACCGTCTCGGTTCCACAGCCGTCGCAGGGTTCATGAAGCCAATCGACGAGCAGCACATCGCAGAGCCCGGACTGGTGGTGCTGGACGGACACCGTCCAGGCCGTCATGGCCGCGCTGGAAGAGCGCTGGGCCACATCAGGCGTTGGCCCGGTGCGCCGCGATCCCGGCGAGCCCGGCGTCCGAGCCCGGATCTACGCAGACGTCCTGCGCGCGGGACAGGACGGACCGTGCGGGGAACCTGGGCAGGCCCTCCACGAAGGGCTTGCCCAGGGTCGCCTGAAAGTGGATCTCATCAGGTGTCGAGTCCGCCGCCGGACCCTGCCAGCCAGTCGCCCGTCGAGCGCCTGCGGCTCACGGAGCCCTCACGATGCGTGTCGGTGGTCATGCGCGCCATTCTCGCCAATCTCCTGGCACCCGACCGGGACGTGCCACGCATTCAGACACCTTTGAACTCCGCCTCGAACTCATCGAAGCTGCGCCATCTTGAAGTGGCTGGTCAGCGGGGTGGCGTGACCTCGTTTCGGGGTGCTCGTGCTGGTCGTGGGCGGCAGTCTGGGGTGTAGATCGTCTGGCAGGGCGGTTTTGCCGATGAGTTCACCGTCCTCGAACGGTCTACCCAGCGACACGACCGTTCTCGACAGGAGTGCCATGTCCACCATCCAGCCAGTGATCATCACTGCCGACCAGGACGTCCTCGTCGGCTTCTATACGAAATTGTTCGGCGCCGAGGAGATCTTCCGGGTGCCGGCGGAAGGCCCGGCCTTCTACCTCGGCTTGCGTATCGGCGACACCGACCTTGGGCTGGTGGCCAAGGAGAACCCGGGAACCGGGGCGGCACCGCGGATCCTGCTCAGTATCGGTGTCGACGACGTCGACGAGACGCTCGGCCGGGTGACGGCGCTGGGCGGCTCGGTCCGCAGCGGCCCCAACGACATGCCGTGGGGGCAGCGCGTCGCCCACATCCAGGACCCCGACGGCAACCCGGTGAACCTCACCCAGCCGATCCCGGCCCGGTGAGGCTGTTCCGAGTGCTTGTGCTGGTCGTGGGCCGCCTGCGGCAGAAATCAATTGCCCGTAGTGGCCTCGATGTTCGTCAGTAGCCGTCCACAACCAGGCCGCCCTCATCGCCTCCGACCTCGACCTCCCCGATCTCGCCCGCGCGATGTGCCACCAACACGCGGCCGCCTACCTCCACGCCGCACCGCTCCCCGCCATGACCGCGATCCGCGCCCTGGAACCCGTCGTCAACCTCGCCCGCCTTCAGATCCGCGCAGGACACGCCGACGACGGGCGCGAGCGCCTCCTGCGCCTGTCCGCCGCCGTCAGCAACGGCACCGCCGAGCAGTTCGACGACGTGCACATCCCGGCAGACCTCACCCGGACCGCCACGGACCGGCAAGAGATCCGCGCATGGTTATGGCGGGTACTCCTCGCCGACGGCACCCGGACCCTCACCTCCGCCGGCCGGTGGGCAGAAGCCCTCGCCCACACCATGGAGCACCGAGGAATCGGCAAGCGCATGTTCGACGGCCGGCAGATCGCCGTCATCGCAGCCCTCACCAACAAGGACACTGCGCGCGCCGCCGAGCTCATCGCCGACACCGCCGTAGGCGACCCGTGGGAACAGGCCGTCACCGCCTGTCTACATGCCCTGCTGCGGCGTTCCATCGGGCGGCCGTTCGACGATCAGGCGAAGCAGCTCGAGTCCGCGTTCCTCAACGTGCCCACGGAACGAGGGATGACCGTCTTCGAGATCCGCCTCGGCCTCACGGCCCTGGACACCATCGGGTCAGACACCCACCCGGCTGCCGGACGCATCGCCAACACTCTGCACCGCCGCGTCCTCGCGGCGAACGACGGCGCCGCTGCCAGGGAGGTCATGACGAACCCGCTCTTCAGCGCTCTCGCCACCCCAAGCCAGGCAAAGAGCTGCCGCGACCTGGTCAAGGCCTGCGGCCTGGGCTCCGGTTCTCTCCCCAGCACACTCGGTCACGCCCTGCAGGCCGCACTACAGCTCAGCGACCGAGTGATCCAAGACAGCCTGACCCCGCCTGAACCGGGGTGCTCCCACACCCCCGAAACGGCTTGCCGACCCGCCGCACCCCCCACGGTGTCGAAGGGGCGGGTGGGGTCGGGCGGGCGCGAATCGGGGCCCAGTGCCGTGACCGGGAAGGTTCGCGCCTGATGTTCCTTCAGGCTAGGGCGCAGCGCTGTTCTTCCTCGCGGGCGATCTGCTGCGCGAGCACGGTGCGGTCGATGTAGGGGTCGACGGCGGCGAGGACCAGGCGCTGGAGTTCGGCCGGCTCCAATGCCTCCACCTCCCACTGCACCGGGCGGCGGGGGTCGAAGCCGTAGCGGCGGGCGAAGGCCGGCCACCGCGGGTCGCCGCTCTTGCCCTCGGTCGCCGGGAGGCCGTACGCGCGTACCTGCTCGTAGGTGAGCAGCACCCTGGTCACCGAGCTCCAGCAGCCCTTCCGCTCCACCCAGTCCCGCTCGATGTCCTCGCCCGAGCAGTCGAAGTCGCCAACGATTCTCCGGGGCGCCGCGAGCGTGCGGTTCCAGTTCACGCAGCTCAGAGCAGTCGAGACGACGATAGCCGGTGCAACACCTGTGGTGCACGGACACGCCGCGATATTCATGCCTTCGGAGGCCGATCAGAACCCGTCGGAGGCTGGATCGTTGATCCGCTGACCTACGTATGGCGGACGATCGAGCAGGAGGACAGGTCATGAGCAGCGGTGTCGCGGTGGAGGACAGCGCTATCAGCGCCTTCCAGGAGCTGAAGAACAAGAGGACGTTCAACACGCTGTTCTATCGGCTGAGCGACGACCTCAGCACGATCGTCCCCGACTTCAAGGGAACGCTGACGCACGACGAGCTGCTGGGGCGCCTCCCCCAGGACGAACCCCGCTTCGTGGTCTACGACTTCACCTTCTCCAAGGGCGACGGTGAAGGGCAGCGGACCAAGATCATTCTGATCTCTTGGTGCCCCGACGGCACCGCGATGAAGCAGAAGATGGTGTACTCCTCCAGCTTCAACACCCTGAAGAACATGCTCGCCGGCGCCTCGGTCTACGCGCAGGCCACCGACGTGTCTGACCTGGGGTATGACGAGCTCGTCTCCCGCGCCAGTTGAGCCCGCCAGCCGACCGGCGAGACTGCGGGCGCTGAGCGGCTCAGGTCGCGGTGCTGTCGATCAGCCGGCGGCGGATGGCTCCCGCTCGGCTTCCTCGCGCGCGAGCGCCTGGAGGTGGATTGCGGGGTCACGGTGGGCTTCGATGGCTTCGCGCACGACGGCGGCCAGGACGTCCGGCGGCAGGGCCTCGGCCTGGGTGGTGGCGGTGCCGGAGAACGAGCGCCGGTCGGTCACCTTGGGCGGGGCGGTCGGCAGGTGGTAGGCCGCGATCTGCTCGGGGGTGACCGCGATGCGCTGGAAGTCCACCTCGGCGCCTGCTAACTCGGCGAACGCGATCACGTCCTCGGCGAGTGAGCTGAATAGGTGTTCACCACTCGGGTCGTAGTCACCGAGGTGGAGTACGAGGGTTTTCCGGCCTCCGTTCACCGCTCGCATGGCCGCGTCATGCTTGCCGGCCAGGCCGTCGAACCCGCCGCCGGAGAAGCGATGCCGAACTCTTCGCCGATCCTGACCAGCTGGGGCACCATGCCGGCGGTTATCCCGCCAGTGTGATGTGCTCCCCGTCCTGCGGCAGCAGAGGATGTTCTTCCTGGTGAGCGAGCTAGAAGGACGGTCGGCGCCTGCAACAGTGGTGTTGCTCCCTTCTCACTCCTCCGGCTCTTGGGCGAACGGCGCCGCCTCTTGGGCACCGAAGACCCCGTGGGCCGTCGGGCTCACAACCCACGGGTCGGGCTGGCTTGCCGCCTCGCCCGCAGCCGCCGAGACCTCACCAGCGCCGGGAGTATCTGCATTGAGATCCGGGGCAGACTGTTCGGCGAAGTCGCCTTCGTCTCCTGTCAACGGCCTTGAAGTTCTCCCCGTAGGCGGCCAGGAGTGCTCCCCGCTGGCGGCCTTCGAGATCTCCCCAACGGCGGCCAGATAATTCCCCGCCGTGGTGAGTGTGTAATCAGCTGAAGGGCTTGACTCCCTGTCCGGAGGTGCCCTGGGTGAGCCGGAAACTGTCACCCTGGGTGACCACGATGTGAGCGTGGTACATGAGCCGGTCGACGGTCGCGGTGGCCAGGGTCTTCGGCATGATCTCGTCGAATCCTGACGGGTGGAGGTTGCTGCTGACCGCGAGCGCGCGTCGTTCGTAGGCGGCGTCGACCAGGCGGTAGAAGCCCTCGGCGGCGTCGGGGCTGACGGGCAGCAGGCCGATGTCGTCGACCTATGCCGAGGCAGATCCGCGACCTCCAGCAGGCGGTCACCGATGTCCGCGCCAAGCTGATGTCCCTG
>NZ_JBFBFP010000086.1:0-15262 GCF_040684275.1 Streptomyces sp. NPDC091371
GACCGGCTGATCTACCAGGCCCGCCTGCAGGCCCGTTACGGGCGCAGCTGGCGGCGCAAGGCTCCGGTGGAGGCGCTGATGCCGCTGCGGCTGGCGCGGATCGGTGTGCCGTTGTCGCAGACGGCCCCGGAGGGGCTGGCGGCGGCGGGGATCGAGCCGGCGCTGCTGCCTCCGGTGGAGCAGGTCGAGGTGGGGCTCGCGGCGGGGCCGATGGCTCCGGCGCTGGAGGCCCCGGCGGTGGAGACCGTCGGCCCGCAGGTGCAGGACGAGGGCCGGCCTTATGTGCAGGCCCAGGCCCCGGAGCCGGTCGTGACGCACGCGCCGCCGGCGTTCGCGGTGGATCCGACGGCGATGCCGGCGGCGCACAACAGTGCGTGGTTCGCGGCGCCGCTGGCTCCGCAGGCGGCGTACGAGGGCGGCTACAACCCGCAGTACGTCGAGGGTCTGGAGCCGACTCCGGTGATGCCCCCGGCGGGCCCGGAGGCGGAGCCGGCGCCGCGGCAGGAGCAGGAGCAGCTGCCGATACCGGCTCCGCGGCAGGAGGAGGAGCCGGAGGCGGCGGAGGACGCGGGCGCGCCGGACGAGGCGGAGTTCGCCGAGGCCGCGTACAAGGTGTTCCGCGCGCTGGTCGACGAGCAGAACGACTTCCCGACGGCCGAGGCGCTCGACATACACCTCTCGGACGGTTACGGCGTGACCCACCCGCGCAGCGGTTCGCTGCTGCGCCGCATGATCCCCGCGTTCAAGCAGCGCTACCAGACGGACCTGGAGAACGAGCACATCGCGTAGCCGGACGCCGGACGTCCGGCGTACGCGGAAGGGCCCGCACCCCCTCGGGGTGCGGGCCCTTTCCGTGTCACGGGCCTCAGGCGGCGAGCAGCTTGCGCACGCGGTCCGCCCCGACCGCGAGGAGCAGCGTGGGCAGGCGCGGGCCGGTCTCGCGGGTGACGAGGAGGCGGTAGAGGAGTGCGAAGAAGGTGCGCTGGGCGACCTTCAGCTCCGGGGTGGGCTTGGCGGCCGGGTCGAGGCCGGCCATGACCTTCGGGACTCCGTAGACGAGCGTGGTGAGTCCGTCGAGGGACCAGTGCGAGTCGAGGCCGTCGAGGAGCAGGCGGAGCGACTCGCGGCCCTCGTCGTCGAGCGACGACAGCTGCTCGGTGTCGGGCTCCTCGCGTACGAGGGTGCGCTGGTCGGCCGGGACCTGGGTGGTGATCCAGTTCTCGGCGCGGTCCAGGCGCGGCCGGACCTCGTCGAGCGAGGTGAGCGGCTGCGAGGGGTCGAGGTCGGTCAGGATGCGCAGGGTCTGCTCGTCGTGGCCGGCGGTGATGTCGACGACGGAGGCGAGCGTGCGGTACGGCATCGGGCGCGGGGTGCGCGGGAGTTCGCGGGAGGCGACGCGGACGGCGCGGCTGTGGGCGGCGGCGTCGGCGGGCAGGACGGTGCCGTCGGCGACCTTGGCCTCCAGCTTGTCCCACTCGTCGTAGAGCCGCTGGATCTCCTGGTCGAAGGCGATCTTGAAGGACTGGTTGGGGCGGCGGCGGGCGTAGAGCCAGCGCAGCAGCTGCGGTTCCATGATCTTCAGGGCGTCGGCCGGGGTGGGGACCCCGCCCTTGCTCGAGGACATCTTGGCCATGCCGCTGATGCCGACGAAGGCGTACATGGGGCCGATGGGCTGCTCGCCGCCGAAGATGCCGACGATCTGGCCGCCGACCTGGAAGGAGGAGCCGGGCGAGGAGTGGTCGACGCCGGAGGGCTCGAAGACGACGCCCTCGTAGGCCCAGCGCATGGGCCAGTCGACCTTCCAGACGAGCTTGCCGCGGTTGAACTCGCTGAGCTTGACCGTCTCGGTGAACTCGTCCTCGGTGCAGACGTAGGTCATCTCGGTCGTCTCGTCGTCGTACGAGGTGACCTTGGTGAAGTCCTTGCCGCATTCGCCGCAGTAGGGCTTGTACGGGAAGTAGCCGCCCTCGGCGCTGCTGCCGTCGTCCTCGGCGGCGGCGCCCGAGCCCTCGGCGGCTTCGAGCTCGGCCTCGTCGACCTGCTTCTGCTGGGGCTTCTTGCCGCCCGGCTTCTGCTTGGTGCGGTACTGGTCGAGGATCGCGTCGATGTCGCCGCGGTGCTTCATCGCGTGCAGGATCTGCTCGCGGTAGGTGCCGGCGGTGTACTGCTCGGTCTGGCTGATGGGGTCGTACTCGACGCCCAGTTCGGCCAGGGACTCGACCATGGCGGCCTTGAAGTGCTCGGCCCAGTTCGGGTACGGGGAGCCTTCGGGCGCGGGCACGGCGGTCAGCGGGCGGCCGATGTGCTGGGCGTGGGATTCCTCGGTGACGCCGGGGATGCCCTTGGGGACCTTGCGGTACCGGTCGTAGTCGTCCCAGGAGATGAGGTGGCGGACCTCGAAGCCGCGGCGGCGGATCTCGTCCGCGACCAGGTGCGGGGTCATGACCTCGCGGAGGTTGCCCAGGTGGATGGGGCCGGACGGGGAGAGTCCGGATGCCACGACCAGCGGTTTGCCGGGTGCTCGGCGCTCCGCCTCGGCGATGACCTCGTCCGCGAAACGGGAGACCCAGTCGGTCTCGGTGCTGCTCTGCGCCACGACACGTCCTTCTATCTCGAATGCTGGCTCCAGCCATTCTCCCAGACGTCCGCGGTCGCTCCGCGGTTGTTTTCTCCCGCGAAATGGGTGGGCCTCACGTGGGATACTCGGCACTTGTCGGAACAACCAAGTGCTCCCACCGGCACGACCTCACAGGAACGGCAGCTCATGGCCTCGGTCCCTTCCCTCGCTTCTTCCGTCGATCAGCGCGTCGCGGACGCCCTCGCCTCGGCTCTGCCGGAGGCCGGTGGCGCCGACCCGCTGCTGCGACGTAGCGACCGGGCCGACTTCCAGGCCAACGGCATCCTGGCGCTCGCGAAGAAGGCGAAGGCCAACCCGCGGGAGCTGGCGACGACGGTGGTCGAGGCCATCGCGACCGGTGACCTGATCCGGGAGATCGAGGTCTCGGGTCCGGGCTTCCTCAACATCACGATCACCGACAAGGCGATCATCGAGACCCTCGCGGCGCGGGCGGGCGACGACCGCCTCGGCGTGCCGCTCGCGGCGAAGCCGGGCACCACGGTGATCGACTACGCGCAGCCGAACGTCGCCAAGGAGATGCACGTCGGGCACCTGCGGTCCGCCGTGATCGGCGCGGCGATGGTGGAGATCCTGGAGTTCACGGGCGAGAAGGTGGTCCGCCGGCACCACATCGGCGACTGGGGCACCCAGTTCGGCATGCTCATCCAGTACCTGCTGGAGCACCCGCACGAGCTGGACCACAAGTCGGAGTCGGAGGTCTCCGGCGAGGAGGCCATGTCCAACCTCAACCGGCTGTACAAGGCCTCGCGTGCGCTCTTCGACTCCGACGAGGAGTTCAAGACGCGGGCCCGGGCCCGGGTGGTGGACCTCCAGGCGGGTGACCCGGAGACCCTCTCCCTCTGGCAGCGGTTCGTGGACGAGTCGAAGATCTACTTCTACTCCGTCTTCAACAAGCTGGACATGGACATCCAGGACCCCGACGTGATCGGCGAGTCCGGCTACAACGACATGCTGGTCGAGACGTGCAAGCTGCTGGAGGAGTCGGGCGTCGCCGTCCGCTCCAACGGCGCGCTGTGCGTGTTCTTCGACGACGTCAAGGGCCAGGACGGCAACCCGACGCCGCTGATCGTGCAGAAGTCGGACGGCGGCTTCGGCTACGCCGCGACGGACCTGTCGGCGATCCGCAACCGGGTCGCCGAGCTGGGCGCGACCGAGCTGGTCTACGTGGTGGACGCGCGGCAGTCCCTGCACTTCAAGATGGTCTTCGAGACGGCGCGCCGGGCGGGCTGGCTGAACGACGGGGTCAAGGCCGTCCAGCTGGCGTTCGGTACGGTCCTCGGCAAGGACGGCAAGCCGTTCAAGACCCGTGAGGGCGAGACGGTCCGGCTGGTGGACCTGCTCGACGAGGCCGTGGACCGGGCGACGGCCGTGGTCCGGGAGAAGGCCGAGAAGGTGGGCCTGACAGAGGCGGAGATCGTCGAGAACGGGCAGTACGTGGGCATCGGCGCGGTGAAGTACGCCGACCTGTCGACCTCGGCCTCCCGTGACTACAAGTTCGACCTGGACCAGATGGTCTCGCTGAACGGCGACACGTCGGTGTACCTCCAGTACGCGTACGCCCGGATCCGGTCCATCCTGCGCAAGGCGGGCGAGCGCACGCCGGCCGCGCACCCGGAGCTGGAGCTGGCGCCGTCGGAGCGGGCGCTGGGCCTGCACCTGGACGGTTTCGGCGAGCTGATCGCCGAGGCGGCCGCGGAGTACGCCCCGCACAAGGTGGCGGCGTACCTCTACCAGCTGTCGTCGCTGTTCACGACGTTCTACACGGAGTGCCCGGTGATCAAGCCGGAGCCGGAGCAGGTCGTCGCGGAGAACCGTCTGTTCCTGTGCGACCTGACGGCCCGCACCCTCGCGAAGGGCATGTCCCTGCTGGGCATCCGGACCCCCGAGAAGCTCTGACCCGTACGCACGAAGGCCCCGCCGTCCCGGCTCACGCACCGGGGGGCGGGGCCTTCTCGCGTCCCCGCCGCCACACCGAGCCGAAGGGTCGTGACGCAGGCCACAGGAATGTTCCGCCCGCGGTCCCCCTCCTTTCGTGTGCCGGGTTGTTCCAGCACCGAGGGCCGAGGGGGCTCGCATGAAGACCGCACAGAGCACGCAGACCACGCAGACCACGACACGACACCGGATGCGGACGGCTCGGGCCGTGGCCGGGGTGCTCGCCTTCGACGCGGTGGTGCACCTGTACTGGGCCACCGGGGCGACCTGGCCGGCCGCGGACGCGCAGGCCCTGTCGCTGGCCGTCCTCGGCCTGGAGGCACCCTTCACCCCGCGCGTGGTGATCCCGCTGGCCGCGCTGCTGCTGACCGGGGCGGGGGCCGTCCTCGCGTACGCCCGCGGCCGCGGCGGCCGGGCGGCACGGCTGGCCACGGGCGCGGTGGCGGCGGGGCTGGCCGTGCGGGGGCTGGCGGGCCTGGGGTGGGTCGCGGGGCTGGTCGGCAGCCCGGCCGGGAGCCCGTTCTACGTACTGAACCTGCTGCTCTACACGCCGGTGTGCCTGGGGCTCGCGTGGGCGGCGGCCCGGCTGTGCTTCCTTTCGGGCGTCGAAAGGAATCGGCCCGAAAGCAGTGCGGGGGCGGCCCGCGAAACCGCCCTCCACAATTGAGCGGCAGGCAACCTGAAGCACCCCGCACCGCCGCCACTATAAAGCTGAACACACGCCAGATCACCTGTACTCGGGGACAGTTGTCAAGGTCCGCAGGCGCATGATCGACTCCTCGGCTGTCAGGGGCCGGCCGAGTTCGCCGGCACCCGGGCCATCGAAAGCGGCAAGGAATTCGATCGAAAGGGAGAATTGATGAAGCTCAGCAATTCGCTGCGCACCTTCGCGGCCGCCGGCCTCGTCCTCGGTGCCGTCGCCGTCAGCGCCGGTCCGGCCTCGGCCCTCGAGAAGAACAACGTGCTCCAAGTCGGGGAGTTGGGCCTGTTCTGCTACGGGAACCAGACCGGCTCGGTCTTCGACCTGTACTACCGCGACGAGAACTTCGGGGACGACAAGTTCAAGGGCACGCTGACCTGCGCCGGGCAGACCCCGAACGACAACACGGAGTCCTACCTCAGCAAGGACACCTACACCTGGGACGTCTACACGGACTGGAAGCGCCAGGGCTACAGCCACTCCATCGACCCCGGGGGGCGGGCCGGGCTGACCCCGTGGTACTTCAACACGCTGTCCTCGGCCTACCCCCGCTGAGCACACCGGCCCGGAGCACACCCGAGATACGGCTGTTCCGCCCGCGAGCCCGGGCGGAACCGCCGCTTCCCCGCATGTCAGCCATCCCCATCGGAGCCGCATGTTCTCGCCCCGCCCCCACCGCCCCACCCTGACGGCCTCCGCGGCCGTACTGGCGCTCCTTCTGGCCGGGTGCTCGCAGTCGGGCGGCAACCCCGACGAGGAACCCGCCATCGGCGCCGCGCCCAAGCTGCTCGAAAGCCGCGATCTCGCCTTCCCGATGGACGCCTACCTTCCGGACAACCGGCAGCAGGGGGTACTCGCCGAGGCGCAGGACGTCCTCACCGACCAGTGCATGCAGCGCTTCGGCTTCCGCTACCAGTTGCGGCGCAAGGCCGAATCGGAGGCCCTGCACGACTACAGCCGGCGGTACGGGCTCTCCGATCCGGCCAACGCGGCCCGGCTCGGCTACGACGACCCCCGGGGCTCCGGCCGGCAGAAGCCCGCGCAGCCGGAACTCGGGCCCAACGAGCAGCTCGTGCTGCACGGGCTGGACGTGGATCCCTCCCTCCCGGTCCCCGCAAGCCAGGAGGAGGCCGAGAAGTCCGATGCGGCGACCACGGTCGTCGGCGGCCAGAAGGTCCCGGCGGGCGGCTGCCTGCGCGAGAGCAATCTGAAGCTGTTCACACCCACCAAGGACACGGTGGAGCCCATGCACGTGCAGGGCCTGGGCAGGGACGCCTACGCCCGCTCCCGCAAGGACAGCAGGGTCGTCAAGGCCTTCACGTCTTGGAGCGAATGCATGGGCGGGCACGGATACACCGTCGCCAGCCCGATGGACAAGCCGCCCGGCATCGACGACTCCAACCTCAGCAGCCCGCAGGCCATCGCCATGGCCAACCAGGACATCGGCTGCAAGAGGGAGACCAACCTCGTGGGCATCTGGCACACGGTGGAACTCGCCTACCAGGACCGGGCGATCGAGCAGAACGCCGAGACGCTGGACCGGGCGAAGAAGCAGCTCGACGAGCGGATGAAGCTCGCCGCCTCCCTCATCGCGGCCGGCCGCTGACCCGCGGGCGGGGGAACCCGCTCAGACGTGTCCGGCGGGGCAGGCGGCGATCTGGTGGTAGACCGCGAGCAGGCACGTCTGGATCCGGGAAATGCCGCCCAGTTTGCCGCGGAGGTTCTCCAGATGGAATTTGACCGTCCGAATGGCCATCCCGAGGCTCGCCGCAAGGTCCTCGTTCGTGGGTCCGCACGTCATCGCGTCGAACACCTCGCGTTCCCGATCGGTCAAATCGGGAATCGCCGTGAGCGCTCGCTGAATCCATTCCGATTCGGCGCCCCACCGCCCCCGCACGCCGAGCCGGCAGCACGGGCAGCAGTCGTTATCGGCACCGAGGCCCACTGCAGCACTCAAGGTCTTCCTGCCTGTAGCGGTGGAAACGACGTCACAAGAGCGAAGTACCAGCGCCGATCGTAGCTTTCCCCGACAGGCGGGCACATTTGACACTTGCCACATTGTTGACGGGTCGTCACCATCGCTTCACCCAAAGGGAGTCCCCCGGTTACCGATCAGAGGAAATCGCGAACCGGATAGCGGATGTCCCGTCACCCACGGGTCACCGGACACGCCAAGTTTCCTGTACTCGCGGACAGTTGCGAGACAGGCCGCAGCGTGATCCACTCCATGGCGGTCGAAGCCGCGCCCTGAATGGCCACGATCCCGCCCCCGAAATTGCGACAGTTTGTCCGAAAGGCATGACTGATGAAGCTTCGTAATTCCCTGCGCACCGTCGCGACCGCCGGCCTGGTCCTCAGCGCGGTCGCCGTCGGCGCCGGTCCGGCCTCCGCCGCCGAAAAGGACGGCTGGCTCAACGAGGGCGAGCTCGGCCTGTTCTGCTGGCAGGACCAGTCGAACTCGGTCTTCGACCTCTACGAGATCGACATCAACTTCTACAACGACAATTTCAAGGGCACCAGGAGCTGCGCCGGGCAGCTGACGGACAACAACACGGAGTCCTGGTCGAACCGGGACACCTACACGTGGAAGGTGTACACCGGCTCGGGCGGCCAGGGCTACATGACCACCCTCGGGTCCGGTGGCAGGGGCAACCTGAACTCGACCTTCTTCAACCAGATCACCTCGGCCTTCTGGCACTAGGCCCGCACCCGAAGTCGGCTCCGCCCGCCGCCCGCGAGCGGAGCCACCCCACGTCGCAGCCGCCCCACGTCGCAGCCGCCCCCGCCATCCGGAGCCACCATGTTCTCGCCGCATGCCCGACGCGCCGCCCTGGCGGCCTCCGCAGCCGTACTGGCGCTCCTGCTGACCGGCTGCTCGCAGCCGGGCGACGTCAAGGCCGACTCCAAGTCCGGCGGCAAGGCCGACCCAGACGCCGGCAAGGAACCCGCCATCGGCGCCGTACCGACGCTGCTCGAGAGCCGGAGCCTCACGTTCCCGCTCGCGGCCTACATCCCGGACAGCCGCCAGCTCGGAGTGCTCGACGAGGCGCAGGACGTCCTCATCGACCAGTGCATGCAGCGCTACGGCTTCCGCTACCAGCAGCGCCGCAGGGCGGACCAGGCGGCCAAGCAGGACGAGAACCGCCGCTACGGCATCTCCGACCCGGCCGAGGCGGCCAGTTCCGGCTACGCGAACCCGCGGCTCGGCCAGACCACCAGGCCCCCTCGGCAGACCCTCGGCCCCAACGAGAAGCTCGTCCTCAACGGGCTGGACGTGGACCCGTCGCTGAAGGTCCCGATGAGCCAGGAGGAGGCCGAGAAGTCCGACGTGGCCACCACGGTCGTCGGCGGCCAGAAGGTTCCGGCGGGCGGCTGCCTGCGCGAGAGCGCGCTGAAGCTGTTCACGCCCACGAAGGACACGGTGGACGGCATGGTCGCGCAGGGCCACGGCCTCGACGCCTACGGCCGCGCCCAGAAGGACAGCCGGGTCGCGGCGGCGGTCAAGTCCTGGAGCGAGTGCATGGGCCGGCACGGCTACGCCTCCTACACCGACCCGACGAGCCTGCCGCCCGGCATCGACGAGGGCAGCCTCGGCAGCCCGCAGGCGGTCACCGCGGCCACCAAGGACGTGGCCTGCAAGAAGGAAACCAACCTGGTGGGCATCTGGTACACGGTCGAAGTCGCCTACCAGCAGCGCACGATCGAGCGGAACGCGGAAACGCTGGACCTGGCGAAGAAGCAGCTGGACGCGCGCATGAAGCTGGCGGCGACCCTGCTGGCCGCGGGGGCCTGACCCGCTCAGCGGTGTACGAGCTCGCACCACACGACCTTGCCGGGCGAGCGCGGCAGCACGCCCCACCCGTCGGAGACGGCCCCGACGAGCGTCAGCCCGCGCCCGGGCGGCCGGCCGTTGATGCGCGACAGCCCGGGCCCGCTGTCGTGCACCTCGATCCGGACGGCGGAGTCGGTGCCGATCAGCCGGAGCAGGTAGCCGCGCCCCCGGGGGACACCGTGCCGCAGGGCGTTGGTGGCCAGCTCGCTCACGCAGAGCAACAGGTCGTCGTGGCGGGCGGTCACGCCCCACGTGTGGAGGGTGTCACGTGTGAAGTGGCGCGCGGCCTGGACGGTTTGGGGTGAGCGCGGGTAGAGGCGCTCGCGCATGAGGGCGGCCTGGGTATCTGGATTCACGGGACGATCGTCGCGTTACGTGACTACCGTGGAGCAGTACGTCGACCCGTACTCATTGATGAGTACGGGTTGGTACGGGGTATCGCGCGTGCGCGGGTGGGGAGTTCGTAGTCATGCCACCGAGGAAACGCCCACGGCCGAACGCGACGACCATGAAGATGGTCGGCAAGCAGGTGGCCGCCGGCCGGGTCGCCAAGAATCTGACTCAGAGGCAACTTGCAGAGTTGGTGCGGCTGGACGAACAGTCCATCGCTTCGATCGAGCAGGGCCGTCGGGCCTTGATGCCGAACGTCGCGGAGCTGATGGATCAGTGCCTGGGCCTGCCGGGGCTGCTTGCGGTGGCAGCCAACGAGATGCCAGAGGTGGACGTGATCCCGCCCTACGCCGAGGAGTACATGGACCTCGAAGACCGGGCGATCGCATTGTCTTGGTACGAGTGCATGCGCATCCCAGGCCTCTTGCAGACGGAGAACTACGCTCGGGCCCTCTTCCGCGTTCGCGTCCCTGCCCGCGCCGAAGAGGAGATCGAGAACCTGACCGCGAGGCGCGTGAAGCGGCAGGTAATTCTGCGCCGCAGGGTCCCGCCCAGTCTCAGCTTCATCATCTGGGAGGCGGTGTTCAAGGACCGCATCGGCGGCGACGAGGTGTACGCGGAACAGCTACGTCACCTGCTCGCCTGCATGGATCTCCCGAGCGTCACACTCCAGGTGATGCCCTTCGGTCGCACCACGCACGCTGGTCTCAACGGGCCGTTCATCCTCCTGGAGACACCCGATCACCAGCACCTCGCCTACTCCGAGACGCAGCACGGAAGCCTGCTGATGTCCTCGCCGGATGAGGTCAGCATCCTGGCGCGCAAGTATGCAATGCTGCGAACACAGGCCCTCAACCCCGAGTTGACGCGGGGCCTGTTGGAGCAACTGCTAGGAGAGCCGTGAGCCCCACCGCACTGAAGTGGTTCAAGTCCAGCTACAGCGACACCGACGGCGGTGCATGCCTAGAAGTCGCCGTCGCCTGGCAGAAGTCCTCGTACAGCGACACTGACGGCGGCCAATGCGTCGAGGTCGCCACCTGCGCCTCCGCCATCCACGTCCGGGACTCCAAGGTCACCGACGGCCCCGTCCTGGATCTCGCCCCCACCGCTTGGGCCGCGCTCACCGACTGGGCCCGTTCGGCCCTCTGAGACATGGACGCCGAGGACTACGCGTCGATTCACCGTGCCATCCAGGCGCTCTCCACGCGCTACAGCGCCCCCACGCTCAACGGAAGCATGGAGGCGTGGGCGGACTTCGTGGCGGAGGTCGAAGAGGGAATCGACACCACGCACGCCTGGGAGTTCGACAACGACGCGGCCCCTCGCGACTGGCTCCACCGCGCCTGGCCGATCCTCACCGAGCCGGTCCGCGCACTCCGGCAGCCCGAGCTGGACGCCCTGGACCAGCGGTTCCGCGCCGCCACGGCCCCGATCAAGGCGTTCGGCATGAGCGCGAGCGAGGTCGCGGCACACCCCCAGTGGTGGCAGTGTCGCTACCCGCTCCGGGTCACCGGGGACCCGACCGACCCGCTGCCTTCGTCGTGGGACCCGCCACCGCTCCACGTCGAGTGAAGCTCAGGACTCCGCACGCCGCTCGTCGATCAGCTCGGCCAGGCCGTCCAGCAGGCGGCCCAGGCCGAAGTTGAACTGGAAGTTCGGGTCGTCCGAGCCGGTGAACGCGTCCGACTCCAGCAGCCGCGTCACCGCCGGGTGGCTGTCCGGGCGGGTGAGGAGCCGGAGCGTGCGCACGTACTGGCCCACGACCTGGTCCGGCGCGACCCCGCTCTTGATGATGGCGTCCATCATGTCGGCGGCCATCGTGGCCTCGTTCCGTACGAGGCCGCCGATCAGGATGATCGCCGACAGCTTCTCGCTCTCCCGCAGGCCGGTGCCGGCCATGGCGGCGAGTCCGCGTTCCATCCAGGCGAGCTGGTTCGGGGTGGCCGGCGGGGCCGTGATCGGGATGCGCAGGATCCACGAGTTGGTCATGAGGAGCGTGCGCTGCGCGTACGCCCAGTCCGACAGGAGCTCGCGCCATCCCCACCCCTCCGCCTCCGGCGGCAGCGGCGGCGGGGTGCCGGCCCCCGCGTCGGACATCAGGATGTACAGCTCCTCCTTCGCCGTGACGTAGCGGTAGAGGGACATCGTCGAGACGCCCAACTCCTTGGCCACCCGGCCCATGGAGACGGCGTCCATCCCCTCCGTCGCGGCGAGCGCGACGGCCGCGTCCACGATCCGCGGGAGCGTGAGCGTGGGGCGCGGGCCCTTGCCGGGGCGTTCTCGCAGGCCCCAGGCCATTTCCAGGCTCGCCGGGAGACCGGTGCCCGCGCTGCCGCCGTCTTCTTCGTTCGCCATCGCCGCCCCTCCTTCCCTCGCCCGCTCGCTCTTACGTCGTTGACGCACATCCTAGTTCTGTGTATTACTTACGCAGTAGTGCGTAGCCCATACACAGAAGGGGGACGGCATGGAGAGCTACGGAATCCACGCCACCGGTCTGACCAAGTCCTACGAAGCCGTGCGCGTCCTCGACGGCATCGACCTCGCCGTCCCGCGCGGCAGCGTCCTGGCCCTCCTCGGCCCCAACGGGGCCGGGAAGACCACCACCGTCCGGATCCTCGCGACCCTCACGGACCCCGACTCCGGCACCGCCCGCGTCGCCGGCCACGACACCGCGTCCGCCCGGGCCCGCGTACGCCGCGCCATCAGCCTCACCGGGCAGTTCGCGGCCGTCGACGACCTGCAGACCGGCGCCGAAATGCTCCGCATGATGGGCCGGCTGCGCGGGCTGAATGCCCGGGCGGCCGCCGCCCGGGCCGACGAGCTGCTCGAGCGCTTCGGGCTCGCCGAGGCCGGCGGACGTACGGCCAAGACCTACTCGGGCGGGATGCGGCGCCGCCTCGACCTCGCCGCGAGCCTGGTCTCCCAGCCGGAGGTGATCTTCCTGGACGAGCCGACGACCGGCCTCGACCCGCGCAGCCGCCAGGAGCTGTGGGACCTCGTACGGGAACTGCGCGCGGACGGCACGACCGTGCTGCTCACCACCCAGT
Source organism: Streptomyces sp. NPDC091371 (assembly GCF_040684275.1). Lineage (NCBI taxonomy): Bacteria > Bacillati > Actinomycetota > Actinomycetes > Kitasatosporales > Streptomycetaceae > Streptomyces > Streptomyces sp. NPDC091371. The sequence goes on from NZ_JBFBFP010000086.1 coordinate 12,543, forward strand.
ACCTGGAGGAGGCCGACCAGCTCGCCGACCGCGTCGCGGTCCTGGCCGACGGGCGCGTCGCCGCCGAGGGCACCCCGGCCGAGCTCAAGTCCCGCGTCGCGGGACACCGCCTCGACCTCACCCTCACCGACCGGGCCGCCTACGAGGCACTGGCCCCGCGCGCGGTCCACCTCGACCCGGAGGAGCTCACCCTGGGCGTGGCCACCGACGGGAGCGCCGCGCACGTGCGGGCGCTGCTCGACGAACTCGACCCGCAACGCAGCGTTGTGGACCGGTTCGCGGTCCGCAGCGCCACCCTCGACGACGTATTCCTCGCCCTGACGGGAGCCGACCGATGACCGCCGCACTCTCCCTCGCCGGCCGCAGCCTGCGCATCAGCCGCCGCAGCCCCGACGCGCTGATCGCGGCGCTGATGCTCCCCGTGATGCTGATGCTGATCTTCGTCTACTTCTTCGGCGGCGCCATCGACACCGGGACGGAGTACGTGACGTACGTGGTCCCCGGCGCCATGCTGCTCTGCGCGGGCTTCGGCGCGGCGAGCACCGCCGTCAGCGTCGCGGACGACATGAAGAACGGGGTCGTCGACCGCTTCCGCTCCCTCGACATCGGCGGCGTCCCGATCCTGGCCGGGCACGTCACGGCCTCCGTCCTGCGGAACCTGCTGTCCACCACCCTCGTGCTCGCCGTCGCCCTCGCCATCGGCTTCCGGCCCGAGGCCGGCCCGCTCGCCTTCCTGGCGGCGGCCGGGCTGCTGTTCGCGTACATCACGGCGATCTCGTGGCTGGCAGCGGTGCTGGGGCTGCTCGCCAAGTCGCCGGAGGCGGCGGGCGGGTTCACGTTCCTGATGATGTTCCTGCCGTACCCGTCCAGCGCCTTCGTGCCGATCAACACGATGCCCAGCTGGCTGCACGGCTTCGCGGAGAACCAGCCGCTGACCCCGGTGATCGAATCCCTGCGCGCGCTGCTGCTGGCGCAGCCCGCGGGGAACTCCCCCTGGGTGGCCCTCGCCTGGTGCGCCGGCATCACGGCGGTGGCCGTGACCCTGGCGGGCGTCCTGTTCCGCGGCCGGACCCGCTGACGAACTCCTGGCGGAGCCCGTCAGTGGGGATCTGCCCGCCCGCTCCGCTCAACGATTGAGCGGGTAGGAATGACGGCCCGTAGCTTCATCGATCTCGGAGTGGGCCTTCTGCAGCATCTGCGACGCGAGATCCATGAGCGCACGGGCGCCCGCGATCTCTTCCCCGACCCTCAGCTGCTCCGGGTCGGAGGGGTGGCGCATGGCGTAGCCGTGCGCCCTGATCTCGGAGCCGTCCCCGAGCCTGACCAGGGCCGCCGCGCTGGTGCGGTGGCCCTCCTCGGTGAATTCGAGATCCACATGCCACCCGACGAGTGTGGTCATGGTGCATCACCTCCAGGGGGTCACCCTGTCTCCAGGGTGCACCTGAGGCATGCGGGGCGCGAGCGGGGGTGGCGCTCGTCGCCCACCCGCCCCTCTCGGGGGTGGGGCGGGCGGGCGACAGCCCAGCGGGGTGGGGCGGGGGTGCGGGATGGCGGGGTCCGGGCCGGGCGGAATCAGAGAAGGCGCGGGGGGTTTCCCGTCAGTCCCATAGTCCTTCCGTGTCGGGCCGGCCTGTAAAGGGCGCTCACTTCGTTCGCGTCGCTGCGCGATGGCCTTCGGCCACCCTTGACAGGCCGTCCCGCCACGGAAAGACAAGAGACTGCCGGGAAACCCCCAAAAGAACGGGCCGGTCCGAAGGAGATGGACGGGCCAGTCAGGGATGTCCGACCCCGCCCGGCAGGGGGCACGCCTTGCCTCAGGCCCTCCCAGGCCGGTTCCCAGCCCGGGCAGGCGGACAGCCACCCCCAAACCTCGACCACAACGAGCTCAGGGCCGGGGGCGCGTCAAATCGCTACGCGCTTCTCGATCAGGCGTCTGCGACCGGTCTTGGGCTGGTCATAAGCCGCCAACGATCGCTACGCGCTCCTCCACGACGGCGACTGACCGCCGTCCCGGGCTGATCTAGGCGCCACGGATCGCTACGCGCTCCTCCATGACGGCGTCCGGCGGCAGTCTGGGGCTGGTCTAGGCGCCACGGATCGCTACACGCTCCTCCATGACGGCGTCTGACCGCCGTCCGGGGCGGAAACGGCCCCGAACAGCGGCTATTTCGAGCTGTATTCACGTCAGGCGAGACAGCGGACGAAAAGACCAGGCAGCATGTACCAATTGGGGTGATTTGGGAGTGGGTCTTTGGTGACGTCCTCGTCCTGACGTGAATCCAGCTCGGATGGGCCGAGGAATCGCTCCCAGATCCCATGACCGGCCCTTTCTCTGGTGTCTTTCATCCCCATCAACCCCGGACGGCCGCCGGTCGCCGTCATTGAGGAGCGCGTAGCGATCTGCGGCGGCTTATGACCAGCCCAAGAGGGCCGCAGACGCCGTCTTCGAGGAGCGCGTAGCGATTTGACGCGCCCACCGCCGCCCGAGGCTCTTGTGGTCGAGGTTCATTGGCGGCTGCGCCGCCTGCCCGGTCCGGGAACCGGCCCGGGAGGGCCCGAGGCAGGGCGCGCCCCCTACCGGGCGGGGCCGGACATCCCTGGCTGACCCGTCTCTCGTCTCTATCCCCCGGCCCGTTCTTTTGGGGGTTTCCCGGCAGTCTCTTGTCTTTCCGTGGCGGAATGGCTTGTCAAGGGTGGCCGAAGGCCATCGCGAAGCGACG
>NZ_JBFBFP010000087.1:0-14895 GCF_040684275.1 Streptomyces sp. NPDC091371
ACCCGCCGCTTCTTCCGCCGACGTCAGCGTCAGCCACACATCGTCCGCGGCTACTTCGGCGGCCCGCACGTCCGCTACATCCTGGACGAGAACCCTATGAGTTTCTGATCAATAGTCGTGCAGGACGAGGAACCGCGTTTTGGCTGCGGGATTTGAAAGAGTCACAGGACCGGACCATAGCAACGGAGCCATCAGACCTGTTCAGGTGGTCGGTCCACCTTGGATGGAAAGTGATCCGGGCTCCGTGACAGCGGACAGTCACGCCGTCAGGATGCTGAACTCCCCGGACTGGTGCCGGGTGATCCACCCGCGTTCGGCCAGGCGTTTCGCCCGCGAACGTACTCCCTCGATCTTCGCGGGCACCGGGTCCAGTCCCAGGGCCGTCGCGAGGTCCTTGGCCCGCGCCGTATGCCGGCCCGCCGCCGCCTCGGTCTCCAGCACCGAGATGATCCGCTGGTAGTCCGGCGCGCGAGGACAGCCCTGGTCAGCTGCCCGTTCTGGCAGGGCACGGTGCGCGGTCGCGCCGGCTGAGACCCCTTCATGTTCGTGACCTGGTTCTTGATGACCTCCTTCGCTGTCTCCTTGTCGAGGTTCCCCCTCCGCGGCGCAAGAGACTGTTCCGCTGGCTGGGCAAACGCCGCTGACAGGCGCTCTCTTGACCCTGTCTGGGAGAACCGCTTCAGCTTCTGGCCCTCCTGCTCGGTCAGCCTGCGGACCCTGACCGGCTCTGCCATCGCGCCTCCTCAAACCGATCGGACGTGTCGTCACATCCAATCGGGGCAAGGTTCAGTCGGCACCAATTCGGTGATCGTTTCCGGTCAGAGCAACAGGGAGCGTCTGACATGACGCCCTGGCCCCCGAACGCCAACCTGCGGAAACGACCCCAGACGCCCGGCATCTGTCGGGTCATGTTGTTGGCCACAAGGCAGGCACCACCAGGTGCTACCAGTCCCGCGCCTGCTTCCTCACGGGCTGGGTTCAGTGGGATCGGGCAGGGCCGCCAGCCTGTTCAGTTCCTTGCTGAACTGCACCAGTTCGGGGGAGACCAAGGTGGTGCCCTCGACGATCTCGCGCGCCTTACGTGCCTGCTCCCTCACACAGGCCGGCTTCACGGCGGCGTTGGTGTACCGCATGGCCCACTCTGCTGCCTGGAGTACTGCCTCCGCGCCTTGAGGGTTCATGAGGACCACGGGGTCGGCCGTCAGGGTGCTCTCGTCGTCCGCGGAGAGGGTGGCGGTGAAGCTGTACACAATCGGTAGGGAGCCTTCCGGGAAGGTCTCAGGTCCCACGGTGAATCCGATGCGCTCATTGCCATGCGGCGGCACCTCGTACTTCACCGGCCGAGTCAACGTGGATGGGGCTGTGAATCCATAGGGGACCTTGATGTCGTACCGGGCCTTTACCACCGATCCACCCGCACCGTACGGGCAGCCCAGCTGAGTGACCGCGCTGAAGTCGAGCTTCACGTTCGTCACCAGCACCTCGTCCGCGGAGCGGTTGCGCAAGGCGATCGAGAGCAGTGAGGAAGTCCAGTCCTTCATGACCGGTTGCGGCTGCTCATCGGCCTCGGTCCAGTCGGCTACGATGTCCTGCTCCCGCGCGACGTCCACATTGGACAGTTCCAGCTTCGGCGGCTTCGGCTCGGGTTTGCACCCCGGGAAGAAGTTGAAGAACAGGCTCAGAACCGCGACCAGGATCGCAATGGTTCCTCCCACTACGGAGATCACGCCCTGCGGCTTGCGAAGGAACGGCTTGTCCTGGTCTTCCGCTGACCCATCGCCCTGCCGACCCCGCATCGCGCCTCCCGTCGTGTCGCGGAGCCAGAGCAGCATTCAGGGAGGGCCCGCCTACCATGACGCGCCGAGGTATGCATAAACAGCCACCGAAAGCGTGCCGGACTTCCGCCGTCCGTCGGTAGCTGGAGCGAACCTGCCGCAGGTCTGATCCGCGAGGCGGGGCGAGCTCAACTCGGTCCCATCCGGCCCCCTCGTTCAGGGTCCGAGGATCGTACGCCCCGGCGGCGGCGTCGTGGTCTACATCGACGACGACGGACAGGTCGTTGGGGGACTGGCTGCCCCGTTGCCCGGCTCGACCGCGCGGCCCTCGACATGTCGAAGCCGCCCGTACCACGGACGACGAGGCCGTCGTCCGCTACGAGATGGTCCGATCCGCCATGGACACCGCCCTTGGCACCATCCTGACCGGCTTCCGCTACGTCACCCGCCGCCCAGAGTTCGGGTACGGCCACATCGTCCTGCAGAGCACCCGGTAGAAGGGGATTCGCCCATGCCTGCATCCACGGCTACCCGGCGCGCGTACCGTGAGGTGACGACCCGCCGGGAGGACCAGATGAGCGCGCAGCCCGACCACGCCCCCGTCACGCCGTACGCCCCCGCCCCCGGGGCGCCGGCCGAACTCCTCGCCCAGCTGCGCGCCGACCGGCGTGCAGCGCAGTGGGTGCCGGCCTTCGAGCAGCAGTGGGCGGCAGCGCTGGAGGAGTCCCGCAGGTCGTTCTCCCTCGGTGGGCTGTACGAGGTCGTCCAGGACTGGCAGAGCCGTCTCGCGCACGCCCCGGCGGTCGACGCGTTCGTCGCCTCCGGCTACGACGACAGCGAGACCATCGACATGGCGGAGCTGCGCGGGCGGCGCCGGTGACCGCACAGCAGCCGTACGCGGTCCGCTTCTCTGCACCGGCCGCGAAGGTCCTCGACACCCTGCCCGAACACGCCGAAGACACCGTGTGGGACGTCCTGGACGCCGCCGCGGCCGACCCATGGGGCTTCGGACAGTTCAACGCCGACGACCCCGAGGGCGAAGACGTGCGCTACGCCTCGGTCGGCCAGCTGTCCCTCACCTACTGGGTGAACAGGCCGCTGAACCGCCTGACCGTCCTGAACGTCGTTTGGCTCGGGTAGCCACCCGATGACAACACCCCGACCCCGGCATCGCAACTGCCGGGGTCGGGGCGTTTCGCATCGTAGCCACGGCTGCTTCCGCCGATAGCCATCTGTCGGGCATCGTCTCCAGGTCAGCTGTGCCCGGCGGCCATGGAGTCGAAGATCTCCCGCATCATCCGGTCAATGGCTCCAGGCTGTTCGATCAGGGAGTCGAAGAGGTCGGCGAGAAGCCACAGCACGAAGCCATGTACCAGAGCCTCTTCCGGCGGGATCTGTCCGAACTGGTCACGCCACGCCACGGTGTCCATGCCCATCGCGGCGGCCATCAGGACACCGGTGACCATCGGGACCTGAGCAGGGTCGGCCATCTCGAACGTGGGAAGCCTGCGAATCACGGCGGGGATCAGATCGCTGAGCGGATCAAGCCGGTCCTCGCCACCGGACTGCTCGGCGATCAGGTACCCGGTCAGCACGCCCACCAGGAACACCGAGCCCCGGGAAACCTCCTCACGCCCGTACGCGTCCACCGCGGCCTTGACCCGCAGCTGTGCCTCTTGGCGCTCTCTGGCGGAAGTCCGTTTCTCCAGAACCCGGTAGGAGTCCCACGCCGCTCGGACCGCCTCATCCACGACTACGCCTTCACTGGTCATGGAGCGACCGTAGGTGAGCCAGCGCGCCGTCCGGGATCTCCTCGAGGAATCTGCCGGTCTCGCGGCTGCTGTGGCGTTGGTGAGCGCCGGTCTTCCGGCCGCCGCACAGAGCCGGGGCAACGCCCATTCCCGGTATGGAGCTCACCAGGAGCCGTGGGGGCGTTCGGCGCCGAGCTGGAGCTCGCGCCGGCATTCGCGGCACTCCGGCAGGCCGCTCACGATGCGGCCCTCCCCTTCCGCCCAGCTGAAGCCGCACAGCGCCATGGGCCGGCGCCTGTCGTTGTCGGTGGCGTGGGATCCGTAGCCCGGGATCTTCCATGTAACCAGTGCCCCGCCGTCGTAGGGGGCACCGTCCGGACAGTCGTAGACGGCCTCGCTGGTGGTACAGCGCATCCGGAGGTCAGGTCCCTCCCACCGGGCGCCCTGCCTGGCCTCAGCGGCGGCGTCGACTGCATCTGCCAGTCGTTCGAAGGACCGGTCATAAGAAGCCGTTGTCGTACCGAACTTGATCGGCGGGTTTCCGCAGTTCAGGCATGATGGCGGCATGGCGAGGCATGCTCGGGCCGTTGGGTTGTCTCGTTGGTGGAGGTGCCGGGATGGCGTCGGTGGTGGGTCTCCTGGAGGAGCTAGCTGGCCGCGCGTGAGCGCGTGGAGGAGCTTCGGGAGGTGGCGGACCGGGTACTCGCTGAGCTCGCCGAAGCGGAGACGGCCTGGCACGAGTGGCTGATCGCCCGGCAGCGCGTTGGCGAGGTTCTGTCCGGTCCGGGGCCCGGACAGGCAGGTGAAGCTGGCCCGGGAGCCGGTGAGTCTTCCGGGCCGGAGCCCGCGACGAACGCGCCCGCCGAGGTTCCCCTACCGAGGGCCGCGCGATCGGGCTCGATCGTCCCGGTGTGGCGTCCCGCGCTTTCCATGGACGCGCTCGCTCCCCACTACCAGCGCATCCTTGCCACGCTCACCGAACAAGCATCCGGCGGGAAGCCAGTGATGTCCTGTCAGGAGATCACTGCCGTACTCGGACTGGAGCCGGTTCCGGCGAGTGTGGAAGGAGTTCGGTCGAAGATGAAGCGGCTGGCCGACCGGGGCTGGGCCGACGAGCCCACCCCGGGTTGGTTCACGCTCGCCGCCGGGCCAGCCGGCGGCTCATGAGTATCGTCATCGACCACAGCACCATCTGCTCATGCACGGCGGGGCAGCGAATCGTCTCGTCCTCGCGTGATCGCCAACGAGAGAGTAACCGATGCAACCGATTGTCCTATTCGACCTAGACGGCCTTTTGATCGACTCCGAGCCGATCTGGGACGCGGCAAAGCGTGAAGTGTTCGGTCCGCTTGGCCTGCACCTCACAGCGGAGATGCAGGCGGCGACGCGCGGGCTGCGGCAAAGGGACATGGTGGCCTATTGGTTCGATCGGGCCACCATTCAAGCCGACCCCGACGACGTCGAGCAGCAGATCGTGGCCGCCGTGTGCCGCAGGCTGGAGGGAGTGGCGCTGAAACCCGGCGCCGAACACGCCGTCGCGGCGTGCGCGCGTGCATCGAGGGCGATGGCCGTCGTGTCATCTTCGCCGGAGTCGGTGATTCGGCATGCGCTCGCGAGCACCGGCCTTGACCGATCTTTCGATGCCGTGTTTTCGGCCGAAGACGACGAACACGGCAAGCCCCACCCGGGCGCCTATCTCCGCGCAGCCGCCGCCCTCGGCGCGTCACCCGACGAATGCATTGTGATCGAGGACTCGCTCACCGGCGTCCTCGCTGGCGTGTCAGCCCAGATGACGGTCGTCGCCGTTCCCGAGGCCGCTGATCGCTGCGATCCACGCTTTGCGATTGCCACTCTGGTACTGGAGTCCCTCAAGGATCTCGATACCTCTGTATTCGGCGCGCATGTGTCCGGGGGGAGCCGGGACGCCACGTGGGCATCGCGTGCTGCGGATCCTCAACTGTTCCGCGAACCAGATCGTGCTGTATGACGCCCTCGATCGTGGGTTCGGGCCTTCACGGTGAAGGCCCGAACCCACCCCGGGACGGTTCACGCTCGCTGCCGGGCCAGCCGGCGGCTCGTGAGCATCGTCATCGACCACAGCACCATCTGCTCATGCACGGCGGACAGCGTCTCGTAGTCGCGCACCAGGCGCCGCGAGCGCATCAGCCAGCTCAGCGTGCGTTCCACCACCCAGCGTCTGGGCAGCACCACGAACCCCGAGGCGTCGTCGCTGCGCTTGACGATCTCCAGAGCGAGCCCCAGTTGCTGCTTCGCCCAGCTGACCAGGCGACCCGCTTAGCCGCCGTCGGCCCACACCAGGACGATCCTGCGATAGCGGGCCCGGACACGTTCCAGCAGCGGCATCGCGGCGTCCCGGTCCGTCACGTTCGCCGCGGTGACCATCACGGCCAGCAGCAGCCCCAGGCAGTCGACCACGATGTGCCGCTTGCGCCCCGGCACCTTCTTGGCCCCGTCGTAGCCGCGGGTGGCCGCCGGCACCGTGGCCGCCGCCCGCAGTGACTGCGCGTCGATCACCGCCGCGGTCGGCTCCGGATCGCGGCCGGCCTCCTCGCGGACCAGGCCCCGCAACCGGTCGTGCAGTTCCGCGAGCAAGCCCTTCACACGCCACCGCCGCGCGAAGGCGTAGACGCGGTCCCCCGCCGGGAAGTCGCCCGGCATCGCTCGCCAGGTGATGCCGCCCGCCACCAGATAGCGAACAGCGTCCAACATCTGTCGGTGGCAGTACCCCTCCGGCTGCCCGCCCCGCCCCTCCAGCCACAGTGGCACCGGCAGACAGTCGCGCACGAGGGCCCATTCCGCGTCCGTCATGTCCGACGGATAGCGCGGTGCACATCCAGGGCGATCACCCGCGTTCCCGAACCGGTGAGCGAGGCAATCACACGATGGGGCAGCCCAGTTGGACTCCACCCGCACGAGAGCGTAAGACTGCAACAACAGGGCCTCCTGGTGCGCTCCGGCTTCGACACCAATGAGCTGAACCGGAGGCCCTGCCTTCATGCGCGCACAAGCGAGAGATCACCCGACAGAGTCGCCACACTCGAACCGATGTCCACCATGATCGGTACGACAACAGCTTCTAACGGAACCGGGCTGATCGGGCAGCGCCGGTTTCCGGGGTGCGGTTCACTGTCATGGGTGTGGGAGGTCGGGGTGATTCCACTGTCACTTGGCGGTATTTGTGCAGGTGGTGCACTGACATGAAACCGAGAGATCTCACCCCGGAATCCCCCGGACCCGCTGTCAGAACCGCCTGGCAAGATCACACGTATGACCAGCAACACCGGAACTCCTGTTCCACTCCCAGCCAATCACCGCATCTCCGAGTCGTACGCCGACTGGGCACGTACTCAGGGGCCGGGCGTCGAAACCGACGCCCGCGACACACTGGAACGGGCGGGCAGCAGCCGGCACCGTGCCTGGGAGAGGCCCGGCCGGTTCGTGGACGACGCGGAGCGCCTGGCCCGGAGCCTGCCGGCCACCCACCTTCCCTGGTTCTGGGACACCATCGGTCATTGGATGCTGGAGACGCACCGCCGCTCCGCCGCCCGCGCCTACGCGCAGGCCCGCGCCGCCGAGCGCACCCACGCTCTGCCGGTCGATCCCGACTGGCGGCGGGCGAATCAGCTGCTGTTCGCCCGCTTCGGCGCCCTGCCTGCCAGCGAACTCAGCGGAGCGGCGGCCTGGTTGGCCGGTGTCCTCGAACCGGGTGACGCGCACCACGAGTTCGTCGGCCTCCTGAGCGCCTGGGCGGCGTCCCCCGGCGAGCTTCCCGCCGATCTGGCCCGCCGGGTCCGGGACTCGGCCCGTGCGGCCGGGCTCGGCAGCGAGGAGGAGGCCCGGGTGCTGGGCAGGGTGCTGGCCGCGGCCCGCGGCAAGGCCATACCCGACCGGCTGCTCGACGCGGCAGTCGGCCCGCTCGGCGACCACCCGCCCGCCGACGAGCAGGCCACTGCCCTCCTCGACCTGTTTCCCGAGTCCAAGAACGACGCGGCTGCCTGGCTGCGGCTGCTCATCGCGTGCGGTGCCGCCGACGCGGCCGCGGCCGGGCGGATCACCCCGGAGGGCGGCCTCGGCGACTGGCTGCGCCGGTACGCCGCCGGATACTCGCACCGCACGGTCCGAGGCGGTGGGGTGACCCGCCAGTCCATGCCCCCGGAACTCTTGGACCTGGTGGGCCGGTTCGCTCCGCTGCTGCGCGCGCACGGCACCCCGGTCCGGCTGCACGAGGACCGCTACCAGTGGCCGCATCTGGACGCCGACCTCCTCGACCTCTGCCTCGCCGAGGGCGTACCCGTCCACGATCCCGGTGCTGCGATCAGCCTGGAGTTCTGGGGTGAGCACTCCCAGCGCGACCTCAAGGCACTCGCCACCGACCCGGTGTTCGGCCCCCGGCTGGAAGGCACCGTTCACGCCGGGCTCCGCACCCGTGGCGGCGCTGCGATCAGCGGCACTGCCATCAGCCGGCTCCCGCACAATCCGGGCATCACGGCCGAGGTGCACGCCCGCGTCGAGAAGCTGCTCGACGCTTTGCGCGGCGGGGGACTCGCCGCCGCCGACGAGGCCGTCGACGAGCTGCGTGGCCTCCTCGACCGGCCTACCGCCATCGCCCTGGACGGCATCGAGGAGGCCCTCGACGCACTCGACCTCACCGGCCCGCTGGCCCGCGCCCTGCGTGCCGGGCTCCCCGAGGAGCTGGGCTGGCCCGCCCTGGACCAGGCCCTTGCCGCGTTCCGGCCCGACGAAACCGTGCACGTCACCTGCACCTGGCCGGTGCTCACCGTGTACGGCGAGACCCGCGCCCTCGCCGTCGACCACGCCGGGCTGCGCGCAGACCACACTCTGGAACTGCCCGACGGCACACTCGGCCGCACCGTGCACTGGGTCGGCGGCCAGTTCCTCGTCGCCTGGAACGAGGAGCACAAGGAGAACTCTTCCCACACCGCCTACTGGTCCGACCACCCCAGCGAAAGGTTCGAACCGGAGCAGACGTACGGGCTGCGCCCCTACGGCGGCAGCATCCAGGGCGGCCTCGGCTACCAGTTCGAAACCTGGGACGGGGGCGGCCGGTTCGACGGCGAGCGCGTCCTGCGGGCCGGCGGACATGAGGGCATCGGCCACCGCGACTACCAGATGAACGACGGCCACACCATCTGGAGCACCGAGGTGTTCAGCGAGGACCACGGCGGCTGGAACCGCCTCGACCCGGCCACCGGCGTTCCCACCGCCGACCGCACCCTGCCCGCCTTCCACGACCCCGACCGGTCCCCGCCCGGCATGAAGCCCTTCCCCGACCACCGCATCCTCGCCGCACTGCCGCCCGGCGCCCCGCCCTCCCCGCTCGGCCAGGACGGCACACTCACCGGCTGCCGGGTCGACTACCGCACCCCGTACGCGGGTCCCTCGCCCCGAGAGTTCGTGCTGGAGTCCATCGACGGCCGCACAGCCTCCTACCGCAGCAACAACTGGGGCCGCCGCCCGTGGGGAATCCTTGCCCTGCCACTCGGCGGTGAGGACGCCGTCATGGCCGGAGGGACCACCATCCGCTGCCATGCCGCCGGCGACAACTCGTTGCTCTGGCAGGTCCAGGGCTTCCCCGGCAGCCGCCACAGGACCCGGAGCCGGGCCACCCTGGGCGAACTGGCCGGGCCGGTGCCGCCACCTGCCTTCTGGCACTTCCTCACCCCGCGCGACGAGCCCTCGTCCCGCGTTCTGCGGACGGTCACGGACAGTGCGGTGCGCGAGCTGCTGCACCAGGGCATCGGGCGCGCCCTGCCGGGGGTAACCGACCCGCGGGTCCAGGAGGGCGTCGACCGCGCCGTCCGGCTCGCCGCTGACGTACTGCGCCGCCGCCAGGAACTGTCCCACCGGGTCACCGTCATGCGGGCCGGGCCGGTCGTCGACCTGCCCGACCCGGCGCCGGACAACCGGCTCGTCCCGGCCCTCCACGGCCTGCTGCCCCAGCTGCGCGGCTACGAGGAACGGCAGCCGCAGCCACAGCCCGCCCTCCTCACCTCGGTCGCCGCCGACGGCCGGTACCTGAGCGGCGAGATCGACGACGAGGTGCGGGTGCTCGCCCTGCCCGCGCCGCCCGCCGAGTGGGCGGCGCTGACCGGCCGGATCGATGCCGTGGCCTGGCGGACCGTCGTCGCGGCCACCCCCGACGAGCAGCGACAGGCGCTCGCGGCACTGCTCGGCGTATGGAGCCGGCAGCCCTTCGCGGAGGCCGACAGTTCCTGGCGGACCGGCCGGGCCCCGGAGCAGCGGATCGCCGCACTGCGCGCGGACGGTTTCGCCGTGGCCTCCGGCCCGGAGCGCAGCGGCCTCGCCCCCTTCCTCCAGCGATCAGCCGATCCGGCGCCCGCCGATGCCGAAGAGTGCGCCACGCACACCGTCGCCGCCGATGACACCACCCGGTTCCCCCGCCTGCTGGCCCTGCTTGCCGGACAGGGCCCGCTGCCGGTGACCGAGGAGGCCGTGGACCTGTTCCGCTGGCGCACCGGGGTGCCGCGCCCGATCGCCGCCCTGGTCCTCGACGGATTCGCCGGCAGCGACGACTACGGTGCGCACCGCAAGCTGGTCCGCTCCAAGCCGTACAAGGCCGACCAGAACACCCTCTACGCGTACGACGAGTTCCGGCGACAGCTCGGGTCGGCCGGCCGGCGCGCCGTGCTCGCCGCCGCTCTGCCCGGCGACCCCGCAGAACTCTGGGCACCCGGCGGGATGACCGCGGCTGCGGAACGCATGGCCGTGGCCTGGACCCAGCTGCTCGGTGGCGCCCCGTACACCGATGACGGCAGCCATGCCGCTGCCCTCGCCGCGGACCACGGACTCCCGGAGATCTGGGCCACGGCCCTGCTCACCGGCCGCCTCGAGAAACCTCTGGAGGCCGACGGCATACAGGCCGCCGCCACCGCTGTCGCCTGGGCTCTCGCCGAACGCCCGGTACAAGACCCCGCCGCGCAGGGTGCCCGCGTCCTGCTCGGCGGCCTTACGGACCTGCCCGCCGATCTGCTCACCGCTCTGCGCAGGCTGGCGGACCGGTCCGCCACCACCCCCGTTCCGCCTGGCCAGTACGAGACCAACCCGCTGTTCAGCGCCCCGGACCTGGTGGACGAGGTGGCGGCGGCTCTCGGCGTCAGCCGTGACGCGGCCGCCCTCCAGCTCCAGCTGCACGCTTTCGACCGCCCGGCCGACCGCACCGTCCGCCGCTGGAACTCTTGGTCCATCGACCATCACCGCGCCGTCCGCAAGGAGCTGACCGCCGCGAAGGCCCCGCGCCCCAAACCCGCCGCCCCGGCAGAAGCCCCCGCCGCGGTCCCGGCACCCGCGCACGAGCGGTTCACCCGAGCCTGGTCGGACAGGTGGGGCACGGCCTGAAACGAAGGCGTGACGCCTTCCGATGTGGGGATCTGATGGGTCAGGTGCGATCTCTCGGTTTTTGTCAGTGGGGCGAGTGGCAGTGGTGGCTCTGCCCGGTGTTGGGCTGAGGTGCAGGTCAGAGTGGTGTTCTGCGGGGCTTGCGGGAAACCCCAAAACCGCAGGTCAGGGGCGTATTGCTGTTTGGTCCCACTGTTACGGATGTGAGAGTTCAGGGGCTTTCCACTGTCATTGGGTGAGAGATCCACAGGTCGTGCCCTGACGCGAAAGCGAGAGATCTCAGCCAAGCGCCCCGTGATAGGCCCGTGGTGGGCCTCTGTGGGGCTTCCTGGGGGTCGTTGGCGGTTAGGGTCGGGGCAGCCTGCGTCGATAGGGCGTGCGTGGGTGAGGCCCGGTGCCTGGTCTTTCGGGGGCAGTACCGCCGGGCCGCCTCAGGCGGTCAGCCGGCCCCGGCGGGTGATGGCTGGTCAGTCTGTGCCTGCGTCCGTCCCGGTTCCTGGGCGGCGTTCGGCCGGATGAGCGGGGGACCGCGGGCCCCTCGGTGGGCGTATGCGGCGGGCTCTGCGGCTGGCTGTGGGTTGTGTTGGGGGAGTGGTGGGGCGTGGGCCGGTGTCAAGGGCGCGACGTTCGGTCAAGGCTCTTTGGGCTGCCGGCTGTCACGAGCGCGTGTTCACAGTGTTGAAGCGGTCTTGGACGTTGGGGTGGGGCAGCAGGCTGCACGAAGTATCAAGAATCGGTGCGTGCGTTGCACACAAGGTCGTGGTGGTACGCGGTCTACTGGATGCGAAGCGCTGAATGTTACGTCTCTGACCAGCCGATATGCATGGGTGGGCAGGTGTTGTGTGTCAACGCTCCCTGAAATCGGTTCAGGCACGGATTCCGTGAAGGTGACCAAGGGTCGGTTACGTTCTGTGGTCGGCCGGATCTTGCTCGGAGGCTGTGCTGGGTGGACCTCTGTGCGCGAGAATGCTCGGCATGACGACTTGAAGAGCACCGGCCGGGCGACAGCATTGGCGAAAGGTCGGGAGTTGGGACACGATTCCCGACGGCGATCGACGCGTCTGCGCCGACTGCGGAACGCCCGCCTGTTCGTACCAGTATCGCTTCCATCCGCCCGAGTCCTCGATGTTCGAGCGGTGCATCGGACTCGCCTGGTGTTCCACTTGCCGGATCTACTCCGGCAACATGGTGTACGTCCCGCGGAAGCGAGTCCTGGTCGACCTCCTCGCGTCTCTTCCTCCTGAGCAGCGAGAACGGCTTCTGCGTTCGGAGACGCGACTGATCGAGTTCCTGGACCGTCAGGTCCGAGGCTTCAGAGGTTAGGGTCGGCGGCTGGCCGCGATCAGGAGGAGCCGCTTGCGCAGTAGCGGAAGTTTCGCTCTGCCGAACATGCTGCGCTTGAGGGCTTTCAGGTCGTTGACGCGGCCTTCGACGGGGCCGGAGGACCATTCGGTGCTCATGCCGAAGACGACGGCGTCGAGGTCGGTGATCAGCCCGGCGGCGAAGGAGGCCAGGCCGCACTGCTGGTCGGCGCAGACATCGGCGATCCATCCGCGCAGCTGTTCTCCTTCACGGTTGGTCATGACGGTCGCGAACGTCCGGACGTGGGTGGTGGCGGCTGTGAGCTCGGGCGAGCGGGCCAGCAGCGTCTTGAGCCGCAGTTGGTCGTCGTCGCGTAGGTGGTCGGGGTGGCTCATGATCCAGCGGGTGGCTTCGCGGGGCGAGGGCGGCCGGGCCATCGGCGGACGGTTGGCTGCGGGCCGACGTCCGGGATTCATCGGATGGACGTAGTCGCGCAGGGTGCTGTAGGCGCAGCGGGCCCCACGTTCTTGCAGCTCGCGGTGGAGGCTCGACAGGTTCGTGCAGCCCTCGGCGATCCGTTGCTCCAGGTAGGGCCGGTAGCGGTCGAGTTTGCTGGTCCGGTCTTGCCACTGGCCGTGCAGCATCGCCTCCGGGCTGGCGGCGCGAGCGTACTTGCGCACCGTGTTGCGGCCCAGCCCGAGCCGGCGGGCGACTTCGCGCAGGCTCAGGCCCTGCTCGACCTGGGCCCGGACCGCGGCGTGGGTGTCGCGGAGCCGGTCGAGGAACTTCCCCGCCGCTCGGACGGCTCCTGGCCGCCGGAGGCCGGCACAGGCCCCGGTTCGGGCGAAGGCTCCGGCTCGACGAGGCCGCGGAGGAGAACGCGGTGGTGGGAGACCAGGCGTTCGACGGCTTCGCCGAGGTTGTGCCAGACGTGCCATTTGTCTGCGCAGTGCTGGGCCTGCGGGGCGCCTGTGCGGGCTCCTTCGGCGAAGAACGCCGCGCGGTCGCGGCAGACGATCTCGACGCCGGGGTGCTCGCGCAGCCATGCGGCCAGGGTCTCGGCCTCGCGGTCGGGCAGCAGGTCCAGGAGCTGGTGGGTCTCGCAGTCGATCAGGATCGTGCCGTACCGACGGCCCTTCCTGGTCGCGAACTCATCCACTCCCAGCACCCGCGGCACCGTCCAGACCGGTTCCGGCAGCGCCATCACCACGCGAAGCACGGTCATCCGGCTGACCACAATGCCCAGCACCAGCCCCAGCCGGACCACAGCGCGAGCGGCCAGGACGACACCGAGAGCTCCGACGATCCGCTGCAGGACAGGCGTTCGCCGACCGTAACGGCTGGTCAGCCCCTCGACCTGCTCAGCGAAGGTCACCCTCGCGCAGCCGCTGTTGTCGCAGAACAGCCGGCGCACCGACAACTCGATGAGTACCGGCTGGGTGCCGACCGGAGCATCGGCGATCCTGCGTCCGTAGCGGCTGTGCACCCGCATCGACGATGCCCTGCACCCCGGACACGCGGCCGCCGTCCCGTCCTTCGTGCTCGCCGCGATCCGCAGCACGCCGCTCTCCACCACCACGCGTTCCACCAGCACCGTCACCAGGTGCGGGAACACCAACTTCAGCAAGGTCTCACACGACCGAAGAATGACGCCCAGGATGACGGAGCGTCACCGGCGCACGGCAGCACGATCCACTTCACGGAATCCGTGCCTGAACCCTGAAATCTGACCCCCGGCGAGTCTCTGAAAACTGCCCCCCCTTGTTGTTGGTCGCCGTGTGCACCCATCACTTCGGCAGGTTGTCAGCCGTGGATGCCAGAATCGGCGGCATGACGCTGTGCGACTACTTCTCCGCCGCTGACGACCAGGCTGCCGTCGCGGTCCTCCAGACTCCGGGGGGACCGGGGCAGGCGGAGTTCGACGTGGTCTTCCTCAAGAACATCGACCCGGTGGTCGCGATCGCCCAACTCGAGGCCATCATGACGGGCTGCAGCCATGAGGAAGCCAGCGAACGCCCGCGGTCCGGAGAACTACTGTCGTCGGAGGAGGACGGCCCGCCCTTTGTGGTCAGCTTGTCGGACACCCTGATCGATGCCCTCGTCACGGCGACGCAGGACGACCTCGTTCGCTTTGCCGAGCCGCGGTCGATGACCGATGAGCTCCGGCAGATTGAGATCAGCGTCGAGGTCACGGCCGGTGTTCTGAAGGGCCTGGCTGGATTGGCTCAGCGTGCTCGGGCCTCCGGTCAGCGGTTGTATTGCTGGTGGGCTCTGTGAATTACCGGCGTCCGGCGCCGTTTTCCTTGTTCAGCAGTTCGCGTCGTTGGCGGGTGCGGTAGGAGTCGCCGGTCAGGGTGAGAACTTCGGCATGGTGGACCAGACGGTCGATCATCGCGGCGGCCACGACGTCATCCGAGAAAGTCTCTCCCCACCGCCCGAAGGGAAGATTCGAGGTGACCATCACAGAGCCCTGCTCGTAGCGCGACGCGATGAGCTGGAAGAACAGGTTCGCCGCATCCTGGTCGAACGGGATGTAGCCCACCTCGTCGACCTATGCCGATATCGGCATAGGTCGACGACATCGGCCTGGGGGCCCCGCGCCCCGCCGCCGCCCGCTCGGGAGGGGGGGGGGGGGGGGGACAGGGTGGGGGGAGCCGGGGGGGTAGAGG
>NZ_JBFBFP010000088.1:0-14401 GCF_040684275.1 Streptomyces sp. NPDC091371
TTCTGGCGTTGATTTTTGGCACGCTGTTGAGTTCTCAAGGAACGGACGCTTCCTTTGTACTCACCCTCGCGGGCTTTCCTCCGGGCTTTCGTTCTTGCGTTTCCGACTCTATCAGAGTCAGTCTCGCTTGCTTTCCAGGTCCTTCGCTTTCGCGTTTTCCCTTTCCGGCGGTTCCGACTCTATCAGACTCTTTCGGGCCTGACTCCCAGTCAGCGGGATGCGCTTTCCGGGCTGTTGGGCCCTTCCGGCGAGTGAGACAGTAGCGGATTCCTTGCCCCCGAACCTAATCGGCGGCTGCGTCCTCGGACGCGGATTCCTCATTCGCAAATACGCATGAAAACGAGACGACGAAGTGCGTCGTTTCGTTCGAATGAGTAGTGCGGGATGGCTGTCCGGGGACCGACCGGGGTCGGCGCTCACTTCGGACAACTCGAAGAACCTTACGGATCCGGCACACCTGTGTCAACCCCCGGCTGACCGGCCGGCGGGCGGCGGCGTGTGGGTGGCGAAACCTCACGCCGTCTTCATCCTCTTCCGTCTACTCTCGACCCATGACTACGCATGCGCTCACGCTCAGCCTTCGCTGGTGGGCCGCCTGACGGCGGCCGACCTTCCACGCGAGCACGCATGCGCTCACGGCCGCCGCTACGGCGGCCGTTTCTGTTTCTCCCCTCCCGGGAGTGGCTCGGTCGCCCGGCGCGGTGGCCTCGACACCACTCACACAAGGGAGAGCAGGACATGACGAGGGTCTTCAGCGGGATCACGCCGTCCGGGCATCTGACGCTGGGCAACTACCTGGGGGCCATCCGGCAGTGGGTCGCGGCCGACCAGGCGCCCGGGGACGCGCTGTTCTGCGTCGTGGACCTGCACGCGCTGACCACCGAGCACGATCCGGCGCGGGTGGGCCGGCTGAGCAGGCAGGCTGCGACGTTGTTCCTCGCCGCCGGGCTGGATCCGCGGCGGTGCACCCTCTTCGTGCAGAGCCACGTCGACGAGCACACCCGGCTGTCCTACCTGCTGGAGTGCACCGCTACCGACGGAGAGCTCCGGCGGATGATCCAGTACCGGGAGAAGGCGGCGAAGGCCGAGGCCTCCGGGCAGGGAGTACGGCTGTCGCTGCTCACGTATCCCGTGCTGATGGCCGCCGACATCCTGGCCTACGGGGCGGACGAGGTGCCGGTGGGTGAGGACCAGCGGCAGCACGTGGAGCTGACCCGGGATCTGGCGGTCCGGTTCAACCAGCGGTACGGGCACACCTTCACCGTGCCCAAAGCCACGGTTCCGGCGGTTGCCGCGCGGGTCATGGACCTTCAGGAGCCCACCTCGAAGATGGGGAAGTCCGCCGAGAACGGCGCCGGGATCGTCTACCTGCTCGACGAGCCGGCGGTGATCACCAAGAAGGTGATGCGGGCCGTGACCGACAGCGGGGACGGCGGAGTGGTCTACGACCGGGCCGCTCGGCCCGGGGTGGCGAACCTGCTGGACATCCTGGCCGCCTGCACGGGTGACGACCCGGAGAAGCTCGCCGCGCGGTACAGCCAGTACGGGCCGCTGAAGCGGGATGTCGCCGAGGCGGTCGTGGAGCTGCTGCGGCCGCTGCAGGAACGGCACGCGGAGCTGGCGGCCGATCCGGGCGAGGTGGAGCGCGTGCTGCGGGAAGGGGCCGGGCGGGCTCGGGCACTGGCTCGGCCGGTGGTGGACCGGGCGTACCGGGCGATCGGGCTGTTGGCGCCCTGAAGGGGTGACGGGGAAGGGCCCCGGGGTGCGGGGCCCTTCAGCCGTGTCAGCTGTTGCCGGAGGCGAGTTCGCGGCTGCGGTCGCGGGCGGCTTCGAGGGCGGCGATCAGCGCCGCTCGTACGCCGTGCTTCTCCAGCTCGACGATGGCGTTGATGGTCGTACCGGCCGGGGAGGTGACGGCTTCGCGGAGCTTGACCGGGTGCTCGCCGCTGTCGCGGAGCATCACGGCGGCGCCGATCGCGGCCTGGACGATCAGGTCGTGGGCCTGGGCGCGGGGCAGGCCGAGGAGGATGCCGGCGTCGGTCATGGCCTCGACGAGGTAGTAGAAGTACGCGGGTCCGGAGCCGGAGAGGGCGGTGGCCGCGTCCTGCTGGGACTCGGGGACGCGCAGGGTCTTGCCGACGCCGCCGAAGATCTCCTCGGTGTGGGCGAGGTGCTCGGCGGTGGCGTGGCTGCCGGCGGAGATGACGGACATGGCCTCGTCCACGAGGGCGGGGGTGTTCGTCATGACGCGGACGACGGGGGTGCCGGGGGCGAGCCGCTCCTCGAAGAAGGAGGTGGGGATGCCGGCCGCGCCGCTGATGACGAGGCGGTCGGCGGGGACGTGGGGGGCGAGCTCGTCGAGGAGCTTGCCCATGTCCTGCGGCTTGACGGTGAGGATGAGGGTGTCCGCGCGCTTGGCGGCTTCGGCGTTGGAGACGGCCTCGACGCCGTAGCGCGTACGGAGTTCCTCGGCGCGCTCGGAGCGGCGGGCGGTGACGAGGAGCTTCGAGGCGGGCCAGCCGCCACGGATCATCCCGCTGAGCAGGGCCTCGCCGATCTTGCCGGTACCGAGGACTGCGACTGTCTGGGTCATGCCCGATTCACCTCGCCTGGGGGCCCCTCCCAGCGGTAGCTGGGGGAGTTGGGACGTACGGGATCATCCTTGCACCCGGGCCGGGAGTCGGGCGGAAGTGTCCGGAGTGCGGTCAGGCCCTCCGGGCGGTCAAGGCGTCCGGCGGCGGAGGGTGGCCGCGCCCAGGGCTAGTACGAGCAGGGCGCAGGCGGCGACGATGACGGCGTCCCGGACGAAGTCGGCGGTCATGTCGGTGTGGGTGAGGACCTGGGTCATGCCGTCGACGGCGTAGGACATGGGCAGGACGTTCGAGATGGCTTCGAGGGCGGGCTGCATGGTGTCGCGGGCCGCGAAGAGTCCGCAGAGCAGCAGCTGGGGGAAGATCACCGCCGGCATGAACTGGACGGCCTGGAACTCGGAGGCGGCGAAGGCGGAGACGAAGAGGCCGAGCGCGGTGCCGAGGAGGGCGTCGAGGAGGGCCACGAGCAGGAGCAGCCAGGGGGAGCCGACCACGTCGAGGCCGAGGAGCCAGAGGGCGAGGCCGGTGGCGAGGAGGGACTGGACGACGGCGACGGCGCCGAAGGCGAGGGCGTAGCCGGCGATGAGGTCGCCCTTGCCCAGCGGCATGGCGAGGAGGCGTTCGAGGGTGCCGGAGGTGCGCTCGCGCAGGGTCGCGATGGACGTCACCAGGAACATGGTGATGAGGGGGAAGATCCCGAGGAGTGACGCGCCGATGCTGTCGAAGGTGCGGGGGCTGCCGTCGAAGACGAAGCGCAGCAGGGTCAGCATCAGGACGGGCACCAGGAGCATCAGCGCGATGGAGCGCGGGTCGTGGCGGAGCTGCCGCAGGACGCGGGCGGCGGTGGCGAGGGTGCGGGCGGCGTTGATGGCGCGCGCGGGGGTGGCCGTGGTCGCGGTGGTCATCGCTGGGTCTCCCGGGCGAGGGCGTGGGCACTGGCGTTGGCCTCGTCGACGAGGCGGAGGAAGCCCTCTTCGACGGTGTCGGAGTCGGTTCGCGTGCGCAGGGCGTCGGGGGTGTCCTGGGCGAGGATGCGGCCCTCGCGCATGAGGAGGAGGTCGTGGCAGCGCTCGGCCTCGTCCATGACGTGGGAGGAGACGAGGAGGGTGGCGCCGCGGGCGGCGGTGATCTCGTGGAAGAGGTTCCACAGGTCGCGGCGCAGGACGGGGTCGAGGCCGACGGTGGGTTCGTCGAGGACGAGCAGCTCGGGGGTGCCGAGCAGGGCGACGGCGAGGGAGACGCGGCTGCGCTGGCCGCCGGAGAGGTTGCCGGCGAGGGCGTCGGCGTGGGTGGTGAGGTCGACGTCGGTGATGGCCTGGCGCACGGCGTCGGCGCGGCGGTCCGCCGCTGATCGGCCGGGGTCGAGGATCGCGGCGAAGTAGTCGAGGTTCTGCCGGACGGTGAGGTCGTCGTAGACGGAGGGCGCCTGGGTGACGTAGCCGATCCGGGAGCGGAGCTCGGGGTGGCCGGCGGGTCGGCCGAGGACGTCGAGGGTGCCGGTGACGTTGGCCTGGGTGCCGACGATGGCCCGCATGAGGGTGGACTTCCCGCAGCCGGAGGGGCCGAGGAGGCCGGTGATGCGGCCGCGGGGGACGTCGAAGGCGATGGAGTCGATGACCGTGCGGGGGGCGCGGCCGGTGCCGCGGCGGACGGTGAGGGCGGTGGCGTGGACGGCGGGGTCCGGTGCCCCGTCGCGCGGGTTATTCATCATGTGATGAATAATGCTCCTGGCTGTGCCAGGGCGTCAATCGGCCGGAGGGGACGGGCTTCGGGTGGTTACTTCTTGCGCTTGGGGCGGCGCGCTGCGGGGTTGCCCGTGCGGGAGCTGCGGCGGCGCTCGAATTCGGTCTTGGCGCGGTCGTACTCCGTGCGGCGCAGCTTCTCGCCGGGGGCCTCGGCCAGGGAGCGCAGGAAGTACGCGATGAGGGAGCCGATGAAACCGATCGCCTTGAGGCCCTTGAGGGCGGCCTCGTCGGAGGACGGGGCGGGGCGGCGGCTGAAGGACTCCCAGGTCTTGGCGAAGGCGATGGAGCTGGCGATCGCGAAGAGCACGACGACGGAGATGCTGAGGAACGGGCCGACGTTGCCGATCTCCAGGCCCTCGTACGCGAAGCGCAGGAGGTAGGCGCTGGCGAAGGCGCCGGCGAGCGAGCCGATGGCGACGCCGGCGCGGCGCAGGGCGTAGCCGCCGTCGTGGTTCACCCAGGTGGTGCCGAAGAAGCGGATCGCCTCGGGCTCGGGGCCGACGGGGCGGCCCGCCTGCGGGGCCGGGGCCGGGGCCGCAGCCGCGGCCGGCTCGGCGGGGGTGCGCTGGTCTCGCTGGTCGTCGCTCACACCAGCGATTATCCCCCGCCGGGGCGGCCGGGCCGGGCGTGTCTCACGTGGCAGACGGGGTCCGGGCGGGCCCGGCCGTCAGCCGCAGCGGTTGGCGACGTAGCCGTCGCTGCCCGTCTTGGCTTCGGGGCGGGACCGGACCGGGCGCGCACCCGTCATCCGCTGATCACGTGCGCATCCCCGGGGGTCAGACGGCGCAGCGGTTGGCCACGTAGCCGTCGCTTCCGGTCTTCACGTAGGCGTCGGACACGAAGAGGCCGTTTCCGATGCAGTCCCAGATGTTCGTGGTGCCGTACGGACCGCTCACCGTCGTGCCGGGGCACTGGCACCGGATCGTGACGACGGCGTCGTACGGCAGGACCTTGACGATCGCGTAGCTGGTGCCGGGGCCGCTGCGGACGTTGACCCGATAGCCCGGAGCGACCGGGTAGGACTGATAGCCCGTGTCCGCGGCCAGGCTCTGGACCCCGTTGAGCTCGTTCTCAACCGACATGCAAAATCTCCCCCTTGAGCGTGACGCTCTGCAACTCGCGCAGGGTAGCAGGACCTTCCCGATTCATATGAGCCATCGACTAGGCTCCGGCGGGGGTGGTCGGAGTGCGCCAACTGCATGCGGAGCGGGCCGGGTTTCCGGAATACGCCGGGCAATACCGGCTGGAATCGGTGCTGGGTTCCGGCGGCATGGGGGTGGTACATCTGGCCACCTCCGACTCCGGGCTGCGGCTCGCGGTCAAGGTCGTACACGCCGAACACGCTGTGGATCCGGAGTTCAGGGCCCGCTTCCGGCAAGAAGTCGCGGCCGCGCGGCGGGTGAGCGGGGCCTTCACCGCACCCGTCGTGGACGCTGACCCGGATGCCGAACGGCCTTGGATGGCCACCCTGTTCATCGACGCCCCGACCCTCGCCGACCGCGTTCGGGAGCAGCCCCTCGACGCGGCCGAAGCAGCCCGGCTCGGCGCGGGCCTGGCGGAGGCGCTGCGGGACATCCACCGGGTCGGGGTCGTGCACCGCGATCTGAAGCCCAGCAATGTCCTGATGGCGCCCGACGGGGTGCGGGTGATCGACTTCGGGATCTCGCGGCCGGCCGACAGTGACCTGCGGACCGAGACCGGAAAGCTGATCGGCACGCCGCCCTTCATGGCCCCCGAGCAGTTCCAGCGGCCGAAGGAGGTGGGACCGGCCGCGGACGTGTTCGCGATGGGCGCCGTGCTGGTGCACGCGCTGACCGGGCACGGCCCCTTCGACTCCGACAGCCACTACCTGGTCGCCTACCAGGTGGTGCACAACGAGCCCGATCTCACCGGGGTGCCGCCGGCAATCGCGCCGATCGTCGCCCGCTGCCTGGCGAAGGATCCCGCGGACCGCCCCACCCCTGACGCTCTGCTCATCGAACTGCGTGCGGCCGCGTACCCGACCGGCGAGGAGACCCGGGCGTTCATACCGCAGCCGCGACGACCGTCGGCCGACGAATCGAAGCCGGCGGCCGAGCAGGACACCCACCGGCGGGCTCGGATCGCGACGGATCCCGCTCCCGCTGCGCGCCGGCGACGCTTCCGGGCCGCCGTGCTCATCGCGACCAGCCTGCTGCTCATCGGCGCAGCGGCCGGCGGCTACGTCCAGTTCCGGGGCGAGTCGGGGCCGGTCGTCCCGACCTCCGCCCCCAGGCAAGCGCCCCAGAGCCGACCTGTCAGTCCCTGGGCAACCCCCCTGGAAGGGCAGGGAGCGGGCAACCGTGTCGTGGCCTGCTCCTGGGCCGGAGGCGCCCTGTACTGCTCGACGCCCAGCCGGGCGGCCGCCCGGCTCAACCCAGCGGACGGCTCTGCCGCCTGGTCGGTAAGAGCCGAGGCACCGGGTACGGACAGCCGTCCCCCGCTGTACGCGGGCGGGCTGGTGATCACGGTGACCGCGGGCGGCCGGAAGGTGCAGGCTCTCGATCCTGAGACCGGCGCACAGCGCTGGCAGAAGCCGGTCCCGAGCGGCGCGCAGATCGTGTCGGCCGACGCGGCCGTCCTGATGACGGACAGGAACGGCAAGGCCGTAGCGCTCGACCCCGCAACGGGAGCCACCCGCTGGACCAAGCAGATCGGCGGAGTGGGCTCTCTCTGGCTCGCCGGAGCGGAGGGTCCGGACGGCTGTGCCCTGTACGTCGTCACGCCCGCCGGGGACGGACGGTCGAGTGAGGTCGTCGCCGCCGACTGCGCGAGCGGGGCGATGCGATGGCGGCACCGCGTACCGGGCACGGCAGAACCGGTCGGAGTGGCCCAAGGAGCCTTGCACCTGCTTCAGAACGACATCGAGTCGGCCACGCGCAGCGTGCTGCGGGTCGATCTGCGGACCCGGTCCGTCTCGGAGGCTCCTCTCTCGCCGACCCTGGTTCAGGCGCAGGCGACCGTGAACGCCGAGGGCGTCGTATACGTCGTCGGCACCTCGGGCACCCTGGTGGCGGTCGGCAAGGACAAGGAGACGTGGCGGCTGGAAACGGGGATCGTGGTCTCCTCTCGGCCCGTGTCCGACAGCGGTCACGTCTACCTGTCCGGAATGGACGGGCGGCTGCTGGCGGTGGACCCGGGAGCCGGTCGCCTCATCGGCCAGACGAAGGCCCGGATGGGAACGGGACTCGCCCATACGGTGGCGGTGCCCGCCCCCGTCGTCGCCGACGGCCGGGTCTACGGTTCCGCTCCCGACGGGTCCGTCTTCGCCGTGGACGCGGCGAACCCCGCCGGGTGGTGAAGCTCCCGGCGGGGTTCGTAGGCGTCAGGCGTCAGCCCAGGCGGGAGACGTCGCGGACCGCGCCCTTGTCGGCGCTCGTGGCCATCGCCGCGTAGGCGCGCAGGGCCGCGGAGACCTGGCGTTCGCGGTTCTTCGGCGCGTAGACGCCGCCGAGGGCCTCGTGGCGGGCCGCCAGGGTGGCCTCGTCGACCAGGAGCTCGATCGAGCGGTTCGGGATGTCGATGCGGATCCGGTCGCCGTCCTCCACGACCGCGATGGTGCCGCCCGAGGCCGCCTCCGGGGAGGCGTGGCCGATGGAGAGGCCCGAGGTGCCGCCGGAGAAGCGGCCGTCCGTCACCAGGGCGCAGACCTTGCCGAGGCCGCGGCCCTTGAGGAAGGAGGTCGGGTAGAGCATCTCCTGCATGCCGGGGCCGCCGCGCGGGCCCTCGTAGCGGATGACGACGACGTCGCCCGCCTTGATCTCCTTGCGGAGGATCTTGTCGACGGCCTCGTCCTGCGACTCGCAGACGACCGCCGGGCCCTCGAAGGTCCAGATCGACTCGTCGACGCCGGCGGTCTTCACGACGCAGCCGTCGACGGCGATGTTGCCCTTCAGGACGGCGAGGCCGCCGTCCTTCGAGTACGCGTGCTCGACGGACCGGATGCAGCCGCCCTCGGCGTCGAGGTCGAGGCTCTCCCAGCGCTCGGACTGCGAGAAGGCGGTGGCGGAGCGGACGCAGCCGGGGGCCGCGTGCCACAGCTCCATGGCCACCTCGGAGGCGGTGCCGGAGCGGGCGTCCCACTGCGCGAGCCAGTCCTCCAGGTTGGTGGAGTGGACGGAGGTGACGTCCTTGTTCAGGAGGCCGCCGCGGTGGAGCTCGCCGAGGATGGCGGGGATGCCGCCGGCCCGGTGGATGTCCTCCATGTAGTACGTACCGCCGGGAGCCACGTTCGGCGCGACCTTGGCCAGGCACGGGACGCGGCGCGAGACCTCGTCGATGTCCTTGAGGTCGTAGTCCAGGCCCGCTTCCTGGGCCGCGGCCAGCAGGTGCAGGATCGTGTTGGTCGAGCCGCCCATGGCGATGTCGAGGGCCATGGCGTTCTCGAAGGCCTGGCGGCTGGCGATGTTGCGCGGCAGGACGGAGTAGTCGTCCTGCTCGTAGTGGCGCTTGGTGATCTCGACGATCGTGCGGCCGGCGTCCTCGTACAGGGCGCGGCGGGCGGTGTGCGTGGCGAGGACGGACCCGTTGCCGGGGAGGGCCAGGCCGATGGCCTCGGCGAGGCAGTTCATCGAGTTGGCGGTGAACATGCCGGAACACGAGCCGCAGGTGGGACAGGCGTTCTCCTCGATGCGGAGGACGTCCTCGTCCGAGACGTTCTCGTTGGAGGCGTCGACCATGGCGTCGATCAGGTCGAGCTTGCGGACGGTGCCGTCCACGAGCGTCGCCTGACCGGCCTCCATCGGGCCGCCCGACACGAACACGACGGGGATGTTGAGGCGCATGGCGGCCATCAGCATGCCCGGGGTGATCTTGTCGCAGTTGGAGATGCAGATCAGGGCGTCGGCGCAGTGCGCCTCGACCATGTACTCCACGCTGTCCGCGATCAGGTCGCGGGAGGGCAGGGAGTAGAGCATGCCGGCGTGGCCCATGGCGATGCCGTCGTCCACGGCGATCGTGTTGAACTCGCGCGGGATCGCACCCGCGGCCCTGATCGCGTCCGAGACGATCCGGCCGACCGGGGCGAGGTGCGTGTGCCCGGGGACGAACTCGGTGAACGAGTTGGCGACCGCGATGATCGGCTTGCCGATGTCCTCGCTCGCTACGCCCGACGCACGCATAAGGGCGCGTGCGCCCGCCATGTTGCGGCCGTGGGTGACGGTGCGGGACCTCAGCTCGGGCATGCGGTTCACTCCCCATGAGTGCGGCTGTACGGTCAGCCGCGACTGTGGATATGGCTCAGCTACAAAGCTACGCCCACCGCCCGCGATCCGGACAGCCCGTCCAGATCCCGGGACGCGAGGGTCACTCTGCGGTCACTCCCCGGTCAGGTAGCGCTGCAGCGTGGGCGCTACGAGCGCCACGATGGCCTCCGGATCCGCCGAGGCCAGCGGCTCGACCTTGACGACGTACCGCAGGATCGCGATGCCCACCATGTGCGAGGCCGCCAGCTCCGCCCGGAAGGTCGGATCGGGGACGTCGAGTTCGACGGCGACCCGCTCCAGCACCCGGCGCAGCACCAGCCCGCGCAGCACCTTCGCGGCGGCCTCGTGCGTGAGGGCCGACCGGATCACGGCGAGCAGCGGAACCCGCGTGACCGGGTTCTCCCACACCCCGAGGAAGTAGCGGGCCAGCCGCTCCCCGATCCCCTCCGGCCCCTCGCCCAGGATCGCCGGAACCACCAGGGCGGGCTCCAGGCTCACCTCGATGGCGGCGGCGAAGAGGTCGTCCTTGCTGCCGAAGTAGTGGTGCACCAGCGCCGGGTCCACGCCGGCCACCTTCGCGATGCCGCGCACGGAGGTCTTGTCGTACCCCCGCTCCGCAAACACCTCCCGGGCGGCGCTGCGGATGCGCTCCTGGGTACCGGGCCCCTCGTCCACCTCGTCCTGCCGCGGCCGGCCGGGCCCGCGCCGCCGCTTCACCGGCTCGCTCACGGCCGCCGTGCCTCGTGCCGGTACGCGGTGGCGAGGTGCAGCCGGGTAAAGGCCAGCGCCTCGGCGAGATCGGCCTCGCGCTCCGCCGACGACATGGCCCGCCGCGTGTTCACCTCGATCACCACGTGCCCGTCGAAGGACGTCCGGGCCAGCCGCTCCAGCAGCTCGGCGCAGGGCTGCGTCCCCCGCCCCGGGACCAGGTGCTCGTCCTTCGCGGAACCGTTTCCGTCGGCGAGGTGGACGTGGGCCAGCCGGTCCCCCATCCGGTCGATCATCGCCATGCCATCGGTCCGCGCGGTGGCCGTATGCGAGAGATCGACGGTGAAGTGCCGGTAGTCGTCCTTGGTCACGTCCCACTCGGGCGCATAGGCGAGTATCTCGCGGTCCCGGTACCGCCACGGATACATGTTCTCCACGGCGAACCGCACATCGGTCTCGTCGGCCATCCGCCAGATCCCGGCGACGAACTCCCGCGAGTACTGCCGCTGCCACCGAAACGGCGGATGCACCACTACAGTGCTCGCCCCCAACCGCTCGGCCGCCGCCCGGGCCCGCTGCAACTTGGTCCACGGATCCGTCGACCACACCCTCTGCGTGATCAGCAGACACGGCGCGTGCACCGCCAGGATCGGCACCTGGTGCTGCTCGGACAGCCGCCGCAGGGCGTCCACGTCCTGACTGACCGGGTCCGTCCAGACCATCACCTCGACGCCGTCGTAGCCGAGGCGCGCGGCGATCTCGAAGGCGGTCGCCGTCGACTCCGGATACACGGAGGCGGTGGAAAGGGCGACTTTCGCGGTCGGGACACGGACTGGTTCTGCCACGGAGACAGCGTAC
Source organism: Streptomyces sp. NPDC091371 (assembly GCF_040684275.1). Classification (NCBI taxonomy): domain Bacteria; kingdom Bacillati; phylum Actinomycetota; class Actinomycetes; order Kitasatosporales; family Streptomycetaceae; genus Streptomyces; species Streptomyces sp. NPDC091371. The sequence continues at coordinate 11,125 of NZ_JBFBFP010000088.1, forward strand.
GGGTCCAAGCCCGCCCCGGACGGTGGCGTCCCTCACCCCGGGGCCACCGCGCGCGTACGGTGGATATACGGCCGAACGGGAGGCCCGCCCCTGCCGGCGATCACCCTGGGCGATGCGGTCTTCCGCTCCCGCACAGGAGGGAATGGCAATGCCCGAGCACAAGGTCGGCACACAGGAGGAATTCGAGGCGGCCCGCCAGGAACTGCTCGTGGAGGAGAAGAAACTCACCCGGCGCGGCGACGAGCTCGCGCGCAAGCGGCGGGAGCTCCCCTGGGTCCCGGTCGACAAGGACTACCGCTTCGAGACCGAGAAGGGAACGAAACCCCTCGCGGACCTCTTCGACGGACGCTCCCAGCTGCTCGTCTACCACTTCATGTTCGGCCCGCCGTACACGGCCGGCTGCCCGGTCTGCTCCTCGATCGCGGACACCCTCGACCCCAACGCGATCCACCTCAAGGCGCGCGACGTCACCCTGATCTGCTCCTCGCGGGCGCCGATCGACAAGCTGCTCGCCTACCGACAACGGATGGGCTGGACCTTCGACTGGGTCTCCTCCGGCAGCAGCGACTTCCACCGCGACCTCGGGTTCATGTACACGGAGGAGGAGCTGCGGCCGTTCCTTGAGGGCGAGGTTCCACCGATCGTGAGCCAGATGGCGACGGCGACCGGCACGGACGTGCTCGGCTACGTCACCGAGGGCCCCGGACTAAGCGCGTACGCCCGATCGGACGGCACCGTCTACCGGACGTACGTCACCACCGCGCGCGGCCTGGAGCCCGCGATGGCCTACTACGGCCTCCTCGACCGCACGCCGCTGGGCCGCCAAGAGGATGGCGCGCAGACCTTCTGGCTGCGACGCCACGACGAGTACGGGAAGACCTGAGAAGCCGCGGGCCCACGGGATGGGGGCGGGAGGGCCCCGGCGCGTGGCGGTGATCGCATCGATCCGACGCGCGAGGTCGAAACCCGCGGCAGTGTCCGGGCTCAGCCCTTGCGGCAGGCCTTCACCGCGTCGGTGTACAGCTCACGGGTCAGATCCTCCGCCCGGATGCCAAGTTCGCCGAGGACCGTGCGGACGTCGCCAAGGGCGGCGCCCAGGTCTTGTTCCTCGGCCAGGGTCTCCAATTCCAGGAAGGTCCCATCCACCTCCGGAACGCGGACCAGCGTGGCAAGCATCTGCCGGCCGCACGCCTCGAAGGCGTAGTTCCTGCATCGCTTCTCGAAGGCGATGAACGGCACGTAGCCAAGGCCGCGCAGCGTCGCGTGGACCGCCGCAGCGTCCTCTACGCGGGTCTCGTGTTCGGGCTTCGACCCGGATTCCTCGTCCACCGGAGCGCCCTTGTACGTGAGGACCGTACGGGTCTCGTCCTGGCCGTGCACGGTCCGGACCCGAAGCTCCTCGTACCGAGCCTCCAGCACTCCGTCCGGGGTGTCGTAGTAGGTGTCCTGGTACACCTCGGCCCGGCCGCCGGCTCGCTCCTCCAGGCGCCGCAATGTCTCTTCCGGCGCGTGCACCCGTGCCTTCAGTTCCGCTTCGATCATCCCGTCCATCCCCTCTCAGACCGTGCGTTCAGCGCTCTGGGCGATCGCCTCGAACATGCGCCGGAACCCCCTGAACAACGGGCCATGCGGCGTCTCCATCACCTTGTACGTGGCCGACTCGTGCCCTTCCCAACCCGCGTCGAACGCCCCGACGAACATCGTGGAGTCGGTCCGGATCAGCCTCCACGTGGGCAGCATGGCGTACCGGTACACCTCGATGTCGCAGATCCCGGCAAGCTCCCGGAGCCGGGCCTCGGCCAGCCGCACACCGCTGGCGAGCGATTCCGCAGACTCACCGATCTCGGCCGCCCGTTGGGTGAGGGCCTGCGCCTCCGGGTCGAGGAGCAGCACCCTCACTCGGAGACCCCCGCCTTGACTCCCGAGGTGAGAACGCAGCATCGAGTCGTTCAGCCCGATCAGGCCGAGGCCACGAACGGCGAGAATGTCCAGCTCGTTCGCGTCGCGCACCTGCTGCTGGATCTCTTCGCGGGCAGAAGCCTGCGCGGAGTACACGCGCACCACCTCTGGGAACGCCGCGAGGTCGAAGGCAGCCCCGCCGACACGCTTCTCACGACTGGCCGCCAGGCCGAGCAGATGTCGAGCGTCGTCCGGCATCTCCAGCCCGTCAGCGATCCGCTCGTACACATCGAGGCGGGACACCTCTCGGCGTCGGTTGATGATCTCGTTCACCCGCGCCTGGGTCATCCCGACCGCCGCAGCGATACGAGCCTGGCTGGCTCCGCTGTACTGCTGCACATATCGGAACACGGCGCCTACGTCGCGCGCGCGGAGGGCCTCGCGCACATCTGCGCGTTCCCAGACCCAGCTGGGCAGGGCAGTTGGTAGCAGCGGTGTGGCCACGGTCGGCTACTCCCGTCATCCGCCTATGAGATGGGAAATCATCCCACCGTGAGATTACCGCTTGGGTATCGAGCCGATACGCACTGTCACCAGATCCTGTCACCAAGGGCCCCGAAGGTGCGTGCCCACGATCGGAGGCACAGACGATGACTCACACCACCCAGCCAGGCATCCGCAATGCCCGTGCGGTCCTCTCAGCCGGCTGCACGTGCCCGAGCCGCCGCCCTGAGGGCCGGCGCGACGGCGGCCTGGATGGCTCCTGGCCGAGCCTGGAGGCCGTGCCCGAGCCCAGCCGGGACCTTCTGGACCGCGCCCGCGTCGGCTGGGAGCGCTTCATCCGCTCCATCGAGGAGCCGTCCGATGACTGAACGGTACGAGTACCTGTCTCACCCGCTGCTACGCCGTCGTGTGCGCGATGTCGCCTCGGGCGTCGAGGGAGAGCTGATGGCCGTCGTCAACGAGAACGTCTCCAACTCCGTTCGCCAGCACTGGATGGAGCTGGCGTACATCCGAGGCCCGTCAGGCCGCGAGTTCGCGACCGCAGTCGCCAACGTCGAATCGGCCGTCTGCCCTGGGGCGCCCCCAGACGGCGGTCAGCCGCCCACGTCGAGGAGCACGTAGCGATTTGAGGCGCCTGTCAGGGGCTGAGGTGCTTGTGGTCGCTGTTTGACGGTGGTTGGCCGCCCGCCCAGTCCGGGAACCGAGGTGGAGGGCCAAGCCAGGGCCTGCCCCCGCCCAAGAGGGCCGGACATCGCTGACATGCCCGTCCGCTTCCTTCTGACCGGCCCGTTCTTTTGGGGGTTTCCCGGCAGTCTTCGTTTTTCCGTGGCGGGACGGTCTGTCAAGGGCGGCCGAAGGCCGTCGCGCAGCGACG
>NZ_JBFBFP010000089.1:0-13074 GCF_040684275.1 Streptomyces sp. NPDC091371
CGATGCGGAGCATCGACGACCGACGACAACGCGGCAAGGCGCGGTGCCAGGCGGCGCGGGCCCGGCCCTGATCCGCCGGACACCCCCTAGGCCGCAGCGGCTTCGGCGATCGCGTCCGGCAGCCAGTCCGTGACCCGGCCGAAGTCGAAACCCAGGGCGGCGGCACGGCCGTTGTCCATGGCGTAGGCGCGGTCGAAGGAGAAGGGAGAGGCTTCGGCGCCCTGTCCGACGACCCGGTAGCCCGGGCGCCGCCCGACCTGCTCGGCGACCAGCTCGCTGAGCCCGGTCACGTCCAGAGCCCCGTGGGAGGCCGCGTTCACCGGACCGGTGAAGCTCTGGCCGGCCGCCCAGTACAGCAGGTCCGCGATCTCCCGGTGGTGGATGAACGAGGTGGGGTAAGGGGTTTCGTGGACGTCGACCGGGTTCCCTGCCGCGATCCGCTCCACGTAGTGCGCGAGGCGCCCGGTGAAGTCCTCGCGGCCGCCGCCGAGTACGTGGGCCGCGCGTACGGAGACGTACGGGAAGGCCGGATCGCGCAGGAAGACGGCCTCGGCCCGCCGCTTGCCCTCCGCGTAGTCGTGGGCGGGGCCGCTCCCGTGCACCGCCCCGCTCGTGAAGGGATCGAGGGAGTCCTCGGTGAGGGGGACCCGGACGCCGCCGGTCGCGGGGGCGGGGAGGGTGGCCGGGTCGTAGACCTCCATGGTGGAGGTCATGACGTAGCGTCCGGTCCGCCCGGCGAAGACGCGCCGGGCGACGGCGGCTTGCTGCGGCGTGTAGCAGACCTGGTCGATGACGGTGTCGAAGGTACGTCGGCCCAGTGCCGCCCGCAGCCTTTCCTCGTCGTCGCGGTCGGCGACGAGGTGGCCGACGCCGACGGGAGGGGCGCTGGAGCCCCGGTTGAGGACCGTGACCTCGTGCCCCGCCCCGCGCGCCTTGGTGACCAGGGACTTTCCGAAATACCGGCTCCCGCCGATGACAAGAATCGTGTTCATGTCCTCGACTCTGCCGCTGTATCGTCCCCAGCGGAACTGCTGATCCACTGAACCTGTGTGAAGGAACACTGATGATCGATGTGCAGCGGCTGCGCGTCCTGCGGGCGGTGGCCGAGCACGGCAGCTTCAACAGGGCGGCCGGCGCCCTGCTGCTGACCCCGTCTGCCGTCTCCCAGCACATCGCCGCCCTGGAGCGCAGCCTGGGCCATCCGGTGGCCGTGCGCAGCACGCGCGGGGTCACGCTCACCGAGCCCGGCCGGCTGCTGGTGGAGGCGGCCGAGACGATTTCGGCCGAACTGGACCAGGTGCGCCACGAGATCGACCGGCTGACCGCCCCCCGGCCGCGGCTGACCGTGGCCACCTTCACCAGCGGTGGCCGGCACCTGCTGCCCGGGGCGCTGTCCCGGTTCGTGGCCGCGCATCCGGAGGTGGAGCTGACGGTGCGCGAGTGCGAGCCGGAGGACGCCGTACCGATGGTGCGCGCCGGGGCGGCCGACCTCGGGCTGAGCTACCACTTCGACGGCCCGCTTCCGTTCGGGGCGGGCGAGCGGCCGGGGCTCGACTGGGTGCCGCTGATGGAGGATCCGCTGTGGCTGGTGCTGCCCCGGGGGCACCGGCTCGCGGACCGGTCCTCGCTGAGCCCGGCCGAGCTCGCCGGGGACCGGTGGGTGCTCGGCTGTCTCAAGACGGAGGCGTTCCTGCGCCGTTACGCGGACCAGGCGGGCTTCGACCTCCGGGTCGGGGCGTCCACCACCGACTACTTCTTCGCTCAGACGCTGGTCGCGGCGGGCGTCGGCGTCTCCCTGGTCCCGGAGGTCTCGCTGGCATCGGCCCCCGAGGTGGTGGTGGTCCGCGTGGAACCCCCGCGTCCCGCCCGGCACTTCGGCGTGCTGCTCCCCCGCCGCCGGCACCCGCACCCGCACGCGAAAGCACTGGCCGAAGCCCTGGTGGCGGCAGCCGCGGGGCGGGAGGCCCGCCCGTGAACCACCTCCTGTGCGGGCTGGCCGCAAATCCGGCCCTGCCGGCGCCGCTGACCGACCGCCTCCTGACCCTGGCCCTGGACGCGGCCGAGGCAGGGGCCGAAGTCGAGGCGGATCCCGGTCCCGGTCGGGTTTCGTCCCGTGACCTCAGCGAGGAGCTGATCCGGGCCCTGGCCGACCGCGCCGAACTCAGCCCGGCCCAGGTACGGGCCCTGTCCGCGTACGACGAACACACCGCCATCCGGCTCGCCTACAGCGGAACGCTGACGGCCGCCGACGTCGACCCGACGGCCCAGCCGTTCACGGCCATCGCCCTCTTCGACGAGGGCCGCGGCCTGCCGGAGTGGGCCCGCCTCCTCGCCGCTTTCCCGGACCCCGACGTCCGCTGGCAACTGGCCACCTACTCCGGGCTCCCCCCGGACGTCTCAGCCACCCTGGTCGGCGACCCGGACGTGGAGGTGGTCACGGAGCTCGCCCTGTGGACGGCCGACCCCGAGGTCGCCGCCGGTCTGGCGCGGCATCCACATGCCGAGGTCCGCCGCGCGGTGGCCTGCAACGAGGCCGTGCCGTCCGCCGCGCTGGCCGCCCTGATCACCGGTGACAGGCTCCCTCCGGCGACGTCCTGCCTGGTCTGCGACAGCAGGGACGTCCCGTTCACCCACGACCCGAACTGCCCCGACCCGGACTGCCGCCTGCGGGCGGGCGCCGCATGCGACGGTTCGCACGCCTCCACGGTCCACGAGACCTGGGAGCGGGCAGTGCGGAACCCGGCCACACCGCCCGAAGTGGCGGCGTCACTCGCCGATGCGCCCTCGATGCTGCTGAGGTGGGCGCTGGCCGAACGGTCCGACCTGCCGCAGCACGTGTACGCGCGCCTCGCGCGAGACCCCGAGCCGGGCGTCCGGGAGGTGGTCGCCGGCAATCCGGCGATCGGGGAGGAGCTCGTACGGACGCTTGCCGCCGAAGCCGGGCAGGAGGAGCGGCGCGCCCTGGCACACCATCCACGGCTGCCGCTCGACGTGCTGGTCCGGCTGGCCGGCACGACCAGGATCGGTCCCGTCCTGCTGCCGCGCATCGCTTCCGCGACGCCGGACGAGCTCGTGGAACTGGCGGGGTCCCCGCATGCCTCCGTACGGATGCTGGTCGCGGAGCGGCGTGATCTGCCGGCCGGGGTGCGCGACGCGCTCGCCGAGGATCCCGACGCGGCCGTGGTCAAGGCCGTCGCCCCGCACCCCGGGCTGTCGGAGGGGCAGTTGCGCGCCATGGTCGCGCGGTTCGGCGTACAGGTCCACGCGCGGGTGGCCGCCAACCCGGACGCACCCGGGACACTGCTGGCGGAACTGGCCGGGCACGAGCCGCCGGTGCGGCGGGCGCTGCGGGAGATCGCCGCGCACCCGAACACGACCGCCGAGGCGCTGCTGCCCTGCCTGGCCGACGAGAGGGCGCGGTGCGCGGCGGCCGCGCATCCCGCGCTGGCCGTGCCGGTCCTCGTCGGCCTGCTCGACCACACCGACGAGGATCTCGCGGGGGCGGCGGCCTCCAACCCCTCGCTCCCGCGCCCCGTGATGGAGGAGCTGGTCGGCCGCTACTCCGAGCCGGGGGTGACCAGCCCCGTCTCGTAGGCGAGGACCACCGCCTGGGCGCGGTCGCGCAGCGACAGCTTCGCGAAGATCCGGGCCACATGGGTTTTGACCGTGGCTTCGCTGAGCGTCAGCTCCCGTGCCAGTTCGGCGTTGGAGCGGCCGCGGCCCATCAAGGTGAGCACCTCCCGTTCGCGCGGGGTCAGCGCGGCGAGCTCCCGGTGGGTGGCGGCCGTGGCGGCGGGGTCCCGCTCGGCCGGGCCGGGGGCGCAGCGTTCCACCAGGCGGCGGGTGATCGACGGGGCGAGCAGGGCGTCGCCGGTGCCGACGAGGCGGACGGCGGCGGCGAGGTGTTCGGGGGTGACGTCCTTGAGCAGGAAGCCGCTGGCCCCGGCGGCGAGGGCGGCGTAGACGTAGCTGTCGAGGTCGAAGGTGGTCAGCATGATCACCCGGCAGTCGGGTGCGTCGGCGAGGATCCGCCGGGCGGCTTCGAGTCCGTCCATGTTCGGCATCCGGATGTCGAGCAGCACGACGTCGGGCCGCAGTCGGCGCACTTCCGCGACGGCCTCCACCCCGTCGGCGGCGACGCCGACCACGTCGATCCCCCGGGCCGTCAGGATCAGCCGGAAGCCGGTACGGACGAGTTCCTGGTCGTCGGCGATCACCACGCGGGGCGCGGGAGCGGGCGCGGGCGCGGGCGCGGGCTGCGAAGCGGGCTGCGAAGCGGGCGCGGGCCGCGGCGCCGGGCCGGGAGCGGGCATGGATGCGGCTCCCGGTTCAGGGACCGGCGCGGAGGCTGCCGGCTCGGGCGCGGAGTCGGGCGCGGTCACGGTCGGTCCAGCGGGAGGCGGGCCCGGACGCGGTAGCCGCCGCCCAGGCGGCGGCGGGCATCGAGGTCGCCGCCGTAGACGGCGACGCGCTCGCGCAGTCCGAGCAGACCGCGCCCGGTCCCGTCCGCCGTGGCCGGGTTCCGCTCCGGCTGCCGCTCCCCCGGCGAGCCCAGCACGCTCGGCCCGCCCGTCAGCACCTCCACCCGCAGCGCGTGTTCCGCGTACCGCACCGTCACGTCCACCTTTCCCCCGCTTCCGTGTTTGAGCGCGTTGGTCAGCGCTTCCTGGATGATCCGGTACGCCGTGACGTCGATGCCGGCCGGCAGCGGGCGCGGGTCCCCGGAGACGCGTACCTCCACCGGCAGGCCGGCGAAGGCGAACTTGTCGATCAGCGGGCCGAGCCTGGCCAGGCTCGGCTGCGGTTCCGTGGCCGCTGCGACGGCGCCGCCGGCCGCGTACGGTTCGTCCCGGCCGTCCTGTGCCGGGGCCAACAGGCCCAGCAGGTGCCGCAGTTCGGTCATCGTGGTCCGCCCGGCGGCCTCCACGGCGGCCATCGCCGCCGCAGCCTCCTCCGGGAGGGTGTGCAGCACTTCCCGGGCGGCCCCGGCCTGGACCACCATCAGGCTCACGTTGTGGCTGACGATGTCGTGGAGCTCCGCCGCGATCCTGGCCCGTTCCGCGTCGACGGCGGTACGGGCCGCGCTCTCGCGCTCCCGTTCCAGCAGCCAGCCGCGCTCCCCCAGGGCCGCCCGGTGCCCGCGCCTGGCCCGCGCCAACGCCACGCCCAGCCCGGCCGCCACGGCCGTGGCCACGCACGCGACGGCCACCGCGATGATCGTTCCCACCCGTCCATCCCCCCGTCCGCCTGGCCGCCATTCTGCCGGACCGGCCGCGTACATCCCCGGGATGACCTGACCCGGTCTTTACATCCGGGGGCTGACGCCCCGCCCGTGAGCTCCGCCTTAGGTTCGAGCCATGACAAATGATCAGGTCGGTGCGGGGCACGTGGTGGTGCGGCTGGACGGCGTGCACAAGGAGTACGGCGACGCGAAGGCCCTGGACGGGCTCTCGCTGGAGATCCGGGCGGGCGAAGCGGTCGCCGTGATGGGCCCCTCCGGCTGCGGCAAGTCCACCCTCCTCAACATGGTGGCCGGGCTGGACCGGCCGACCTCGGGCCTGGTGGAGGTGCACGGCCAGGACCTGGGGCGGCTGGGCGAGACCGGACTGGCTCTGTTCCGGCGCCGGAACGTCGGCATGGTCTTCCAGTTCTTCAACCTCATCGACGATCTGCCGGCCCTCGACAACGTGGCGCTGCCCGCCCAGTTGACCGGCACCTCGGCCCGGCAGGCGCGCCGCCGGGCCCTGGAGCTGCTCGACGAGCTGGGCGTGGCCGACCGCCGCAACAACTACCCGGCGACGCTCAGCGGCGGCGAGCGCCAACGGGTCGCCGTCGCACGGGCATTGATGAACCGTCCGGCGCTGCTGCTGGCGGACGAACCGACGGGCGCCCTCGACAGCCGCTCGGGCGAGCAGGTGATGGACCTCCTGATCGATCTCAACCAGATCGGGCAGACCCTGCTGATCGTCACGCACGACCGGCACCTGGCCACGCGCTGCGCCGGCCGGCTGGTCGAGATGGCCGACGGCCGGGTGGCCGGCGAGAGCGCACTGGAGGCGACCGCGTGAGCGCCGTGTGGAGGGCCTCGCGCGCGGCCGTGAAGCGCCGCCGGGTCCAGACGTTCGTCATCGGGCTGGTCGTCCTGTGCTCCACCACGACCGTGCTGCTCGCGCTGGGCCTGCTCGCGGCCGCCTCGGGGCCGTTCGACAAGGCGTACGCCGCCCAGCGCGGCGCGCACGTCGTGGCGTCCTTCGACACCGCGAAGGTCTCGGAGGCCGCGCTGGCCCGGACCGCCGGACGACCGGGTGTGGAGGCCGCCGCCGGGCCCTTCGGGCAGGCTGTCGTCGCTATGCCCAGGGGCTGGCTCGGGTCGCCCGGCGGCTCCCTCATGGTGGTGGGCCGGGCCGATCCGGCAGGACCCGTCGACCGCATCGAGATCCTGCGGGGACGGTGGGCCACCGCCCCCGGCGAGATCGTCGTCAACTGGTCCTTCAACGGCTCACCCTCCGCCGAACGACTCGGTACGCAGCTCACCGTCCCGGGCTCCACGCCCCTCACCGTCGTCGGATTCGCCAACAGCATGAGCAAGTCCGCCGGCGCCTGGGTCACACCCGAGCAACTGGCCGCGCTGCATCCGGCCGCCGCCCAGATGCTCTACCGCTTCACGGACTCCTCGACCGACGCTCAGCTGCACACCGGGCTCGCCAGGGCAACGGCGGAGCTGCCCGGGGAATCGGTGACCAACACCCAGAACTACCTCACCCTCAAGCAGGCCTTCTCGGAGCTGGCCGACGCGTTCCTCCCCTTCATGTCGCTCTTCGGCGTCCTCGGCCTCCTGGTCTCCGCCTTGATCGTCGGAAACGTGGTCAGCGGGGCGGTGGTCTCCGGATACCGGCACATCGGCGTGCTCAAGGCGCTGGGCTTCACCCCGAACCAGGTCGTCGCCGTCTACCTGACGATGATGTCCGTGCCCGCGGTCGTCGGCGGCGTCCTCGGCACCCTGCTGGGCGACGCGCTGGCCGGGCCCATCCTCAAGGTTTCCTTCTCCGGCATCGAGACGGGCCGGGCCTCCGTCGGCACCGTCCCCACGTGGGTGTACGTCGTCTGCCTGCTGGGCATGCCCGCCCTCGTCCTGCTCGCCGCACTGGTCCCCGCGCTGCGGGCACACCGGCTGCCGGCCGCCGAGGCGATCAGCGCGGGTGGTGCGCCCCGTACCGGGCGCGGGCTGCGCATCCAGCGGATCCTGGGCTTCACCGAACTGCCGCGCCCGGTCAGCCTGGGCCTCGGCCAGCCGTTCGCCCGCCCCGGCCGGACCCTCCTGACCATGGCGGCCATCGTCCTGGGGGTCACCACGGTCACGCTGTCGACCGGGCTGACCAGCACGATGCTCGCGATGGGCAATGCCGGACGGGGCGACGGCGGCGCCCAAGTCCTGGTGCACGCGGACGAGCAGGGCGAGCGGCCCCTGCCCCTGCTGGGCGACGCGCAGATCGAAGATCGCCTGCGGTCCCTGCCGGGCGTGCAGCGCGTACGGGCCCGCGGACTGGCCGAGGTGAGCCTGGTCGGGCACACCCAGCCCGTCTTCGCCGACTTCTACCGCGGGAACGACTCCTCGTACGCCTACGAAATCGTCGAGGGCCGCATGCCGGACGCGGCGGGGGAGATCGCGGCCGGGCCCTCGTTCCTCGCCCAGCGGGGGCTGCGGATCGGGGACCGGGTCACCCTGGAGCTGAACGGCAGGCAGGTCCCCACGACCATCGTCGGCAAGGAGAGTGCCGGAAACGCGCGGGCCCTGGACGCCGCATGGGAGACCCTGGAGCAGCTGGCGCCGGGCTCCCGCGCCATCGAGTACTGGGTCCGGCTCTCCCCCGGCGCCGACGCGGACGCCTACGCGGCGGCCGTCGAAGCGGTCGATCCCGGGCTCTCCGTGTCGGTGGAGGGCGGCGGGAACGCCGCCGTCGTCACCGTCGTCACCTTCTCCACGGTGTTCACGGTGCTGCTGACCCTCGTCGCGTCGCTCGGCGTCTTCAACACCGTCCTGCTGAACACCCGTGAGCGCCGCCGGGACCTGGGCATGCTCAAGTCCATCGGCATGACGCCCCGCCAGGTGGTGGTGATGACGGTGACCTCGGTGGCCGGGCTGGGCGTGGTCGGCGGGTTGCTCGGGATCCCGCTCGGGATGCTGGCGCACCGGCTGGTCGTGGACAACGTCGGGGTGGTCGAGTTCCCCGAGTCCATGAAGGACGTGTGGCACGCGCCGCAGCTGGCCGCGATGCTGCTGGCGGGGGTGGCGATCGCCGTCCTCGGCGCTCTTCTGCCGGCCCGTTCGGCGGCCCGGATGACGATCGCCTCGGTGCTGCACACCGAGTAGGGGCGGGTCAGCGGGTGGCTGCCTGCTCGACCCGGTGTTCGTCGACGATGCGGCCGTCGCGCAGTTCCACGACCCGGTCGGCCAGTTCGATCAGGGCCGGGTCGTGGGTGGCGACCAGGGCGGTGACTCCCTCGCTGCGGACCACCGCCCGCAGCAGCCGCATGATCGACCGGCCGGTCTCGGAGTCGAGCTGGCCGGTCGGCTCGTCCGCGATGATCAGGTCGGGCTCGTTGGCGAGGGCGCGGGCCACGGCCACCCGCTGCTGCTGCCCGCCGGAGAGTTCGCCGGGCCGCTGACCCGCGTGTTCGGCCAGGCCCACCAGGGCGAGCAGGGTACGGGCCCGCTCCTCGCGCTGCTGGGCCGGAACCTTCCGCAGCCGCATCGGGACCCCGACGTTCTCCGCGGCCGTCAGGACGGGGATCAGGCCGAAGGACTGGAAGACGAAACCGATCCGGTCGCGGCGCAGCGCCAGCAGCCCCGCCTCGTCCAGCCCGGCGAGGCCGGTGCCGTCGAGGGAGACGGTGCCCGAGGTCGGGGTGTCGAGTCCGCCGACCAGGTTCAGCAGGGTGGTCTTGCCCGAGCCCGACCGCCCCTTGAGCGCGGTGAGTTCGCCGCGGCGCACCTCGAAGGAGACGCCGCGCAGCGCGTGCACGGCGTTCGGGCCGCCGCCGAAGCTGCGGTGGACGTCGTCCACGACCACCATCGGCGCGGCGGCCGGATTGTCCTGTCGCTCAGTCATGACGTGTGCTCCCCCTGGAACCAGGCCCGGCCGAACCGGGCACGCTAGGCCTTGTCGTTCGAATTTGCTCACTCGTCACATCATTCGCGCAAGTCCCTTCCCCTGTGCGTTCGAATCTGACAGCATCGTCCGCTATCCGGTGCCAGCGGTCCGGACGGGGGAGGAACACGGCACATGCTCGGCTTCGTCGTGCGCCGGCTGCGCGGGCGACTGCCGCTCGCCGCCGCCGTGCTGCTCACGGTACTGATCACCACGACCGTGCTGACCGCGCTGTTCGCCTTCACCCGCGGTGTGGGCGAGGCCGGACTGCGCCAGGCGCTCCAGGGGCCGGGCCGGGACCGGACCACGGTCCTGATGACCGCCGAGCATCCGGTGACCGCGCGCGCCAAGGACGACGAGGCCGTACGGGCCTTCGCCGGCGAGCTGTTCGGACGGCTCCCGGTGGTGGTCGAGAGCCTCTCGCGCAGCCGTCCGTACGGACTGCCCGGCGCGCGCACGCCCGGCAAGGACAGCGACCTGACGCTGCTGGCCTCCCTCGACCGCGGGCGGGTGGGGCTCCTCGCGGGGCAGTGGCCGCAGGCCGTCACCGGGCCGGGTGCCCCGCGCACGCAGGTGGCCGTACCGCCGATCGCACTGAACCGGCTCGGACTCACGGAGGCTGCCCTGCCCGCCGAGGTCCGCCTCGACGACCGGTACGGCGGAGCCCCGCTCACCGTGCTGGTCACCGGGGTCTACCGGGCGACCGACCCCGAGGACCCGTACTGGCGGCTCGACCCGATTGGCGGCCGCGAGCTCCAGGTCGGCAGCTTCACCACGTACGGGCCGCTGCTCGTCGACGACTCCGCCTTCACGGCCGGCGGGCTGCCGCAGAACAGCCGCGGCTCGCTGCTCACCACCGACTTCGCCACCGTGCGGGCCGCCGAGACCGGGGCGATCCGGGAGCGCGCCGCCGCGCCGGCGACCGGGGCCCGGGGCGGCGCCGGCCGCGACGCCCGCGGCGCCGGCGGGGCGGCGGTCGAAGTCCCGGCCGGGTTCACGGTCAGGACCGAGCTCCCGGACCTGCTGGCCGAGTTGGCCTCCGGGCAGCGCGTCGCCCGGTCCACGCTGTTGGTCGGCGCGCTCCAGCTCGCCGTCCTCGCCGCGGCCGCGCTGCTGCTGGTCGCCCACCTCCTGACGGAACGCCAGGAACCCGAGCGGGTCCTGCTGACGGCGCGCGGCGCCTCCCGCCCCCTCCTCGGCGCACTCGGCGCGGCCGGATCGCTGCTGCTGGCCCTGCCCGCGGCCTTGCTCGCGCCGCTGCTCACACCGCCCCTGCTGAGGCTGCTCGCCGGATTCGGCCCGCTGGCCCGGGTGCCCATGGACACCTCCGGGACCTGGCTGCTCTGGCCGGTCGCGGCCGGCTGCGCCCTGGCCTGCGTGCTGCTGACGGCGCTGCCCGCCGTACTGCGCGGCGCGGGGGCCGCCGCCCTGCGGCGCAGCGGCCGCCGCCAGGCGCTGGTCGCCGGGTTCGCCCGGTCCGGGGCCGACCTGGCGCTGGTGGCCCTCGCCGTCCTCGCCTACCAGCAGCTCGCGCAGTACAGCGGCGACGACCTCGCGGCCGCCGCGCCGGCCGGCGGGCCTGGGGTGGACCCGGTGTTGGTCGCCGCGCCGACCCTGGCCCTGTGCGCGGGCACCCTGCTGGTGCTGCGGCTGCTGCCGTTCGCCGCGCGCCTCGGCGGGCGGATCGCCGCGCGCGGCCGGGGACTGGGGCCGGCGCTGGTCGGCTGGCAGCTCGCGCGGCGGCCGGGGCGGGCCACGGGGCCGGTGCTGCTGCTCGTCCTCGCCGTGTCCAGCGGGGTGCTGGCGCTGGGCCAGCAGACCGCCTGGTCCGCCTCCCAGCGCGACCAGGCCGATTTCGCCACCGCCGGGGGCCTTCGGATCTCCGGCAGCGGGCTGGCTCCGCTGGGCCGGGGCGGGCTGTACGCGTCGCTGCCGGGAGGCGAGCGGGTCATCCCGGTGGTCCGCGCGAAGCAGGACCTGCCGGGCGGACGGGCCGCGCAGGTGCTCGCGCTGGACGCGGCCGGGGTGGCGGAACGGGTGCCGCTGCGGGCCGACTTGCGGGACGGGCGCTCCATGCGGGAGCTGTTCGCCCCGCTGGCGGCGGCCGGTGCGGGCGGTTCCGGGGGCGGTTCGGGCGCCGCTCCGGCGGGCTCTGCGGCCACGGCCGGCTCTCCGGCTGGGTCCGCGGCCGGCCCCGCGGGAGCGGCTGCCGCGGGGCCCCCGGCAGGTTCTGCGTCCGGGTCCGCGGCCGGCCCGCAAGGGGGGTCCGCGGCCGGATCTCCGGGGGCCTCCAGGCCCGGCTCTGCGGCGGGGCACGCGGTCGGCTCTGCGGGGGCTGCTGCCGCCGGGGCGGTCGGCGTCGAGCTGCCCGGGCACCCGCGCCGCATCGACCTGGACGTCACGGTGCGCACCCCCGACGCGGGCGGCCGCCCGGGGCTCGGGCTGCTGCTGCGCGACCGGTTCGGCCTGACCTACCGCGCGCCGATGCTCCAGCTCCCCGCGTCCGGGAGCGCCACCCTCTCGCTGGACCTGGACGCCCTGGCGGGTGCCCCGCTCGGGTCGGCCGCCGCGCCGCTGCGGGTCGCCGGGCTCGTGCTCTCGTACGGGCTGGAGGACCTCGGCCCGCTGCCGGGCGGCCTCCCGGGGGCCGGCCGGCCCGAGCGGCCCGGGGAGTTGACCGTGCACCGGATCGCCGCCGCCGACAGCCCGGGCGGGGCGGCCGTCCCCGCCCCCGGCTCCGCCCCCGAGTGGACCCTGAAGGCCCCGCCGCTGACCGGCGGCGGCCGGGCCGCCGAGCTGCTCCCGGCCGGGCCGGACGGACCGGACGGACCGGCGCTGCTCCGGGTCCGCTACCGCGGCGGCACCGGCACCGTCGGCGGTGTGCAGCTCGGGCTGCTCGTCGGCAGCGCCCTCGCGGCCGAGGTGCCGGGGATCGCCACCCGTGCCTACCTGGGCGCCGTCGGCGCGGCCGTGGGCGACCTCGTGCCGGTGCCGCTGGGCGGGGCGACCGTACCGGTGCGGATCACCGCGGCCGTCGGCTCGCTGCCGGTGGTCGGAGACACCGCCGTGGCCGTCGATCTGGCCACGGCCGGGCGGCTGTTGGCGGCCGACGGCGGGCGGGAGCTGCCCGCGGCCGCCGAATGGTGGCTGCCGGCCGCCTCCGCCGGGGACCCGGCCCCCGCCCGGGCCGCCGCCGAACTGCGCTCCGGCGCGGGGGCGCAGCAGGTCGAACTGCGCGAGGAGGTGGCGGCCGGGCTGCTGGACGATCCGCTGAGCGCGGGCCCGCAGAGTGCGCTGGCCGCGCTCGCGGTGGCCTGCGCGGTGCTCGCCGCGATCGGTTTCGGGGCGTCCTCGGCGGCGGCCGGGCGGGAGCGGACCGGGGAGTTCGCGGTGCTGCGGGCGCTGGGTGCGCCGCGGCGCCGGCTGGCCCGGACGGCCGCCGCCGAGAGCTGCGTGCTCGTCGGCCTCGGCACGGCCGTCGGGGTGGGACTGGGCGCGGCCATCGTGCACCTGGTGGTGCCGCTGGTGGTCCTGACGCCCGCGGCGCGGCGACCGGTCCCGCAGGTCCTGGTGGACCTGCCGACCACCGCAACGCTGGTCCTGGCCGCAGCGATCGCCGCGGTGCCCCTGCTGTCGGCCGTGCTGGGCGGCCGCCGAGACCGAGGCGTGGCCGACCGGCTGCGGCACGTGGAGGAGTCATGAGCCGCCCGAACCCGCCCGGCCCCGACGAATCCGCCCCGCCGGGACCCCGCACGGGAGCCCCGAACCCAAAGCCCTCCACCCCGGCGCCCGGCCCTCACCCGGTACCTGCCCCCTCCGCCCCCGGCACTGCCGAGGAGGACCGGTTCCGACGGGGACGGGTGGGCGGTGGGGCGTCCCCGCAGGACGCCGAACTGGGCCACCCTCGGCCCTCCGACCCCTGGAA
>NZ_JBFBFP010000090.1:0-10435 GCF_040684275.1 Streptomyces sp. NPDC091371
GGGCAGAAGCCGGTCGTGACGACAACCTGCCCGCTACACTCCCACCGCTCGACGTTTCCCCAGGTCAAGCCACAAAGTACTGCTGGAGTACTAGTGCGCAGATGCCTTCCTGCTGCTTGCTGGTGTGGTGTGTGCGAAGGCCTTCGGCGGCGGCCCGGCGCAGGGCCCGGACCGCACGGCGCATCCGGCTGGGGCGGGCGGTTCGCGCGGCGCGATGCTGGCGGCGGTGCTCGGCTGCGGCGGCGATGAGGCGCTGCTGTCCGGCGCCGCGTAGCCGCTCCTGCTGCTCGGTGTGGATGGGCTTCCGGTGTGAGGTGAATCAAGGGGACTTCCGTTCGGGGTCCAAGGTGCCTCGGTCCTGTCCCGCACGGGGAGTCTGTGTGGCGCTCCCGTGGCGTACGACTGCGTCTCTGGTCCAAGCCCTACCTGCGAATGCGCCGCTGACCCCAGCCCCACTCGAACCCCGGCCCGCACCGATGGTGCGGGCCGGGTCGGTTCCTCGCCGACCGGCCACCACGGCAACGCCGGCCAGCGACGCCGGACCGCCTTATGAGACTGGCCAGTAACCGATGCCATCTCTGCAATACCATCCACCGGAATTCACTTTCCGTATCCCGAAGGAGTCCCTATGCGCGCCCGCGCCATCACCGCTGCCCTGACAGCCGCCCTCGCCCTGACGGCCTGCACCAGTGACAAGCCCGACTCCTCCACCCCGAAGGCCGACGGCAAGCCGGGCATCACCGACGCCGGGGCATCAACACCGGCGCGGTCAAGGTCGACCGACTCAGCGATGACGAAAAGCACTACGTCTCCGTCCTCGTCAAGTCCGCCATCGCCAACGGCATCACCCAGTCCCTGACGCTCATGGAGTCCTACTCCGCCACCGAGGTCCAGGCCGAGATCGGCAACAGGCGCTCCACCTGCGGCACCCCGAAGCAGCACGCCAGCGAAGAGGACATCAAGAAGATCCTCTACGTCCTCAAGGACGTGCCGGGGAAGATCATCCGCGCCTACTTCATAGACAGGGACACCGCGACCGACCAGTACATCCGCGGATCGAAGTAGCCGAACGCCGGGGGCGCACCCGTAATAGGCCCCGCCCGGCACATCCACCGTACGCCCGAACGAGATGACGGCAACGCCGGTCAGCTCGCATACCCGAGAGGAACCTCCGTGTCTGACAGTCCGTCCCCTGAACACCAGCCCCAGCCGCAGATACCGGCGATGCCGCCCCAGCCGCCCGCACCAGCACCCGGTACTCCCAGTGGCCGCCCGAAGTGGCGGATGCCGCTCCTGCTCACCGTCCACACGGTCCTGGTATCTGCCCTCTCCGTCGGAGCCACCCTGATGGTCACTGACGACGAGCCCACAACGCGCTCGGCCTCTCCCGCCCCGACACAGGAGACGCGCAACTATCCCGGAGACGCGACCAGGGAGAACACCGCTCCGGCTGTCCCGCCGTCCCCGACACCGCCCCCAGCCCCCACCTTCGGTATCGGCGACAAGGCCACCAACAGCGGCGCCAGCGTCATCGTGAACAAGATCCGCGAAGGCGACAGCTACGAGTACACGGACTTCCGGGAGACCAAGACCAAGAAGGCCCCGGACGGGGCCAAGTACGTGATCGTCGAGACCACCGTCTTCAACGACGGCTCGCAGCCGTTCGATCCGGTGTGCGGCGGCGGGATCTCCATGGGCCTGGTCGACGACAAGGCCCGCACCTTCAACAACGTCGACAACGTCTACAAGGTGAAGGGCAACGGAGAGGAAGCCTGCCTGAACGAGGTCCAGCCCGGGTTCAAGCGCGACGCCGTGTTCGCCTTCATGGTCCCCGCCGACGCGAAGCCTGCCGCGTGGGCCTTCTCCGGTGACCGCAATCCGCGCACCGCCACCCTCATCCGTGTGGCCGGCACCGCCGTGTAGCCGCCAGGGCCCCGCGAACAGGCGCGGGGCCCGCCCCATCTCCCCAGCATCCCGAGAAGAGGACCCCCGTGAACACCCAGCCGCCCAGCACCCTGCGGGGCATCCGTGAAGCAATGGCCACCGGGCAGGGCTTCCCTGAAGACCTGGCCTCCTTCGAAGCGGACCTGGCCTGCGTCGTCGCCGCCTAGGGTAAGCGCACAGCCGCCAAGCAGGCCATGGACGAGGTGCAGGCGAAGCCGCAGATGCAACCCGCCGAGGGCCCCGAGGACCAGCATCAGGTCACCTCCACCCGCCAGCTCTTCGGGCTGCTCAGGCAGGTCGTGGGAGCAGGGTGGAAGGCCGCCCGGTCCGACCAGGCGGTGAAGGACCTACGCCCGCAGAAGGACAAGGCGCACGACGAATGGGAGCAGCTGGGGCAGATGCTGGAGAGGGACGTTCCGGTCCGCTACCAGGATCTGGCGTGGCGCGAGGTGAAGCGCCACCTGCGTGAGGCCGGTCTCATCAATGGCCAGTACGTGAAGTGACGGCCGACACCAAAGGTGACCCACGTCCTTCAACTTCCGTCCGTAGCGTGCCGGCTGCGCCGCCTAGCACCGGCCAGCGGTGGGGCGCACCTGTGATGCGCACGCCCAGCACGATCGTTTGAACAGAGGAAGCAACACCTGTGAGCATTACTCCCTCCGGACGGGTTCAGCCTGCCCGTCCTGGTGACCCTGCACGTATTGGCCCGTACCGGATCATCGGCCGTCTGGGATCAGGTGGCATGGGCACCGTCCATGCCGGACTCGACCCTGCCGGAGCACGGGTTGCGGTCAAGATCATTCACCCGTCACAAGCCGAAGACCCGGAGTTCCGGGCCCGGTTCCGGCGTGAGGTGCAGCTCTCCGCCCGCGTTCAGGGCCCGTGCCTGATACCGCTCCTGACGGCCGACCCCGAGGCCGCCTCTCCCTGGCTGGCCACCGAGTACGCCCCTGGCCCCACCCTCAATCAGCACTTGGCCGACCGAGGCCCGCTCACGGGCGGGATGCTGTACGCCTTCGCGACCGGCACCGCCCAGGCCCTAGCCGCCATCCACCAGGCGGGCGTAGTGCACCGGGACGTGAAGCCGCAGAACGTCATCCTCACTCCGGCCGGACCCCGTGTCCTGGACTTCGGCATCGCCCACGCTGCCGACGGCACCTCCGTCACCCGTACCGGCGTGATGACCGGCACCCCCGGCTGGATCAGCCCCGAGCACTACCGCACCGGAACCGCCGGACCTGAAGGCGACATGTTCGCCTGGGGTGCACTCATCGCTTACGCAGTGAGCGGGCGTCTCCCGTTCGGCACTGGGGCCCCTGACGTGGTCGCCTTTCGCGTCATGTCCGGCGAGGCCGACCTGAACGGCATCCCCCACGGGCTTCGGGAGATCGTCGCACGGGCGCTGTCAAAGGAGCCGGACGAGCGTCCGACAGCCAGCGAGGCTGCCGATCAGTGCGCCGTCTTGTTGTCCGCCCAGGCCACCCAGGTCATCGCCTCGGGCAACATGCCCACCCTCGTCGGTGACCTCATCGCAGGCGAGTGGGACATGCCCACCCTGGACGACCCGACCTGGCACCCCCCGGCCGCCAGATCCCGGAAGCACACCCTGGTCACCGCAGCCGTAGCTGCGGCCGTCGTGACTGCACTGACCGGCGCCATAGCAGTACTTGACTCCGGCGGGGACAGCAACAGCCAGCTTGGCACAGCTCAGACACCCGCCCCGACGCTGACGACCGCATCGACACAACCGCCGAGCAGCATCACAAGTCCGACCGCGAATCCCGAGAGTCAGCCTGGACCGGAGAAGAAGACGGATTCGGGGGAGGCAACCATCGCCACATGGAAGGAATCCCGCCCTGCCCGCACGGCAGCCGAGACCGACTCCTACGGAGCGATGGGCACCGGGCCTTGGCTCGACCCGGATGCCTACCCCGGCGTCGACAACGGCACCCTCACCTTCCATCCGGGGAGGAAAGAGGTCTATGTCGCCATGAGCGGCAGGCAGCTGCCCCCGATAGCGATACAGGAGGTCGCTCAGCTGGCTTGTCTGGGCCTGCGGGACCTCTCCGACGCCTATCCCGACTACGCCTACACCGAGTACGTGATCGTGGACACCGCCCGCGCGGGCGGGCCCGGCATCGTATGGGAGGGGAACTTCCGCACCAACACGACCTGCACCACGTCCGCGACCCAGCGCACCACCGACTGGCGGCCCAACCAGCCTGGCCTGGCGGCAGCCCAGATCCCGAGCAGCGACTCCGACGAGATCAGCGTCGCCACCGGTGCCGTCAACAGCATCCTGGGGCAATGGCCGGACAAGTCCCTCGGCCACCACAACACCAGCGCCGGATATGACCCTGAAGGCCGCGCCCTGTACGTGTGGGTGAAGAAGCCCGAATGGGACAACGCCACCCGCGAGAGTTGGGCACGCATCGCCGCGTCCTCGGCCTGCAACGCCCTCAAGACCCAAGCCGCCCGATCCGCGAACTGGCCGTACACCAAGTTCGCCACCGTCATCACTGCTGCAGACGGAACAGCCCGGCAGTTCATGACCTCGGGTACTCTCGCACACTGCCCTGCATGATCGGCCGTCTTACGGCTCACTGTTCGCTCCGGACGTCCGGGAAGACATCGGCACGGTCGGCCGGCCCCGTTCCAGCCCGCCCGGCCAGTTCGTGCAGGGTGAACGCCTCCGGCCCGGCCGGCCCGCCTCGTCGTACGCGGTGAGCACGTTCTTAAGGGAGCGCCGGCAACAAACCGGAGCGGTGGCGGTCGACCGGCCTGGTTCGCGGCACGGAATTGCGAAATTGCCGATCAGATCATTCCGTTACGGGAAGGCACTCGGCGAGCAGGTCGACGACGTCGTGCCAGGCCCGCTGCGCGTGCCGTGGGTGGTAGCCGACGCCGGGGACAATGGGGTGGTCGACCGGCGGGTGGTGGAAGGCGTGCAAGGCGCCGCCGTAGACCACGAGGCGCCAGTCGACGCCTGCGGCCTGCATCTCGGCGGTGAACGCGTCCCGTTGCGCAGGCGGCATGATCGGGTCATCCGATCCGACCCCGGCCCACACCGGGCAGCGGATGCGCGCCGCCTCGCCCGGTCGGCCCGTGGTGGTCGCGTTGACTGTCCCGATCGCGCGCAGGTTGACGCCGTCGCGCCCGAGTTCCAGCGCGATGGCGCCCCCGGTGCCGTAGCCGACGGCGGCGATCCGGTCGGGGTCGGTTCGCGGTTCGGCGCGCAGCACGTCGAGCGCCGCGTGGCCGATGCCCCGCATCCGGTCGGGGTTGGCGAGCAGCGGCAGGCAACGGGCCAGCATCTCCTCGGGGTTACCCAGATAGCGCCCGCCGTGAAGGTCGAAGGCCAGCGCTACGTATCCCAGCTCGGCGAGAGCATCGGCCCGGCGGCGCTCGACGTCGCTGAGCCCCATGCCCTCTGGCCCGAGCAGCACCGCGGGCCGGCGGTCGACACCGGCCGGGACGGCGAGGTGCCCGATCATCGTCAGACCGTCGGCCTGGTACTCGACCGTGCGCGTCGCAATCGTCATGAGACTGGACCGTAGTGATTGTCGAGCATGGTCGGGCCGGTGTTCACCGCTGGCAGAACAGCGCGGGTATGCCTCTGAAATGCGGCGATGGCTCACAAGATCCGCCACAGACCCCGTTCCCGACAACCCGGTTCCCGGCCGCTGAGAGACCGGGACCCGGTTGTTGCGGGCGCGTGCGCTCACCCGGGCGGGTTGGGTGAGCGGTCGGCCGGTTGAGCTGACCCATGAGCTCGCGGTTGGCAGCGCGGGCGGCGGCGAGGTCATCGTCGCGTTCCTGGAGCTTCAGCTCCAGGCCGATCGCCTGCTGTGCGAGAGTGATGATCCGGGCCTTGAGCTGCTCGGTGTCATCGGGGCCGCCGATGCCCACCTCGCGCCAGACCTGCTCGCCGAGCGCCTCGCAGCGTAGGTTCCGCGATTCCGTGAGCAACGCCAACTGACCATGAGCACTCGATGATCAGTATCGAGGCTCGGTGAGCAACGAAGGTCGCCTCAGTGCTACAGCAGCATCGCTTCGAACGGCTGTTCAGGCGTCGCAAACAGCTGCTGCTCGGCCCAGATGACCTTGCCTCGGGCCGTGTACCTGGTCCCCCACCGTTCCGCCAGCTGGGCGACCAGGAACAGTCCCCGGCCGCCCTCGTCCGTCGTGGCCGCGTACCGCAGATGCGGTGAGGTGCTGCTGGTGTCGGAGACCTCGCAGACCAGGCCGCGGTCCCGCAGCATGCGGACATGGATCGGCTCGATCCCGTAACGGATGGCATTGGTGATCAGCTCGCTGAGGATCAGCTCCGTGGTGAAGGTCAGGTCCTCCAGTCCCCACGCCGTCAGCTGCTCGGTGCATTCGGAGCGAATGCGGGAGACGGCGGCGGGATCGAGCGGCACGTCCCAGGTGGCCACCTGACCGGGCTCGTACAGGTGCGTGCGTGCGACGAGGAGCGCGATGTCGTCGCTCGGGCGCGGCGGCACCATCGCGTCGAATATTGCCCCGCAGATCTCCTCCGGGGATCCGTCGGTGTGGGTGCCCGCCAGACAACCGTGCAGCAGAGCGAGGCCGTCCTCAATGTCGCGATCCCGGTCCTCGACGAGACCGTCGGTGTAGAGCACCAGCCGGGTTCCCGCCTCCAGCCGCAGCTCCGCCGTCTCGAAGGGCAGCCCTCCCACGCCCAGCGGCAGACCCGCGGGCAGGTCGACGAACTCGACGCTGCCGTCGAGTCGCACGAGCGCGGGCAGAGGGTGACCCGCTCTTGCCATGGTGCAGCTTCCGGAGACCGGATCGTAGATCGCGTACAGGCAGGTGGCGCCCGTGACGCTCGGACCACCGCCCTCTCCGGTGGCTGCCTCGCCCTGGTCGATCCGGGCGACCAGATCGTCGAGGCGGGCGATCAGTTCGTCGGGGGGCAGGTCGAGAGCGGAGAAGTTGTGCACGGCCGTCCGTAGCCTGCCCATGGTGGCCGCGGCGTGCAGGCCGTGGCCGACGACGTCGCCGATGACCAGCGCCACGCGGAATCCCGACAGTGGGATGACGTCGAACCAGTCCCCGCCGACCCCGTCGCGCGCCGGCAGGTAGCGGTACGCCAGGTCCAGGGCACTCTGCTCGGGCAGGCCGTGGGGCAGCAGGCTGCGCTGTAGCGTCTCGGCCATGGTGCGCTCGCGGGTGAAGCGGCGGGCGTTGTCGACCGCGATCGCCGTGCGGGCGACCAGCTCCTCGGCGAAGGAGACATCGTCGTCCTCGAACGGCTCGGACTGCCCGGAACGCCAGAAGTTGACCATGCCCAGGATCATGCCCCGGGCCTGCAGCGGGGCGGAGATCAGCGAGTGGATCCCATACGTGAGAACCCTGTCGGAGTTCTCCGGATCGCGCGCCCGCCAGGTGTGCGCCTGCTGCAGATCGGCGGCGAGCACGGCATGCCCGGTCTCCAGACCGGCGCCCTCCGGTGTGGCGGGGACGAAGCTGATCAGCGAGCCCACGGGGTAGAGCGGATGATCGTCCCTGATGCCGCTCACGGCCATGCGGCGAATCTCCGGGCCTCCCGCCGTGCCGGTGCCCGGGGGCGGCTCATCGCCATGAAGCACCGGATCGGCCAGCTCGACCGTGGCGAAGTCCGCGAACCGGGGAACCGCCACGTCCGCCAGCTCCTGCGCGGTCTGCATCACATCCAGGGTGGTGCCGACCCGCAGCCCGGCGTCGTAGAGCAGCTGCAGACGGGCCCAGGCCAGTTCGGCCAGTCCAGTCAGCACGCTCAGCTCGGTGGTGTCCCGCAGCGTCGCGACGCTGCCCGGCAATCCGCCGAATGGTTCGGTCGGGCGGTTGTTGACCGCGAGCAGCCGGTCTCCGGCCAGGTGTACCTCGTCGGTGGCAACGCGACCGGATGCCAGCAGCTCGGCCATCCCGGGAGCGAGCCCGAGATCGGTGACCGGTCGTCCCTCCACGTCGGGTGGCAGATCCAGCAACCGCCGGGCCTCGTCGTTCGCCAGCAGCAGTCGTGCGTCCCCGCCGACGATCAGCACACCCTCGCGGGCCGCGTGCAGTACCGCATCGTGGTGCTCGTACATCCGCGTCACCTCGGCCGGGCCCAGGCCGTGGGTCTGGCGGCGCAGCCGCCGGCTGACCAGCGCCGCCCCGCCCATGCCCAGACACAGCGCGGCAGCCGCGCCGCCGAGGAGGAGAGGCAACTGGCGGTTCACCGCGGCACTTGCGTGCGGGGTGGTGACGCCCACCGCCACCAGCCCGGCGACGGAGCCATCCGGCCTGGTGACAGGCGCGGTGGTGTCCACGATGGGTGAGATGGGCGTGGTGAAGCTGCTGGTCACAGGCCCCTTGAAGGCTTCCTTGTACGGTCCGTAGATGGGCTTCCCGATCAGCTCGGGAAAGGGATGCGTGTAACGGATCCCCTCAGGGCTGAAGATCACGACGTAATCGAAGCCGGCACTCTTCCGGGTCGTCTCGGCGAGCGGCTGCAGCGTCGCGGTCGGATCGGCGCTGTCCAGGGCAGCCACCATCCCGGGAGAGTGCGACAGCGCGATGGCCGCGGCACGCGTGCGGTGTTCGGCGTCGTGCGTGCTGTCGCTCCGGGCCTGCAGGATCAGCGCCGACAGCGCCGCGGCGACGAGCAGCACCATAGCGACCAGCTGCCACAGGAACACTTGCCCGGCGACACTGCGCACCCTCAGGCGGGAGCGCAGGCAGCTCAGCCACGAGCCCAGGCGGCGCCACGGTGACTGGTGTTCTGCCGGTCCCTTCATGCCTGTACTCCCATGGACACGGCTACGCTCTTCGTGCATCCGGACTGTCCGTGGATCCTCGCCTTCCACACTGTCATCCCGCCGAGGAATGTGCATTCCCGAGATCAAGCCGGAGAGCTGGCCGGTGCCCGCACACCACAGCGCGCGCAGCGCCTGCGCGGCCTTGCGGAACTGCTTGGCCTCCATGTGGTCCTCGTACGCGGCCGGCAGCGCCGCGATCTCTTCGCCAAGCCGCGCCTCGGCCTCACCCTCTTCCCTGCCCGGCAGGACGCGGTTGACGAAGCTGCGAGGGTCTCCGCGAGGTCCTTGCTGACGAGCACGCCGATTGCTTTCGGCGCCCGGCGCGATGTCGTACGTCGTCCAGTACGTGAGCCCGTTCTTGAGGGACGGGCCGAGGTACGGACAGTGCGCGGTAGGTGGTGCAGTCGTCGAGCTCGCGCCTGGCGGGATGCCGGTCGTTGCGCGACCGGGTGCTGTGGAAGCGACGTTGCCATCGCCTGGGTGAATCACTCTTGTTCAGGATGCGATGGGGGTGCGCCGCGCTGAACCCGGGGGTCTGGGCCTCCGGGCCGTGGCTCCTGACGAGAGGGACATGGAACGCGTGGTAGCAGCTGGTGACGCAGGCAAGGTCGGCGTGGCTGACAGGCTCGGCATTGAGCCGAACATGGTGGTGCAGGAACTGGGATGGGGTGAAGACGTGGACGCCGACGTCCGAGCCGCCGTGGAGGAGAGCGCGGGGAGCGAACTCCTGACGGAAGACGCGGACGAAGTGGTGGATGTAGCCCTCCTGTGGTGGCGGGAGAGTGATGGCGATCTGACCGACACCCTCGTCGACGCGATCGGGCCGCTCGCCGACGACGGCGTCATCTGGGTGTTCAGTCCGAAGACAGGCCGCAGTGGCTACGTCGAGCAGAGCGACATTGCCGAGGCGGCCAGTACCGCAGGCCTTGCCCAGACGCTCAGCACAGGCGTTGGCGAGCGTTGGTCGGGTAGCAAGCTTGTATTGCCGAAGTCGCCCGGGGTAAAGCGATGAGCGGCCTGGCCGCCAGCACATGCCCTGCCGGGCCTCCTCAACGGGAAGCCTGACGGAGGACCTCGGCGGTGACCGCCAAGGTCCTCCGTGTATTCAAGACTCCAAGGCTGGCATCAAGGGACCGTGTTCACCTTGATCAAGGTGTCGTACGACTCGTTGACCACCCGGCCTCACGTGCCCCACGAGTCCCAGAACGGCCGTTCACCGAACCGTTGCCGCAACCGAACCGATCGGCAAAACGCGTCCGTGCACCTGGAGTCCGGACATCTCGCCTGCGACCTGGCCCTTTAAGGATCAGAAAAGGGCACTCACGGCTGGAGGCCCTGGCCTTGGCCGGGGCCGGGCTGCTGGCGCTGCTGCTCGCGCTCCTGGCGGCGCCGGCTGGCCGGACGGGCAGCCGGGAGCTCCCGGTCCTCGATGGGGCGGCGGGCGGCGGCGCCCTGGGTGAGTGCGGCGAGGCGGGCGATGTTCTCCGGGGTGCGCAGCCATGTCGCCGGGTCGGTCGTGCGGCCCTCCAGGTACTCCTCGGGCATCGCGGCCTGCTGGTGGGCGTGGACGGCGGCGGCCCGCTGCGCCGGGGTTAGGGCGTGTCTTCAAAGGGGTCTGAGCCAGAGGAACAGGGACGCGATGGTGACGGCTGCCTGGTAGGACTCGCGGGTTTTGTCGTAGCGAGTGG
>NZ_JBFBFP010000091.1:0-10424 GCF_040684275.1 Streptomyces sp. NPDC091371
CTGCCCAGGTTGCGGAGCATGTCCTCAAGGATCTCCGGCGGGCACTCGAAGCCGAAGGCCGCGGGGTTGCCGGTGTTGAGCTTGAGGATGCGATGGCCTGCTGCTTCGAGCCGCATCGCCTCTTCGAGGACGGGTCCGCGGATCTCGTAGCAGACATTGGCAAGTTTCGTTGACTGGATCACCTGCATGCTGGGAGCTTACGGCTCTGCCCACGGCTACCCACGGGCGCAGCACCCACAGCATCTATGAAATTGCACACTTCTGCAATTAGCGGATTCTGCGGTCCGCTGCCCCGCTTCGGGCTGTACCGTTCCGGGCGGGGCCTCGCGCAACCCCCGTCGGCGAGGCCCTCTGTAAACCTCGCGAGCCGTCCCCACCCGGGAAGCCTCTGCGAAGAGGTTCCCGCGCTCACTCTCGACCCTCACACCGCCGGCTCGGCGACGACGATCGCCGAGGTCCAGTCC
Organism: Streptomyces sp. NPDC091371; assembly: GCF_040684275.1. Classification (NCBI taxonomy): domain Bacteria; kingdom Bacillati; phylum Actinomycetota; class Actinomycetes; order Kitasatosporales; family Streptomycetaceae; genus Streptomyces; species Streptomyces sp. NPDC091371. Next base: position 465 of record NZ_JBFBFP010000091.1, read on the forward strand.
ACCTCGCCCCGGGCCCCGAGTTCGTCCAGTACCGCCCGGTGCAGCCGACGCCACAGGCCGGCCTCGGTCCATACCGTGAAGCGGCGATGCGCGGTAGCGGGCGACGTGCCGGACGTCGGCGGCAGATGCCGCCAGGCACAGCCGCTGGTCAGCGCGTACACCACTGCCGTGAAGGCGGCCCGCTCGGTACACGGAGCGGTCCCACCACCTTGACGACCAGGGAACGACGGCAGCAACGGGGCGGCCAGCTCTCAGGGTTCATCAGGGACCAGACGTTTCTACAGATCAGCACCCACGACCGGCAGCATGCCGCACGAACATCACGTCACGTGAGACAACTTCTAAGCCTTGATCGGTGCGGCCGATCGGGCGGCCTGCTCGATCTTCGCGCAGTGGGCTGCACGGGCTTCCTCGTCGATCTGCTTCTCGTGTTCGGCGCGCAACCCGGTCCGGCCGTCGAGGCCCTCGCGCAGGATATCGGCGTGCCCGGCATGCCGGATGGACTCGCCGAGGACATGGACCATGACGGCGAACAGGTTCGTGTGGGTATGAGGCTTCGGCCACCACGGCACGTGGCCGGGGGCGTCGAGGGGAAGCTCATCGATCGTCGCGTCCGAGTGTTCCCACGTGCGCTTATAGAACCCGATGATCTGATCGCGGGTCTCGTCCTCGGTCGCCCACAGATCGCTGCCGTCGGCGTCCTGCCACCGGGGCAGCGGTTCCGGGGAAGGGCGGTCGAAGACCTCGCCGAAGTACCTGGCCTCGACAGTGGCCACGTGTTTGACCAGGCCGAGGAGGTTGGTCCCGGTCGCTGTCAAAGGCCGGCGGGCGTCGTATTCGGACAAGCCGTCGAGTTTCCAGAGCAGCGCCTCGCGGTCCCGCCGCAGTCTCCCGTGCAGGTTGGCTTTCGCGAATTCATCGATCATGCGACATGAGCCTGCCATGGGCTGCTCGTGGTCTCAAGATCCCGTACGTGGTCCGCAACGACCGGCAGAGCCGAGGCCTGGCTATGGCCGCCGCCCTGACCTGCCACAAGAAGCTCGCGAAACTTGCCACGCGAGACAACCTCCAACTCAAGCAGATGAGCATGTACCCCGACGACGAGGACACCAGCTCGTCCCCGCTCGCTCCCCATTCAGTTGAGAGACAGTTCACGTGAGGCAGCGAGCACTTCCCGTTCCACGGATCCCCATCACCGTAGTTCGCTGGAGACTGCGGGCAGCCTGAAGAACCATGTTCGGACTCGACAAGGGTGGCATCGTGCTGTTCGAGCCATTCGGAGAGTTCCGATACCCGACTGCACCATTAAGTGCGGAGAACGTTCCCCATCTGCTGCGGGATCTGACCGGCACCGACGTGGACGCGGCGGAGGAGGCCTTGTCCGAGCTGTACGGGAGCGTCCTGCACCAGGGGACGGTCTACGCCGCCAGCGCGGAGGCGGTGCCGTTCCTCGCCGAAATCGCGGCGGCCGGCCACCGCACGGTAGACGTCCTGGCGTTGCTTGGCGGCATGGCCGAGAGCGAGGACGAGCACGGCGTGGTACCGGGCGCGGTCCGGGCGGCCGTCGCCGACCAGCTCCCGTTGCTGCTGCCCCTGTTGGCCTCTCCGAAGCCGGAGGTCCGCCGGACCGCAGCCTGGGTGGTCTCCCACACCCGCGCGACCGAGATCGCGCTCCCTGCGCTCCGCGCCCGCTGGGACCAGGAACCCGAAACCGCTACACGCGCGGAGGTCCTGGCCGGGATCGCCCGGCTCGACCCGCAGGGCGCAGCGGCGGCGGCCGCCGCCGTCCTGGACCCGTCCCAGCCGGCCGAGGTGCGCATGGCCGCCGTCTTCACCTCCCTCGACGCCGGCGCTCCGTGGACCGAACCAATGCACACGACGATGCCGTCCCTTCTGCCGGCCGACCCTCTGCGCTCTGATCTCGACCTCGAACGCGGCGAGCCGCTGGCCGCCGTCATCGAGGCACTCCTGGGCCGGGGCCGCCGCAAGGAGCGCAAGGCGGCGTTCGCACTGATCGACGCAGCCCTGCACGACGATCGGGCCGAGGTACGGGCCGAAGGCTTCTGGGCGGCCGACCGCGCCTGCATGCTCTCCCGTAGTGCCCCGCGGCGACTGGTGTGGAACCTGCGAGCGGCGGCCGTCGACGAGGAGTCGGTGATTGCCATGTCGTCCCTCCTGGGCCGACTGGGCAGCATCGCCGAACCAGCCGCGGACATCCTCGCCCCCCTCGCCCGACGGAACTTGGACCACGACGACGACCATGCGGACCGGGCCTTGGCCGCGCTCGTACTCGTCGCGCCCGCACAGTCGGCGCCGCTCCTGGCCGCCGGCCTCGGGCGGCGCCCGCGGGCCCTCGACGCCGCCGCCGGGTTCCGCATCGCGGAGAACTCCGCCTTCCCGTACAACGGGGAACTCCTTGACGCGGCCGCCACCGCCTTGCCCAGCCCGAGGTCCTGAACGGCAACGAACCCTGGCAGCTGACGAACCTGCCGGCGGGGTGGGGCGCCGAGGCAGCGCCGGCGTTGCCCGAGCTGTGCGCGGCGCTCCCGCACTTTCCAGGGCAGGCCGCCCGAGCCATTGCTTCCGTCCCCGCCGATTGCGCCCCGGCGGACCGCGCCCGGGCCGCCACCTCGTTGCGGGCGGTGACGGCCGAGCAGGGAGTCCTCCCCGCGGCAAAGGCCCTGCACGACCTCGACGGCGATATCGCGCCCCTGCTGCACTGTCTCGAACAGGACCTCCGACGTGGCGCCAACCAGCTCAGGGAGGCCGCCACGATGGCTGCTGCGCTTGGTCCCCGGGCAGCGGCGCTTGTGCCTGCCCTCCGCGAGGTGCTCAGCGGCACGACCTCCGACACCACGCCCGCGCTGGATACGGACACGGCCCTCGCTGAGGCTTTGTGGCGTGTCACGGGGGACGCGGACCGGGTGGTTGCCGTTCCCGTCCCGGTCGCGGCCCCACCGCTTCGAGGAGCCGTCGGCTCGATCAGCCGCCGGTGGCTGCCGCGGCGCCGATGGTGAGGGCGGCCGGGCACCCGCGAACGCATCGGCCGCCACCACGGCCTGTGGCGCGACGTCGTGCTGCTGGAGCGGCGCAGCACCCTGGTGGTGTGAAACCGCACGCCACGGCGGCCACGCCGACATCATCCGCGAGAGCCTGGACGGCGCCACCCTCTACCCCGCTGATGGCCGCCGCCGAGCAGTGGCCCGACCGTGGTTCGAGCCCTGGGAGCCCGCCGCGCCCGCCGGCTGAGGGCTACGGGCCGTCAGAAGTCGTGCCCCATCGGCCGGATATGGTCAAGGCGCTCTTGCGGACCGGTCCTACGCTGGAGGCATGGCCACCGATCCCTTGCTGAGACAAGGCCCCGACTCGACGGATCTGGTCCTGCGCACCGGCCCGACCGGGCCGGTGTGGAACGCGCTGACCTCGGCGGGGCCGGCACTGTTCATTCCGCTCGCCCTGGGCGTGCCGACCCTGATCGTCGCCTTCTGGATGGCCCTGGCCGGGGCGCGGGCGTCGACCGTGTTCGTGGTGGTGGGGGTGATCGCCGGGCTGGAGTACCTGATCGGCTGGCCGGCGCTGGCCTTTTCCCGGGCCCGGGACATCCTGCGGGTGGAGTTCGCGCCGGCCAGGGTGCCCGCGTCCCTGCGGTTGGTCCGGGCCGCCGGGCCGGACGTCTGGCTGCCCGTCAAGACCCTGCGCGAGGTGCGGCTGACGCACAAGGTGGTGGAGCCGTACCAGGGGGACTACAAGCCGGCCGTCTCCACGCTCGCGCTGGAACTCGTCCTACGGGGCGCCCGGGAGCGGCTCGCGCTCCCGTTCGGCGGCGACCCGCAGCGGCTCGCCGGCGAGTTGAAGGCTCTGCTCGGCCCGGCTGGGGTCGTGGTGGTGCTGCGCACCGAGCGCAGCACCCGCGATCGGCCGCCGCAGCCAAACTCCCGCTGGACCTCCGGCGGTTCGGCCTCGGTCGGCTCGGGTGGCGGCTAACCCCGGGCTGCCCGTGGCGCTCCCCGGCCGGGAGCGCCCGTCGAGGCAACCGGCGGCAGGTGGTGCGGGGCAGCCTGCCGCGACCCGGGCGCGTTGAGCCGCCGGGTCGACTATTGCGGGCGTTCGCCGGCTTCGGGGCGGCGGCACTGGACGGCTACGTTGGCGCCCTCCTGCTTGAGGATTCATCCCTGCGGCGCGCGGCTGTGGCAGCGATCAGCCGCTGGAACAGCGACGTGCCGACTGCCGCGCGTCTGCCCGGACGGCATCACCACGGGAAACGCCCGCATCAGCAACTCCTGCATCGAGTCGTGCAACAACCCGCCGCAGAGCCACACCCCCCGAGAACGAGTCCCAGGAGCTCAACGAACCCACCTCACCCCACGTCACACCACAGCTAATCCACCCCGAGAGGGGTTCCCGCCATGGCCGTAGCGGCAGGTCTGGGCGTGGCTTCTCTGCACCAACCCCGGGGCAGGTCAGCTCAACGAGGGGTGGGTTCGGAACGGCGTCAGGCGGACGAGTTCGATCGGCCGCGCGTGTCCCGACGCCGGCTACGAGGGCGGACCGGCTCGGGCGCTCGACCCCGGACACATGCGTTCAGGCCTCCCCGCCGCTCCCGCACGTTCGGGTTGCTCGTCGTGGACGTGGCCGGAGCACCGGTCATGGCGGATGGAACCGCTCCGGTGGGCGGTGCATCTGGTGGGGCATGGGTTTCGTGATCTTGTTCTTTGGGCTCTTCTTCCTGGTCGGCTGGGCCGCGACTCTCGCCGGGCTTGGGTACGCCGCCTCAGTGCTGTGGCGAAGCCGCAGGCAGCGGTGGGCACGGGACGAGGGGCATCCGCTCGTTCGCCTGCTGCTCCCCGCCCCCGCGTACATGCACTTCGACAGGGCACTCGCCATTGCGGCATTGCTCGCCGACCTGTGGCTGTTGTCGGCGGTCATAGTGCTTGGCGCGGACGGCATCTTCACCGAGGAGTGGATGGGATACCCCGGCATGATGGATCCCAGCGGACAGGGCTACCAGGCAGGCGCGGTGGATCTGCTGCGCACGACGGCCTGGTGGAGCGCCTCTGCCGCGGTCCTCACGCGATGCTGGACCACCACGGTCGTCCAGCTGTCCGTCCTACCTTTGTCGGCGCTCTGGATCGCCTCGTTCGACACCTACTACAAGTGATCCACTAGACGTTCGAACACGGCGAAACGATCCTCCCGTACCCGTCGTACGGACAGCCCTCAGGATCGCCTGAGTAGCGTCACGACCGCACGACCTGTGGTTCTGCTGCACGATTTGGATGTGTCGGACCCTGACCCGGTTCCCGAGTTGGTGCAGTCAACCAACCACCGGGCACACGGTCCGGTCTGGCTCGGTGCCCAGGTGAGCGGTACGGCCTGCGGGCGGGGCTTGGCGGTGGTCTGCTCGCTCATGCTGCCTGCCGCCCGGTCGTGGCCGGAGTGTGGTTGCGGGCGGTGCGGCGCAGCTCGACGCCGCCGGTCCGCCATCCGGCGGGCGCGGCCCAGTGGGGATGGGTGTACAGGCGCCCGGACAGGGCGATCAGCCGGCGTCGCAGCAGGGTCGTACCGGATGTGGCCGGGGCCTGTGCGAGATTCGTGTAGGGCTGCTGCCACGCCCTTTCGAGGGTGAGCAGGTCACCGGGGAAACGGGACGGCGGCCTCACCCCTCGATGGAAACTTGGTCTCCCGTGGAGCGGCCCCGTGTCGGAGTGCGCCGGGCAGGGGTCCGGGCAGGAGACGGGGCCATTCCCGCGCCCCCGGCGGGGGCACGCGCCCACCGGTAGGCCGCCCCGCGTCTCCACGGCTTCCGAGCGTCGGAGTTGTCCATTCGGACCAGGTACCGGCGCTTAAGGCTCGATCAGGTCAGTTGTGTTCGGCGATGGATCAGTTGTTGGTGGTGCCGGGGCCGAGGGTGCGCCGGCCCGGTGTGCGCGGCTGCTCTGCTGCGGTCTGGGCCAGGGGTGGTGTCTGGGTGCCTTCGGCTGCGAGCCGTGTGCGCTGGGGTTCGGGGGTGTGGGCGGTTGTGCGGGGGCCGGTGTCCAGCGTGCGGCGAATGGTCACGTTGACAGTGTCTGGGGTGGGCTTGGGGCGATGTCACCCGAGGGTGGCGTCGCGGGCATGTGACGGGCCGTGCGTGAACGCCCTGCCCGCCTCCTACCCCCCGCGTTCCGGGGACGCGGGTAGGGCCGTGGCCGTCAAGGTCACCCCGGGTGAACTTGAACCAGGGCTCGTTGACGGCTGCGAAGGCACGCCGGAAGGCCCTGTTGCGGGTCCCCCGCTGGCGGGGCTATGCCCACGGGTGCCGGCCCGAGCCTCTCACGCGTTGTGGGAGATCATTTTCCCGAACTCCTCATAGTTGATCTTGCCGTCGCCGTCGCCGTCGCCGTCGCCGTCGGCGTCCTTGAGCATCTCCTCGGCCTCTTGCTTGGTCAGCGGTTCCCCGATGTTCGTCATGACACGGTGCAGTTCGTCAGCGTCGATGAGGCCGTCGCGGTCCTTGTCGAAGACACGGAAGGCTTCGCGTTCATCATCATCGGAGTTCGCGTCCGCCAGCCGCCTCGCCATCACGGCAAGAAACTCCGGGAACTCGATCACGCCGTTGGCGTTCTGGTCGAACTCGGAGACCATGTCGCGGACCTCGGACTCGGTAGGGGCCATTCCCCGAGACTGCATCACGGCCATCAGGTCGGCCGCCGAGATGCTGCCGGTGCCGTTCTTGTCGAAGGTGGAGAAACGCCTCCCTGAGCTCCGCGAGCAGTTGCTCCGACATCGGTTCCGTGCCCACTTGTGCCTCCTCAGGGGTGCCGCCGGATCGGAATGGCACGGCGGTCGCGGTCCACGATCCTCTGAAGATCACGGAAACGTGCCCAGGTTTCACCGTGAGCGATCACCGTCCACCTATTTCGCTCCGAAGGACCTGGCTTCGTAGCAGCCTCGGGGGGACCGGCCAGTGGCAAGCAGCCCAGCCCAGAGATCAGGAACAGGTTCATAGCTTGTGTTTTATGGTCCGGTGTCGAGCGCGTGCCGGGCCGGGATCCACTTTCCCTCCGGGCGCCGCTCTAGCCGAACCCCAAATCAGGGGCCTTCGAGGGGCATGGGCGCTGGATCCGGATGCGAGCCACGGTTGTCAACGTACTGGTCCGCGCAGTGAGACGGACGCAGTCCAGAACCCTCAGGTCCTGGACTGCTGTGGTGCGCTCCGGTGGCACCGGCTGAACGTACGGCAGCCAACAGGCTGCCGGCCCGCCGTTGGGCGCCTCGCCCGCTCGGACCCTGTCCACGGCCGCCCACGTGGCAGGAGGCTGTGCAGGTCTACCCCTGTCAGCGCAGGCTGTGTCGTCAGTGTGTGGCGGTGTTGCGGAGTGTGAGGGTGGTCTGCGCGGCGTCGGCGAGGGTAGTCGACTCCACGATTCGGACCGCGCCGAAGGTGGTGGCGTCGCTCCAGGCGCACACCGCCTGGTCGCCGTCGAGTCCCGGGGAGAGGCCGCAGGCGAGACCCCCGCCGTACTGGCCCGGGTCGAAGCGGGTCACGTCGTGGGCTTTCGCGCCGGTGAAGTAGTTGAGGAACTCCTGGGAGATCGACTTGGTGGCTTTCTCCTCGCGGATCTTGGGGTCCCACTCGGCGCTGCGGACCATGACGAGCAAGTCGAGGTTCTCGTCCCCGTCCTTGTCGTAGTAGCCGGTCTGCATTCCCTGGGGTAGTTTGCGGCCCGCCAGCACCGCTGCCTCGGTTTGCTTCGCGGCCTCGCCGGTCATCAGCCGGAACTCCGCGAAGCTGTCCGGCAGAACGACGGTGCGCGACGTGTCCGCCTGCCGACCGTCGGAAACGGGCCCGGTCGCCACTGCTTCGGAGGCTCGTGGTTCCGGGTTGTACGACGCCACAGCCTGCATCCCCGCGCCCACCGCGATCAGCGCCGTGAAACCGATGATGATCAGTCGGCGCCTCCGTTCCTCGCGAAGGGTGGTGGCAGGGTCGCCCCCCGCCGGGGTCGACGGCGCGCGCCAGGACCGGGTAAGGCGCCAGAGCAGCACGATGGCGACGCCGAAAATGGAGAGAACGCCGGTCACCTGCCCGATGGCAAAGCTCTGGGAGGTTGTGTCCACGTAAGCAACGATCACGCTCGGCATCGTACGTGCGATCGAAAGCCTGGTGGATCACGATTCGGCACCCCCCACATCGATGGTCAACCACGGGGTGAGGTGGGTGAGACCCCAGCTTGGCATGTTGGTCCGCCATCGAACGGTTCTCGAACTTGTTCGGGGGTTTCCCCTGTTCACGGCGTGTCTCGTGGGGTCGCGGCTTGATCCTGCGTGGAGAGGTCGGCGGGGCATGGAGGCCGAATCATGGAACTGGTCGAGCGCGAGGTCCACCGAGACGCGTTCACGACCGTGACGGAGTTCCGGTCGGAGCTGTACGCGTGCCTGGTCTCCAGAAGCGACGCGCTGTTTGAGCTGTGCGACGGCGGTTATGCACCGACGGGCGGTCCGCAGTCTCGTGGACCTGTCCCTTGCGCCCGAGCACCGTCGCGGGCACGGCGCGCTGTACTCCGGGCTGAACCTGGGCCGGATCGACGTTGCCCGGCTGCGGCGGGCCATGGCCGGTGTGCCGTTGCCCCGGGCCAGGGACGGCCGCCTGGTGCTGGCGGTGGACGTCTCGCCGTGGCTGCGGCCGGATGCCGACACATGCTCGGACCGCTCGTTCTGTCACACCTTCGGCCGTGGCCTGGGCAAGCATCAGATGGTGCCCGGTTGGCCGTACTCGATCGTCGCTGCGCTGGAGACGGGCCGGACCTCGTGGACCGCGCTGCTGGACGCGATCCGGCTGGAGCCTGGCGCGGACTTGGCAGCGGTCACCGCCAGCCAAGTCCGTGAGGTCATCGAACGTCTCGTGGAGGCCGGCCAGTGGCAGGACGGAGACCTGGATGTCCTGGTCGTGCTGGACGCTGGGTATGGCGCACCCCGCATTGCCCACCTCTTGGCCGACCTGCCCATCGAGGTGCTGGCCGGCTCCGGTCGGACCGGGTGATGCGCAAGCCGGTCCCGGTGCCGTGGATCTGCCCGCCGCAGGGTGGACCTCCGCCCAAGCGCGGCGGTGAGTTCGTCTTCGGCCAACCCGAAACCTGGGGCGAGGTCACCGTGGTGGCCGTGACCGACACTGACCGGTACGGGACCGCGACCGCGCAGGCGGGGGACTGGCTGCACCCTCGGCTGACTCGTCGGGCAGCGTGGGGAGATCACGAGGGCCCGTTGCCGATCATCGAGGGCACGGTGATCCGGTCGCGAAGCTGCCCAGCGGTGGGGTGAACAAGCCCGTGTGGCTGTGGTGGTCGCGGAGCGGCGCCCTCCCCGGGGACGTCGACCGGTGCTGGCAGGCCTTCCTGTGACGGTTCGACCTGGAACACACCTTCCGTCTGCTCAGCAGACGCTGGGCTGGACCCGGCCCAAGCTCCGGGACTGGGCCGCGGCCGACCGATGGACCTGGCTCGTTCTGGCCGCCCACGCACAACTCCGCCTCGCCCGCCCACTCGCGCGGGATCTCCGCCGACCGTGGGAAGGACCGGCCGAACCGAACAGGCTCACACCCGCCCGCGTCCGCCAGGGTTTAGGAACCTCCGCGCGAAGACAGGCACCCCAGTCCGTGCACCGAAACCCAGTCGACCTGGCCCCGGCCGCCCGCGCGGCTCGAAGAACCGGAGACCCGCCACCCGATACGACGTCGGACGCGTCCTCGCCACCGGCGAGTCATACGCCCGACCCGCACATCACAAGGTCGGCACCAAACCTCGACGAATCGGATAGACCGCAGGCCCAGGCGTTCCACCACTCGTCGCTGCATATCAACCTCCACTGTTCCGGAACAGCCGGAGGTTAAAGAACTTCCCAATGACGATGTCAAGCCGTCGTCGTGACGGTCGGTAGGATCTGGTAGCACGCTCCGTCGCGGATCATCGCCCATAGAACATT
>NZ_JBFBFP010000092.1:0-10036 GCF_040684275.1 Streptomyces sp. NPDC091371
GGTCGGGCGGTGCGGCTGGTCCCGGATCGTGCGCCGGGGTTGGCTGAGTCCGCGCTGCCGGCGGAGTACCAGCGCATCCTGACCGCCGTGCGGCAAGCCGGCGGCCCGGTCTCCACCCGGCAGATCGGCGAGGTGCTGGGCTTGGACACCGGGGTGAGGGGCAAGCTGGAGCCGCTGCGCGGGAGGCTCACGAAGCTGGCCGACCGCGGCTGGCTGCACAAACTCCCCGACGGGAAGTTCACCACCCGCGCGTGAGCAAGGCCACGCAGCGGCGGGGCGTAACCGAGGTGCCCCCGGCGGCTGTTGAGATTGTGTGACGAATACCAAAGAGCATGCCGGGGACACCGAGTCCCTGGTCTACCAGTGCCGCCTGCCGCTATCCACGCGCACCCTGAACTACCTCGCCGACCTGCTGCGACGCCATCTCAAGGCCATACGCTCCCGATGGCGGGCGTTGCCGCCCGGGAGGATCGCGGTGATCGTCCTGGCCGTGTTGCGGCACGACCAGCGCCTGGCCGACATGGCCGGCGGCAACGACATCTCCGCCACCACCGTGCGCCGCTGGCGGGACGAGCTGATCGCGCTGCTCGACGCGAGGGCCCCGCGCCTGGACCGCGCCCTGAAGAAGATCGCCAAGCAGGGCGGGGAGGTCGTCCTGATCGACGGCACCCTGATTCCCACCCAGCGCCGCACCGGCAAGGCGAACCGCCCGAACTACTCCGGCAAGCATCGCCGCCACGGCCTGCACGTGCTTGCCCTGACCGACGAGCGGGGCCGTCTGGTGTGGATATCGGCCGCCCGGCCGCACCCACGACATCACCGCCGCCCGCCGCGACCACATCCTGGCCCACCTGCGTGCTGCCGGCCTCGGCGCCCTGGCCGATCTCGGCTTCCTCGGCCTGGACGACGACCCCGATGACCTGGTCATCGTGACCGGTTTCAAGGCCACCCGCTACCGCAAGCTCACCCCCGGGCAGAAGACGGCGAACCGGGTTCTGGCCGCCGGACGCGCGCCCGTCGAGCGCGGGTTCGCCCACCTGAAGAACTGGCGGATCCTCACCACGCTCCGTACTGACCCCGCCCGCGCCACCCACCTGCTTCGCGCGCTGCTCGTCCTGACGAACATCGAGGCCACTACCGATAATTGATCTCTACCGCAGGCGGCCCGCGACCAGCACAAGCACCCCGGAGCAGCGTCACTGAGCCGGGATCGGCTGGGTGAGGTTCACCGGGTTGCCGTCGGGGTCCTGGATGTGGGCGACGCGCTGTCCCCACGGCATGTCGTTGGGGCCGCTGCGGACCGAGCCGCCCAGCCCCTCCACCCGGCAGAGCGTCTCGTCGACGTCGTCGACACCGATACTGAGCAGGATCCGCGGTGCCGCCCCGGTCCCCGGGTTCTCCTTGGCCACCAGCCCGAGGTCGGTGTCGCCGATGCGCAAGCCGAGGTAGAAGGCCGGGCCTTCCGCCGGTACCCGGAAGATCTCCTCGGCGCCGAACAATTTCGTATAGAAGCCGACCAGGACGTCCTGGTCGGCAGTGATGATCACTGGCTGGATGGTGGACATGGCACTCCTGTCGAGAACGGTCGTGTCGCTGGGTAGACCGTTCGAGGACGGTGAACTCATCGGCAAAACTGCCCTGCCAGACGATCTACACCCCAGACTGCCGCCCACGACCAGCACGAGTACCCCGAAACGAGGTCACACCACCCCTGTTGACCAGCCACCTCAAGATGGCGCAGCCTCAGTGAAAGAGAACAGTGAGGGCGACGACGCGGTTCAGGCGGTCAGGAACATTGACGTCGTGGTCGTGTGGTTACGGCGGGCGAGGCGGCGGCACATAAGCATGGTCATCGACCACAAGATCATGGACTCGCTGGTGGCGGGCAGCGTCTCGTAGTCGCGAACCAGCCGACGCGAACGCATCAGCCAGCTCAGCGACCTCTCGACCACCCACCGCCTCGGCAGCACCACGAAACGCGGCTCGTCACTCCGCTTGACGATCTCCAGGACGAGGTGGAGTTTCTCCCGTGCCCAATCGGTGAGCATGCCGGTGTAGCCGCCGTCCGCCCAGATCAGACGGAGCGAGCGGTGTGCGGCCCTTACCCGTTGCAGGAGGGGCACTGCGGCCTCGCGGTCCCCCACGTTGGCGGCGGTGACCGCGACCACCAGCAGCAGGCCGAGACAGTCCGTGATCACGTGCCGCTTGCGGCCCGGTACCTTCTTCCCGCCGTCGTAACCGCGCGAGACGGCCGGAACCGAGCTGGCGGCCCGCACTGACTGCGAGTCGATGATGCCGGCGGTCGGCTCGGCTGCCCGCCCCTCACTGACGCGGACTTCGCCCCGCAGCCGGTCGTGGAACTCTACGTCCAGGCCCTGGCGGCGCCAGCGCCGGAAGAACGCGTAAACCTGGTCCCATGCGGGGAAGTCGGCGGGAACCGAGCGCCACTTGATGCCGTTGTCGACGACGTATCGCACCCCGTCGAGCATCTGCCGGTGGCAGTAGCCCTCCGGACGGCCGCCCCGGCCCTCCAGCCAGGCCGGCACCGGCAGCAGCGGTCGGACCCCGGCCCACTCCGCATCCGTCATGCCCGACGGATAGCGACGTGCCCTCTCCGGCTGATCCGCCGCGTTCCCAAACCTGTGCACGAGGCAATCGCACGACACGACGGACGAGTCGAACCCCGGGACCACAACCGCGAACAACTGCGACAAGTAGGCCCTCCTGGCGCTCGGTGAGCCTTCAACGCCTTCCGAATCGCCACGAGGCCCTGTCTTCATGCACGAACCTCTCCGACATCATCCGATCAGGATCCTTGTTCGATCCCCAAGCTCGGTGATCGGTATGAATACGCCCTCTCGGGTGTACGGGTTCGATGTCCGTGTGCTGTCCAACGAGTGAACTCATCTGAGGCGTTGCCCGACTTGGCGGTCGCCACAGCGCGGGCCCGGTCAGGCGGCCTCCCCTGTGTCAGAGCCGGTCCTGTCGCTGGACCTGTCGGCCTGCGCGGGGAGGGCTGGTGGCCGGCGTCGGCCGACCACGTTGAGAGCGTCGTGGTTGGAGGTTCACAGGGCTTCGGCGATCCGGATGCCTCCTCTTCGTCCAGTCTGTCGCGGTAACGGGTGGCCTTTCGTGGGCGCATGCGACGCCCAGGTGCACGGCCGCAGGGCGAAGGGCGAACCTTCGCGTCGTTCTCCGCTGCCAGGAACCTGCCAGGCCTCCAGGGTGCTTCAGAAGCCCCGTTACTCTCCCGCCCCAACTTCTGAGCCGGGGTCCGGACCGACTGCGCGGAGATGTTGCTCGGCGGGCGCCCGCAGCCGGTTGGGATACTGCGGTCAGTGAAGTCCCGGGTATCCGGGTACCGAGGCGGAGATGGAGACCAGGTGGCGATACCGAAGCGACCGGAGCCGTTGGAACCGTGGGTCGAGCAGGCTGCTGAGGCCGGCGACGTAGCCGCGATGAAACGGCTCGGACAGTACTTGTACCAGACCGGCAGCGAAGGCAACGCTCCAGCCGAGAGGTGGCTGCTCGCTGCCGCGGAGGCCGGTGATGCCGAAGCGATGTACTCGCTGACCCGGCTCCACCATGACCGGGCAGTGAACGCGACTCCGCACGGCCAGGCACACGACCTCACCGCGGCGTCGTGGTGCAGGCGAGCCGCCCAGGCAGGATGGATCCCAGCGATCCAGAGCATGGATGCGTACGCGGCGGACCAGGATGAGCGCGAGTTCTGGCTCCGGAAGGCCGTGGAAACCGGCGCCCCCTGGGCGCCATCCACCCTCGCTGACGTCCTCGACGAGATGGGGCGCACCTCCGAAGCGGAACACTGGTACCGCAGAGCCGCGGATGAACCTGGCCGTATCGGTCTCTCTGCCCGCGAGTACTTGGGCGACTTCCTCCTGAGGCAGGGACGCCTGGAAGAAGCCGCTGAGTGCTGGAAACAACTCGCCGAAGCAGGTGAGCCCGCAGGTGCCTGGCACCGGGCCTACGTTCTCGATAAACTCGGCCAGTCCGAAGAAGCAGCCACGTGGCGTCAGCGGGGTGACGCCCTGCAAGCTGCAAAACGTGCCCAGGAACTCGACTATCCAGAGCGGTAGGACCTCTCCCCGGCCCGCCGGGGCCTCAAGCATCCGACCGTCCGCACCAGCAGCCCTCCCCCGCCACGTTGCCGTTCGAGCTGAGGCAGGAACGTACTCAGGTCGACGCCCGCCCTCTGCAGCCCAACCATCTGCCCGGCCATCCGCGGCCAGTCCTCACCCGACATCAAGTCGGCCAACACCCCGCCGTCGAGCAGCGGCCGCAGCCGGTCTGCGGCCCAACCCGGGGCGAGCTTCTCCTCGCCCCCGGCGAGCGACTGGGGATGCTTGCCCCACTTCAACGCAACAACCCGCTCACCCCACCTCACCGCCAGACAGACCGACCACCTGGAGTACCACAGGCTCGTCGCCCTGGCCGTCGGCCGAATCAGCCTGCGGCCACAATGGGACAACCGTCTCCAATGGTGCGACGCCAGGAGAGAAGGCCGGATTCCGGGGTTACGTGGACGTCCGGGTCCGTCAGACGAGGTGGATCGTGAAGCGCCTCACGACCTTGGGGGTTGTGGCGATCGTGTCGGAGTGGACCCAGCCGCGAGCCTTCTTGTACTCCCCGGTGCCGCCAGTGAGCGCGCTGTCGAAGGGACCCTGGTCGAGGTAGTTGAAGTACACCCCCTGCGTGGTGAGCTGGCCGCCCGGGAGGGTGTAGGTCACGAGGCACTGCTCCGCTTCATCAGCGCCGCCCCGGGTGGTGGCGCAGCTACCGTGGGTCTCGCCGACCTTGTTGTGCGCCTCGTCGAAGAGGTCCGAGCGGACGACGACTTGATCGCCCTGCGAGACGCTGCCGGGGGTGACGGGGAAGCGGGTCAGCTGCTGCACCTCGGCCAGGAGTGTGATGATCCGGTCCTTATCCCTGGCCTGGGCGGAACCGGCGTCCGTCGCGGCGGCCGCGACGGGGGTGCAGGCGAGGAGGGTGACCAGCGTGGCCGTGCCGAGGCAGACCGCTCTGATGGGGCGCATCATGCGACTCCTGAGGTTGAGGTTCGGGAATGACCGGATGACGAACTTCCATCCGATTCCGTTCGACTCCCTTCATAACCTCGACTCCGCCGCGCCGCGGAGCACCCCCGCACGAACCACCGGCACATCCAGCCGGTCGGACCAAAGTCAGGCGGCGGAGCTCAGCACGAAGCCGAACGGCAGCTCCAGCGCCATTGGTGCGCACGGTCCCGGCAGGCTCACGCTGGCGCATGTTGGCGCCGAGGCGGGGGTCTCGCCGGCGACCCTGTCCCAGAGTTTCGGGTCTAAGCGGGGCCTGCTGCTGGTGTTCGCCGCGGACGCTGCCGCGCATGCCGCCGCGCCCTACCGGAGTGCGCGGGCCGAGCACGACTCGCCCCTGGCGGCGCTGCACGCTGTCGCCGAGAGTCTCGCCGGCCATATGGCCACCCCCGAGGAGATGGCCAATCACCTCAGCATGCTCCAGCTCGATCTGTCCGACCCCGAGTTCCGCGTCCGTGCCGCTACGCACACCCGCGCGGTGGAGGCGGCGCTACAAGAGCTGCTCACCGACGCCGTCGCGAGGGCGAGCTCCCGTCCGGCACCGAGGTGCCGCGCCTCGCCCGCGCCATCAAGATCACCACTGACGGCTCCCTGCTGCGGTGGGCCTCACCGGCGACGGCGATCCCGCCGCCCTGCTCCACGACGACCTTGACCACCTGTTAGCGAGGACCTCATGACCTTCACCACCACCGTCTTCATCGGCACCAGCCTCGACGGCTACATCGCCCGCCCCGACGACGACATCGAATGGCTGACCTCGCGCGGCGAGAAGGCCGGCGACCTGGGCTTCTTCGAGTTCCTCGACTCGGTCGACGCCGTGATCATGGGCCGCAACACCTACGACAAGGTCATCGGCTTCGGCAAGGAGAACTGGCACTACGGCGCCCGCCACGTGGGCGTCCTGAGCACCACCCTCGCCGAGGAAGCCGACCCGCGCATCACCGTCTACCGCAGCATGGACAGTCTCCTCGCCGACCTCGACCAGCGCGGGATCAAGCATGTCTACCCCCGACGGCGGACGTCTCGTCCAGAGCTTCATCCGCGCAGGTCGCGTCGATGCGTTCATCATCAGCGTCGCCCGGTTCTGATCGGGGCCGGCTCTTCGGCGAGCTGACCAAGGACATCCCGCTTCGCCTGGACTCCACCGCCGACGTCGGGGGCTTCGCCCAGCCGCGCTACAACCTGGGCAAGTAGGGGCTCGCCCCGGGCGCCCCGGGGTGAGCCGCGCGAGAGCCGGCCCACGGACAGATACCCGTCATCACATCTCTGAGGCCGCCAAACGGTGACTGCGCGTAACACGCCCACCTCGCCCGTCGTTGAGCCGGGAGGTCAGCGAAGTGGAGGGCCCCGGGGCGTCGTGACCCCCGGGGCCTTCGTCTTGTCTTCCGGCACAGGATGGTGGTGCAACACAGGTCCCTGATGGCTGTGGGCTCGTGTTTGTACAGGTCAGGGCTGCAACGCGCAGGCATGTTGCAGCGCCGGTGTTATACGGCCGAGCGGGTGCGTTTGGTGAAGTCGCTACGAGCTTCGGTGTTAGTACGTCGAGTGGCTTCCTTCGGGCCATCCGGACGCCAGTGTCCCGTGCCACCGAACCTGGACCGAATGCCATCGAAGTTGGGCCGAACGCAGTTCATGACAATGATGGACCGCCGCAGTTCAAGGCGTGCGCCACTGGTGACGAGGACGATTCAGCGGCTGCTCCGACCGGGATGGTCGACGCTGGCCGTGCGCTGGCTGCTGTCCGACGTGGTCGGCCGTCACTCATGCCCGGCCGTCGGTCAAGTCCTCGAGCCCGATGCCGCCGACGACTCGTCAGCGTTGGTTTTATCGGCTGCTCCACCAGGCTGCCCCTGTGCCGGTAGCTGTGGATAGCAGTGTGATCAGCCACACCGGTACACGCTGAACAGTCAGGTGCAGACCGCCGCAGCGGAACTCGAAGTACGGACGCTGCTTGTTGTCCGCGGTGGGGGTCGTGGGCATGGCTTGCGGTCCTCTCGTAGCTCTCCCAGTCACATCGGCGTACACGTCTACGGCTCCTGTCGCGCGCCATTGCGCGACATAACTGGACACCTTGCTCAAGCGGCCAGGGCCGTGCGGGCCCGCCGACGCTCCGGTTAAGCCCTGTATCCAGGATCTCCAGCAGCTTGCCGGTGACGTCGACCCGGACGGCGACCTGCGGGTGGACCACCACGTGGATGCCGCCGTCCTGCCGGGTCAGCTCGTTCTTCTCGACGGGTGTGCATCCGACGATCCTCACTTGCCGGAGAGCGTCGGATGCGAGGCGGACGTACACGGACATGGTCAGTAGCGGCGGCCGTCGAAGACGACACCGCCGCGGATGTGAACGGAGAGCACAGGTCCCCTGTGCACGGGGAGTTTGCCGCCACGAGCGCCGGCCTCGGGTGCACGAAAGACCGGCGCCAGCTCCAGGGCGCCCTCAGCACTGCCCGATCAGGCCGTCAAGATCACTTGTCAGAGGACTCCGGGGCCGACTGGGCGCCAGCTACCACTTCGACGCAGGTTCCTGCGGTGCGTTGACCTGCGGCGGTGCAGCTTCGCTGACACAAACCGTGCAGTGGTCCAACTTCGATGGCATTCGGTCCAGGTTCGGTGGCACGGGACAGCCAGCTAACGGGGATGGCCGCTGTTCTGGCTAATCTGGCCTGAACCCGCACGGAGGCGGAAAGGGGGCAGCGTCCGGGCGCTGCCCCCCCTAAGGCCTGTCCGATCAGCGCCGCTCAGCGCCTCGCTCGGCGCAGCCAGCCCAGTGCCCCGCGGGGCTCGGGCAGCTTCGCCGGGCCGTCGGCGTCCTGGCCGCTGCTGTGGGGCTGCACGTCCTTCAGACGCGCGTCCCAGGGGCCGTCCGCCGCGGACAGATAGACGAGGAGCGGACCCTCGGGCAGGGGCAAGGTCTCCCTGCGCGCGCCGATCTCGCTGACAACGGACCCTCCGGGCTTCGGAAGCGTGGTGGGGTCCGTGTGCCCCGCCAGTCTGTAGACGTGGCCGATGAAATTGCTGTCGCCCTTGTAGTGGAAGGTGACGTCGGCCGTACCTCCGGTGTGCAGCAGGACGTCGGGGCCCCAGCTCTCCAGCCGGTCCTTCGACAGGCGTCGGGCCTCCGCCAGCGGCAGGATCCGTACCTGCCAGGAGCCGCTCGCCTCCAGCCGCAGGCGCAGCCGCCCGTGCTCGGGGACTGAGGTGATCACCCGTCCCCGGAAGTCCTTCTCCGTGGTGCTGACGAGATAACGCCCCTTGGCGTTGGATTCGTCGAGGGGCCACAGACCCGTGTAACCGTCGCCCTTCAGGGTCAGTTCGACCATGACGGGGCCATGCGGGAGATCCTTCACGGTGATCACGTCGTTGTCCCGGCCGGTGGCGGTGCGCGGCTTGAAGACGGGCCCGCACGTCCAGGCCGACGGGTCGGGCTTCGGCGCGGGCGGGGAGGACGCCGTCAGGGGCGCCTGGTCCGGTGCCTCGGCTCTGGCCTGCTTCTGGGCCAGGGCCAGGGCCCGGATCTGCTCCGGGGTCATGTCCAGGATCTGGTCCCGGGTGAGGCGCAGGCCTTGAGCCGGGGCCTCGGCCGGGGCGGCGGGCGGGGCCTGGGCTTCGGCCGGGGCGGGCGGGGTGGCGGGCGTCGGGATCCGTTCCAGGACCTCCTGTGGATCCTCGTCCACGTCCACCCCGTGGTCCACCGCAAGACCTGTCAGCCCGTCCACGTACCCCTGGCCGACCGCGCGGAACTTCCAGCCGCCGGACCGACGGTACAGCTCCGCGAGGACCATCGCCGTCTCGCCGCCCGCGTCGGTCACCTCGTACCCCACGACCGTCGCGCCGTCCGGCCCGAAGACCTCCACGGACAGCCCGCGCACGTCCCGCAGCGCGCCCTCCTCCGTTGACGCGACGACGAGGACGCGGGTGATCTCCTCCTCGACCGCGGTGAGGCCTGTCTCCAGCCACATCGTGCCGTCCTCGCCGGCGGACAGACGTATCGCGCCCGACGGGTGCGCCGGAGCACCGTCGAACACGATGTCGGCGTCCCCCCGGACCCTGCCCTGTTCCGTCACGAGCAGCGCCGCGACGTCGACGCCGTTCCGGACGGCGACGCGCAGTGCCGCCGTCGGGACGAAGGCGTTGTCTCCCTTGATCAATCCCCTGAGCATGAGCGGATCTTGCGCACGACGGGGGGGACATACGCAAGGCCTCCGGTGCGGACACCCGGGGCCTTGCGAAGGGGAACAAGATGAAATCCTGCAGAGCTACCTGTGGGCAGTCGTCGTGTTGGCAGCAGCAGCACCTTGACCACCCGATAGTTAGCTGCCATATTAATTCCCATGAGTGACGAGGACGCGATGCCCGGCGCTACGCCCACGCTCGATCAGGCACGGAAGCAGATTGCGCGGTACGGGCTTGACGCCGATCCGCAGGCGGTACTCGTCGCCGTGCGCCTGATGACGGCCGGGGCACGCCTGGACCGGGCGTCAGAAGTGCACTTCTCGCGTTCCGGACTGTCGACCGGGCGCTACCGCCTGCTGGTGGACCTGGAGGACAGCGACGGAGAGAAGTCGCCGTCGCAACTCGCGAGGAGCCTTGGCGTCTCGCGCGCTACCGTGACCGGCCTTGTCGGCGGGCTGGAGCGCGAGGGCCTGGTGGCTCGCCGCGCCTCCGCGGAGGACGGGCGGGGCGCGGTGGTGGTCCTCACTGCGCGCGGCGCCCAGCGGCTGCGCGACATGGCTGCGGACCACTTCGCGCGACTCGAGGCACTGGTCAACGGATTGAGTGCCGACGAGCGAGGGCTGTTCCTGGACCTCCTGGAGCGGATCACCCAGCGGATTGGCGCACTGACCGCCGACTAGGGCGTGTCTTCAAAGGGGTCTGAGCCAGAGGAACAGGGACGCGATGGTGACGGCTGCCTGGTAGGACTCGCGGGTTTTGTCGTAGCGAGT
>NZ_JBFBFP010000093.1:0-9333 GCF_040684275.1 Streptomyces sp. NPDC091371
GGTCAAGGCCACGGAACTACCGAAGGTCTCCGCCCGGCAGGGCACAGGCGAGGCAGGGCCGGTCTGACCAGAGGGATCGAGTCCCCGAAGGGCGGGCAGGTCTCGACCTCGCCTGGTGGCCCTTGCACTCACGTGCTTGGGGTCACCGATGACCTATTAGAACTACCGGTACTCCACGAACCACCAGATCGTCATCGACGCGGACACCCGCCTGGTCGTCGTAGTCGGCCGGCCGCTCGCCGGAAACCGCAACGACTGCAAGGCCTGGGAGGAATCCGGCGCCAAAGCCGCCGTCGGCAGAACACTCACGATCGCCGACGGCGGCTACCCCGGCACCGGACTCGTCATGCCGCACCGCCGCCGCAAAGGCGAAGACCTGCCCGACTGGAAGCAGGCACACAACAAGTCCCACAAGCAGGTCCGCGCCCGCGTCGAGCACACCTTCGCCCGCATGAAGGCCTGGAAGATCCTCCGCGACTGCCGCCTCAAAGGCGACGGAGTCCACCACGCCATGCTCGGCATCGCCCGCATGCACAACCTCGCCCTCGCCGGATAGGCGAGCAGATCGCACCCCGACTGACCCTGCCCAGCGCGACTCAAAGATCATTTACGGGACAGCCCTTAGATTCAGGAGTACCTCGATGCTGCGCACCATGTTCAAGTCCAAGATCTAGCATCTGGGCATTTGCGCAGGTCAACGCCGTACTGCCCGGGTCGAGGTCAGCAAGTGGTCGGCATCGGTCCCGGCCGGGTCTCTGACGTGTGTAAAGGGATCCCCGCGGGTGCATCCGCCGCCCGGGGCGTGACGCAGGGGAAGAATCCCCGTCCCTCGGCGGAGAGCAGTCGCATGGCCGCTGGAAGGAGCGCATCGCCGGTAGTATCTGGAGGTGAATGGAGCCCTGCCGCGGTGCTGACCACTGGGAACTACCGTTGTGTCAGGTGACGTGTCGGTCGACGCGGGCATCCCATTCAACATGGATCGGCCGGGCGCGGCGGCTTGCCTGAACGCTCCGGCTGCCGAAGCGATGCTTCTGCAGGGGGGGACGGCCTCCTGCAGGCCGGTCCGCGGTCGCCTTTCCGGAACCGGGCCCGTGCGGTGTTCCGTTCTCCGATGAGGAGCGCTCGCTCTATGTCCTCGCGGACCTGGGGGCACGGCCGAGCGCTGAGTCGACACCGGACGCCCTTCACCCCTGTGAGGCGGTCAGGCGCCGTCTCGCCGAGCTCCTCGATCTGATCGTCAAACGGTGAGCATGGCCTGTAGTTGGGCCGGAAAGCGGCCGCGAGTGCCGTGGCCACCGGTGTGAGGCCCGGACGGGCGGGTCACGCCTGGCGAGGAGCCCCCGCCCTCAGCTCGAGACGGCCTCGGCCCAGCCGCGGTTGACGGTCTCTCTTGCCTTCTCCGTCTGCGCCTCCGTCGGAAACGTCGGCGTGCCCTCGACCGTCGGCAGTTTCTCCGCGGCGGCCTTGTCGAGGGTGCCGTCCTTCTCCATGGCGTCCATGAGGACGGGGCGTGCATAGGCGCCGAGCCGGAGGTTCTGGCCCTCCGGGCTGAAGACGTACTCCTGCCACAGACGTGCCGCCGCGGGGTGCGGAGCGTCTTTGTTCACCCCGTTCGCGTAGTACTGAGCGAAGCTGCCGTCGAAGGGGATGGCGGTCCGCCAGTCGACGTCCGTGCCATTCTCGCGGAATTCGTCGGCGTATCCGAGGTTGAGGAAGTCCCAGTCGATGCTGATCGGGGTCTGGCCCTTCGCGATCGTGGCCGGGGTGGATTCGACCGGGATGAAGTTGCCGTTCTCGCTGAGCTCGGCGAAGAAGTCGATGCCGGGCTGGACGTCGTCGAAGGAACCCCCGTTCGCCAGGGCCGCCGCGTAGACCCCGGCGAAGGCGGAGCCGGACTTGGTGGGGTTGCCGTTGAGCGCGACCTTGCCTTTGTACTCGGGCTTGCGCAGGTCGGCGAAGGTCGCGGGGCAGGTCTTGACGCGCTTGGCGTCACAGCCGATCGAGATGTAACCGCCGTAGTTGTTGTACCAGCGGGCCCGGTCGTCCTTCTGTTCCTTGGGGATCTCGTCGTACGCGGCGACCTCGTACGGAGCGAGCAGGCCCTGCCGTGCCGCGGACTGCGCGAACGAGCCCCCCACGTCGATCACATCGGGGGCGCGGCCTTCGCCCCTGTGCTCCTTCAGGGCGTTGATCTCGTCCTGGCTGTTACCTTCCGGGTTCTCCACGATGACCTTGATCCCGTACTTCTTCTCGAAGCCGTCGATCAGTGCGCCGTAGTTGGCCCAGTCGCTCGGGAGCGCGATCGTGTTGAGCGAGCCCTCTTTCTTCGCCGCTGTGGTCAGTGCTGCCATGCCGCCGGCGTCCGCGGCGGAGGTGGCCACCGCGGGTGCACTGGGCGCGGTGGTGGGCTTGTCTCCGCAGGCGCCGAGGGGCGCCGCGAGGACCAGGTAGGCGGCGACGAAGGCTGTCCGGAGACGAGGTGCGGGCACAAAGGCTCCATAACGGGCGGTCGCGTACTGATCGAGGCCAGCGTACGTTCGGCGGCCTCGGCAGCGCAGTCCCAGACGGTGGTGTCCGCTGTCTTCCCTGCGGCTGCCGTACCGGCGCGTTCTCAGAACCCCTCGTCGTCCCACCCGGCCAGGAGCGCCTCCCCGAGATCCATCGCGGGCGGTGCGGCCCCGTCGTGGAGGGCCTGCTCGCTCCAGATGATCTTGCCGCGGGCGGTGTAGCGGGTGCCCCAGCGCTCGGCGAACTGCGCGACGAGGAACAGGCCGCGACCGCCCTCGTCGGTGGCCTCGGCCCGGCGCAGGTGCGGGGAGGTGCTGGACCCGTCGGAGACCTCGCAGATCAGGCTGCGGTCGTACAGCAGCCTCACCCGGATGGGCTCGGTGCCGTAGCGGATGGCGTTGGTTATCAGCTCGCTGAGGATGAGTTCCGTGGTAAAGGCGATGTCCTCCAGGCCCCAGTCCGCCAGTCGGCGGGCGCAGGCGTTGCGCACCGGGGACACCGCCGCGGGGTCGGGGGGTACGTCCCACTCGGCGATCCGCGCGGGGTCCAGTCGGCGGGTGCGCGCCACCAGCAGCGCGACGTCGTCGCTGGGCCTGGTGGGCAGCATCGCGTCGATCACCACGGTGCAGGTTTCCTCCGGGGTGCGGGCGGGCCCGGCCAGAGCGGCGCGCAGCGCCGCCAGGCCCGCGTCCGGATCGCGGTCGCGGCTCTCGATCAGCCCGTCGGTGAAGAGTGCCAGCCG
Organism: Streptomyces sp. NPDC091371; assembly: GCF_040684275.1. NCBI lineage: Bacteria > Bacillati > Actinomycetota > Actinomycetes > Kitasatosporales > Streptomycetaceae > Streptomyces > Streptomyces sp. NPDC091371. Next base: position 3,251 of record NZ_JBFBFP010000093.1, read on the forward strand.
GGAGCCTTCGGGCAGGGTGACCGTCATGGTCTCCATGGGCAGGCCCTCGCCCAGGCCCAGCGGCGGGGAGACCGGCACCTCGGGGAAGGACACGGTTCCGTCGGGAAGGATCAGAGCGGGGCCCGGATGCCCGGCGGTGGCGGCCGTCACCTGCCCCGAGACGGGATCGTAGAGGGCGCACAGGCAGGTGGCTCCGGTGATCCCCTGCCACTCCTGCTCGTCGGTGTCAATGTGGGCGACGAGCTCGTCCAGGTGGCTCAGGAGTTCGTCCGGGGGCAGGTCGAGGGTGGAGAAGTTGTACACGGCGGTGCGCAGGCGGCCCATGGTGGCGGCGGCGTGGAGACCGTGGCCGACGACGTCGCCGACCACCAGGGCCACTCGGGCGCCGGGCAGCGGGATGACATCGAACCAGTCACCGCCCACACCGGCCTGGGCGGCCAGATAGCGGTGCGCGACCTCGACGGCGGACTGCTCCGGTACGCCCCGGGGCAACAGGCTGCGCTGCAGGGTGACGGCCATGGTGTGCTCGCGGGTGTAGCGGCGGGCATTGTCGACGGACAGCGCCGCCCGGGCGGTCAGCTCCTCGGCGAAGGACACGTCCTCCTCGTCGAAGGGCGGGGAGTCCTGGGTCCGCCAGTAGCCGGCCATCCCCAGCACCACGCCCCGGGCCCGCAGGGGCACGGCGATCAGGGAGTGGATGCCGCGGTCCAGGATCTGCAGGGCGTTGGCCGGGTCCTGGGTCCGCCAGCCGTGGGTGGCGCGCAGGTCCGCCTCCAGGACCGCGCCGCTGCCGGCCAGCCCGGCGGCCATGGGGCTGGTGGGAACGAACCGGATCAGCTGGCCGACGGGGTAGAGGGGGTGGTCGCCCTGAAGGCCGACGCGGGCGGTGCGGCGCATCTCGGTGGTTGCTTCGGGCGGCTCCTCGCCGCGCAGCACCGGGTCCAGCAGGTCGACGGTGACGACGTCGGCGAACCGTGGGACCGCCACCTCCGCCAGTTCCTCCGCGGTGCGCTCCACGTTCAGCGTCGTTCCGACCTGCATCCCCGCGGCGTAGAGCAACTTCAGCCGCTCGCGGGCCACCTCGGCCCTGCCGGAGAGTGCCCGCAGCTCGGTGGTGTCCCGCAGCGTGACGACGGTACCGGCCTGCCCGTAGGGCGCGGTGGGCCGGATGTTCACCGCCAGCAGCCGATCGGCTGCCATGTGCAGCTCGTCGGTCGCGGAACGGCCCGATGCGATCGGCTCGGCGATCCCCTCCTCCAGACCCAGGTCCGTGACGGGGAGCCCTTCCGCGTCCACCGGCAGGTCCAGCAGCCGCCGCGCCTCGTCATTGGCCAGCAGCAGCCGTCCGCCGCCGCCGACGATCAGCACGCCCTCTCGCACCGCGTGCAGCACCGCGTCGTGGTGCTCGTACATCCTCGTCATCTCGGCCGGTCCCAGGCCATGCGTCCGGCGCAGCAGCCGACGGCTCACCAGAGCGGTTCCGCCCGCGGACAGGGCGAGCACCGCGGCTGCACTGCCGAGGACGACCGGCAGCTGCCGGTTCACCATGCTCTGCACGTTCTGCACCGTGACCGGGGAGGAGACGATGGCGATGACGCGGCCGTCGGAGTCCTTGACGGGGACCACCGAGACCACGGACTGCCCCAAGGACCCTTCGAAGGTCTCGGTGAAGGATTGGCCGGCCACCGCCTTGGAGAAGGGGCCGACGACGTGCTTCCCGATCTGCCGTGGGTCGCTGTGGGCGAGGGTGACCCCGGAGAGTGTGTACACGTTGATGCCGTCGACCCCGGCGATCTCCCGGGCCGCCTCGGCGCTCGGCTGTAGCACTGCGCTCGGATGGGGGCTGCGCAGGGCCGCGACGATTCCCGGAGATTCCGCGAACGTTCCGGCGGCGGCGAGCGTACGGTGCCGGGCGTCCACCATGCCGGCGCTCCGGGCTTGGACCACGAGCGCCACCACCGCGGCGGCGACGAGCAGCACCACGACCGCCAGCTGCAGGAGGAACACCTCGCCGGCCACGCTGCGCACGCTCAGAAGGGAGGACAGACGCTGCGGCCGCCGCGCCTCTCCCTTGGGGTGCTGGGCGTGCTCCTGACGCTCCTGGCGGCTTCCTGGGCGGGGACGCCGAGAGGGAGAGGAAGAGCTCGTGGTCGAGCCGAGCAGCCGACGTCGGACGTGTCCAAGTAGGTCGCTCATACTCCATCTTCTAACCTCTGTGGGCCGTCGGCAGCGGGGAGCGACGGTCGCCGAGCCGGCGATTCGGGCCCTTCCGCGGAGCGAGGGTGTGGCGCGGCGCGTGGGGGCGCGGGCGGGATCCGGGCAGCCGCCGCGCCGATGGGGATCCCACGCCCACACACCGTGCAAGAAGTCATGCTGGTTCAGAAAAATGGAGGGGTGGACGGGACGAGTTCAACGACGTGCCGGCCGCCGTTACCGCCCTGCTGGGCTGAGCCGGCCACCGGCGGCCGGGGCGCTTCTCTTGGCTCGATCCTCGCCACGGTGCACTTCGCGCCGCGGAATGCCCATGGTGTCCGGAATAATGGATGGAACGGCGAGTGGAAGGGGACATCTCGTGCCATCGGCTCGGCCGGGGGGCGAGGAGACCCACGGCCCGTTCTGGTCCGAGCCGGGGACGCTGCTCGAGCACGTGCCCGTGGCCGTCTTCGGCCTCGATGACGGGGACCTCGTCTGTTACTGGGGGCCCGGCGCGCGGGACCTCTTCGGATATGACGCCACCGCCGTTCTGTCGAGGCCCGGCGCCGTTCTCTTCGCCGACGGGCCCCGGGGCGCCCCCGATCCGTGCGCCCGGCTGACCGAGCGAGGCCGGACCCAGGGTTACTGGAGGGGGCGGCTGCCGGCCCGGCATCGTGACAGCACCGTCTTCGACTGCGGCTTCCGGGCCTTCTCCGTGACCGGATCCGGCGGACCTTCGGTGGTGATGGTCCTGGCGAGCCGTAGTGACGAGCTCGATCGGGTCAAGACCAACCTCGCCTTCCTCGACGCCCTCTTCGAGACTTGCCCCATCGGTCTGGTCATGCTCGACCAGGACCTCCGGTACGTCCATCTCAACCAGGCGCTCGCCGACATGGACGGTCTGCCGATCGAGGCCCACCTCGGGCGGCGCATGGACGAAATCATGATCATGTCCGACGATGGTGAATACCAGCGCATGCTCCGCGGCGTCGCCCTGGGCGGAGCACCGGTCGTGGGGACCCTGGTGGGCATGCGTCCGCGGGGGCATCCGGACCGTGACCAGGTGCGGTCGGTGAGTTTCTTCCCCCTGAGCCAGGCGGTCGGCTCGCGCCCCGGAGTGGGCGGGCTGATGTTGGACGTGACCGACCGGGAACAGGCCATCCTGGAAGCCACCGCCAGCCGTCGACGGCTGGCTCTGCTGGACGGGGCCTCCACTCGCATCGGGACCACCCTGGACGTGAACGTCACCGCCCAGGAGCTGGTCGACGCTGCAATGCCGGACTTCTGCGACGGCGCCGTGGTCGAAGTCGTGGAGTGGATGGACGAGGCAGAGGTCTTTGACCCGGCGCGACCGCTGTTCACCCGCAGAATCGCCTCCGGGACGATCCTGCCCCCTCCGGCCACCGAACTCGTGAGTGGGGTGGAGACGGTGCGGTATCCGCCCGGCTCCGTCATCCACGACATGCTGAGGACCGGTCGCGCCATCTCCGCCGTGGTGAACGAGGAGTTCCTGGCCCGGACCGTCCTCATCGAGTCACGCGCACGGCTCTTCGCCGAGAGTGGGTTGGCCTGCGTCCTCGTTGCCCCGCTCATCGCCAGGGGTACGGTCCAGGGAATCGCCATGTTCGGCCGGTCCACGGGCCGGCCGGCCTTCACCCGGGACGATGTCAGCCTGGCCAGTGAGCTCGCCTCACGGGCTGCGATCTGCCTGGACAACGCCCGTCTGTACAGCCGCGTCCAGGACATCGCCCTCACTCTGCAGCGGGCGTTGTTGCCCAGCGCGTTGGCGACCAGCCCGTACGTGGACGTGGCCCACCGGTACGTACCCGGCAGTCGGATCACCGAGGTCGGCGGCGACTGGTACGACGTGATCAGCCTGCCCGACGGCCGAGTCGTTCTCGTGGTGGGCGACGTGATGGGGCACGGTGTGTCGGCCGCCGCCGCCATGGGTCGCCTTCGTATCACCACCAAGGCTCTGGCCAGGCACGACAGCGAGCCCGACGACCTCCTCACCGAGCTCGACGCATGCGCCCAGGAGGCCGGCATCGAGCTGGCGACGTGCCTGTACATCGTCTACGACCCGAAGATCGGAGTAGCCCGCATCGCCAGCGCCGGCCACCCCCCGCCCCTGGTACTCCGGCCGGACGGCACAGTGGAGACCATCGACGACGTCCTGGGAGTCCCTCTCGGCGTCGGCGGCTGTCCTTTCCGGACGATCGAGATCGAACTCCCCGGGAACGCGATTCTCGCCCTGTACACCGACGGCCTCATCGAGACACGAGGCGCGGACCTCGAGGTCGGTCTGAAGGCATTGCGCGCCGAACTGGGCAGGACCTCAGGCCCGTTGGAAGCAATGGCGGACCGCATCCTTGCGAGCTTGCTGCCCGCCCCGCCGGCCGACGACGCGGTTCTGGTCCTCGCCCGCGTCCGCCGCGCCCATTGAGGAGGCGTCGAGTTCGGTGTGTCTTGGCAGCCGCTTCATCGCTCGTGTGCAGCTCCGTTCAGGACGGCGAGCCTGGCTCGTCCACCAGCTCGACACCCTTGTGCGCGTCGACCAGCACCGAGCCGCCGTACCGGCCCTTCCGGGGCTGGTCGGCGGCCTTCACCGGCCCACCCCTGGGCCTCGCTCGTGCGGCCTGCCGCCTCCAGCTCCGTGGCGATCAAGAGGTGGGTGTGGCCGTTCGGGGTGAGGTCCGCCGCGTGGATCGCGACCAGCGCGTCCACGCTGCCGCCGTCAGCCTTCAGGAGACGTCCATTGAGGCCATTCTCCGCCCACCTCTTGGGACTGGCCCGCCAGACGGCCACCACCAAGGCGCGCGCCCGGGCCATGCCCGGCTCACGAACAGGTCCGTGTCCGTGCCGTCGTTGGCGTCGTCCAGCAGGTGGCAACCGGTCAGCGTGAGTCCTGCAACACCTGGGACAGCTGACCGAACACGCGAATCGTTGTAGGCTCCGGAGACCGCCCTTGACCTGCGGGAAGCAGGCAGGGAGCAGACAAACCGGGAGTTTTCCGATGCTTCGTACCATGTTCAAGTCCAAGATCTAGCAAATGGACGTTTGCGCAGGTCAGGGCAGTGATGGCCGGGCCCAGGTCAGCGAACGGTCAGCATCGGTCCCATGAGGGTCCCCGGTGGCTGACCAGGGGGGCACGAGCACGGGGCTCGGTCGCGGACTCAAGACCGGCTGGATCGACCCTTCAGGCCGGCCATCCACGCCTCGACCTCGTCCGACCGGCGCGGCAGCGCGGCGGACAGGTTCCGGTTGCCGTCCTCGGTGACGAGGATGTCGTCCTCGATGCGGACGCCGATGCCGCGGTACTCCTCGGGCACCGTCAGGTCGTCGGCCTGGAAGTACAGGCCGGGCTCGACGGTCAGGCACATGCCCGGCTCCAGCGTGGTGTCGACGTACGCCTCGGTGCGCGCTGCGGCGCAGTCGTGGACGTCCATGCCGAGCATGTGGCCGGTGCCGTGCAGGGTCCAGCGGCGCTGCAGGCCGAGTTCCAGGACGCGGTCGGCCGGGCCCTCGACGAGGCCCCACTCGACGAGCTTCTCGGCGAGCACGCGCTGCGCGGCGTCGTGGAAGTCGCGGTAGGCGCCGCCCGGCTTCACCGCGGCGATGCCGGCCTCCTGCGCCTCGTAGACGGCGTCGTAGATCTTGCGCTGGATCTCCGAGTACCGGCCGTTGATCGGCAGGGTGCGGGTGACGTCGGCGGTGTAGAGCTCGGTGGTCTCCACGCCGGCGTCGAGCAGCAGCAGGTCGCCGGAGCGGACGTCGCCGTCGTTGCGGACCCAGTGCAGGGTGCAGGCGTGCGGGCCGGCGGCGCAGATGGAGCCGTAGCCGACGTCGTTGCCCTCGACGCGGGCGCGCAGGAAGAAGGTGCCCTCGATGTA
>NZ_JBFBFP010000094.1:0-8906 GCF_040684275.1 Streptomyces sp. NPDC091371
CCCCAGCCCGATCCGGTCCACCAGCCGAGCAGCCATCAGACACCACCCCCTGGTATCTGTTGAACCGCCAAATAACCCCAAAGTCAACGGCATTGACGTTAAACGACAAGCTAAGGCGGGAAGTACCGTACGTGCACGGGTGGTAATGAGCAGGGAAATCAGCTCGTCGTGCCAGCGACGCGCGGTAAGCAAGATGGTAACGATCTTGTCGAGGGCGGGCGCGCCAGATCCGGTGGCTTGGCCGCAGCTGCTGGCGGGCTGTCCACGGCGTGCCGAGACCGGTTCGACACGCCGAGCAAGATCACGCGAAGGATGGGGAGATCAACTGAGCAGGTTTGGCGACCCCCCGAGCACTCCGAGATTCAAATAGCCCCATCAAGCTGGCCTGCTGGGGCCGCCTCAGCGGCTTCGGCGGCCGGGGGATGCGACTGTGTCCTGGCTGGATCGCTGTCGTGTGGATGCGGAGTGCGTTCTGGACGACGGATCAGTAGGTCCCGTTCTCGAAGTCCAGATTGACGGGGCGGCGAGGGAGGTCCGGGATGGTGTCGGTTGCTGGAATGGAGACATCGACGACGTCCACTCGTACGTCATCAAGCCAGATCTGCCCTGTTCGCTCCATGACTGCCCCGAAGTTGATGTAGGCACCGGTTTCCGGGATGTCCAACACGATGCGGTACCTGCGCCAGCCTACGCTTCCGGCGATTCGGCGTTCCGGATCACGCATGGTGTCGAAGGCGACGGTGTGATCGCGAGCGTCATCCACCCTCATCCAGATGCCGGCCCAGCCCACTACGTCCCTTGCCTTCACCATCGCCGTCAGTTGCAGCCGCGTGCCTCGGTACTCATCTGCCTTGATCGTCTGCACCAGTGATGCGTAGCCTGTGGGGTTCTCGTGGCTGGAGCGGATGAAGGCGCTGGACCTGCCTACTGCGAACACCTCGAAGTCCAAGCCGACCTCATAGTCCTCGGGCACCGATCCCGAGACGTTCCACCCCTTCGGTGTGGTGTCCTGGGGGGCGACGGATGGCCGACGCATGTCTATCTCGGCGAGGATCTTGGTGGTCTCGGCCCGGGTCCTGTCTGCTTCGGCCTCGAATTTTCGGGCTTCCGCTTGTGCTTTGGGCCGCGTTGTCCAGTAGGTGGTGAGTGCCACGGCGATTCCGCCGATTATCGGTCCGAGGAGTCCGAGCAGTGCCGTTCCCATGCGCCCCCCTGAGTGTGCGGCTCCAGCCACAGCGCCAGAGCGAGGGTACGACCTCAGGTACGGCCAATGGTGCGCCGTGCGAAAACTGGCTGGCCCAGCTGCACACTCAGCAGACGGGCAGCCCGCACCGGCCCAGCCCATCTGGGGAATTACGTCACGTGGAAGCCGCCGAGGCTGGGGAATTGAATTGCATGACCGCCGACAGCTCGGCACGGGTGCGGTGGATGAGGTCGGCTCTCATCGCCATGAAGCTGCCGCCACGACGGCCCCGGAGGACTTCGGCGTGCATGCGATCCAGGCGTAGCCGGTGCCCGTGGCGTGGTCTTCGCGGTGGGCGCGCACGGCCAGCTCGTAGCGGGGACGAGCGCCCTGCTCAGGAAGGAGCCGTGACGACCCGCGCCATCCGGGCCGGGGAGTCCGTCCGGAGTCGGGTCCGGCCCCGCCTCGCTGCTGCCGGGAGGGGCCCGGGCTGTGGCCTCTTCCCGGCCGGAAGCCGCCGGAACCACGGGGGTACGCATGGGGGGAAGCGCAGGGGGGACGCAAAGGGGGAACCCTAAGGGGGATGCATAGGGGGAAGGTGCAATGCCCGAGCCTCTGCATTTCCGCAGGTGGATGGGCCTTTGGGGGCCGGTGACTGCTCAGACATTAGGTCTGGGCGGGGGTGAAGGGGTTCGGGTAGGAGGGTTGGGGCTGTGGTTCTGGGCGGGGTCGGGGGCTGGGAGTTGAGAGAGGTGTGTCGGGTTGGAGTGTGGGCTGTGAGTCGGGGCGGAAGTCGGTTTGATGACGGAGGTGGAGAGAAGCAGTAGGGGAACGGAAGGGAGAGGGGCAGGCAGGGGAGTGGAGCGGTGTGGGGGTGAAAGAGATGTGGCCGGCGCCCACTTCCGCCGAGGGCGGGTGGCAAGGGCGCCGGCCTACCGAAGAACACACCTTGGGAGAACCCACATGCGTCTCAGGGCCGAGCATAGCGCGCGGGCAATCCATCGGCAGGCATCTTGACGACGTTCGGATGCGGTACCTTTTTGTGCACCCGTGACTACTGCCCTGGCGGTTCCGAGTGCACTGGCGTGAACAGCACGCCTCGCCTGTCGGGAGGTCAGAAGTCGTGATTCGTGCTGGACGAACCGCAGTGGGGCGTCGCGAGCTTGCCGACGCCCTGGGCCTGAAGTGGTCCACCTTCGACCGCACGAAGCCGCATACAGCTGCCGGCTTCCCGCCGCCGGTCAGCTCCAAAGGCGCGCTCCTGCTGCTGTGGGACCTGGAGCAGGTAGAGGCTTTCCGCGACGGCCGGCCGACGCCGGTCATCCCGGATGTTGAGCATGAGGAGGATCTGCTCGACCGCCGCGAGGCGGCCTTGCTGCTCGGTGTGAAGCCGCGCAGCGTGGACAGCTACAAGACTGACCCCCGCCTCGCCGACCATGTGGTGGTCGTAGGCGGGGTCGAGCACTGGCCGCGTGCCGAGCTGCTCGCCTTCGCGGCCAGCCGGGGCACTATGAGTGCCCCCAGGGGCCGGCCGAAAGGGTCGGGCGATATGGTCCCCCGCGACTTGCTCCCCGGCCGTATCGCCGAACTCCTCGACGTGGACCCCGCGGTGACGGCTGCTCACGCCGTCGACGTCCTCGGTATCTCCGTCCCGGCTGCGCAGCGCCACCTGCAGCAGGAGCGTGCGGCGCGCATCGTCGCGCTGATGCGCACGGAGCCGGGTCTCGGCGCCGAAGGAGCAGCGGACCGTCTCGGCTATCCGCCGGCGGTCCGCCGGGCGGCCCTGAAGGCCGCTCAGGAGCTCTACGACGCCTCCTAAGGCCTGTCTGATAATTGATCTTGTGGCAGGTCGAGGTGAGTTGACGGAGGCGGGGTGGGAGTGGATAGAGCCCTTGTTGCCGCAGGTGGATGGGCGTGGTCGGCCGTGGCGTGATCACCGGCAGGTGGTCAATGGTGTGCTGTGGCGGTTGCGGACCGGGGCTCCGTGGCGTGACCTGCCCGAGCGGTATGGGCCGTGGCAGACCGTCTGGTCGTACGCCGCCGCAGACGACCACGGAGTCGTCGAATCCGGGATGAAGAGTGACATGGCGGCTCTTGGTGCTCCTGGTGCTTCTGGTGCGCGGATGGCGGAACACACCAGTCGATACCCCCCCAGGGCGCGCCGCGCACGCCCCGCACGGCCGCGTGTCAGCTCGGGCGCTCGTATGTCGCCGGTCAGTAGAACTGCGTATCCGGGTCTGCCGCACGATCGGGTGACATCTGAACTGGCTTGCCTTGTGGGGCAGGTGGGAAGGATGTCGCTGTGCCCAAGCCTTATCCGGAAGAGTTCCGCGAGGACGTCGTACGGGTCGCGAGGAACCGTGGCCCAGGTGTGACGGTCGAGCAGGTGGCCACGGACTTCGGTGTCCACCCGATGACGTTGTGGAAGTGGATGCGTCGGGCGGACATCGATGACGGGTCCAAGCCCGGAACGTCCAGCCAGGAGAGCGCGGAACTGCGAGAAGCGCGTCGGCGGATCAAGCTGCTGGAGCAGGAGAACGAGGTCCTGCGCCGGGCCGCGGCCTATCTGTCGCAGGCGCATCTGCCGGGAAAAGGATCTACCCGCTCGTGAAGGAGCTGGCCGGGGACGGGGTGCCCGTCACGGTGACGTGCCGGGTCTTGAAGCTCGCCAGGCAGCCCTACTACCGCTGGCTCGACCAGCCGGTGGGCGAAGCCGTGCTCGCGGAGGCGTATCGCGCGAACGCGCTGTTCGGCGCCCACCGCGAGGACCCGGAGTTCGGCTACCGCTTCCTGGCAGATGAGGCCCGCAGCACCGGGGCCGCCATGGCCGACCGGACCGCGTGGCGGATCTGCCGGGACAACCGCTGGTGGAGCGTTTTCGGGAAGAAGCGCGGCCGGGGCAAGAAGGCCGGCCCGCCGGTGCATGACGATCTCGTCCGTCGTGACTTCACCGCGGCCGGCCCGAACCGGCTGTGGCTCGCCGACATCACCGAACATGCCACCGGTGACGGCAAGCTGTATCTCTGCGCGATCAAGGATGTCTTCAGCAACAGGATCGTTGGATACTCCATCGACGCGCGGATGAAGTCCCGCCTGGCCGTGGCTGCCCTGGACAACGCCGTGGCCCGGCGTGAACACGTCGACGGATGCATCCTGCACAGCGATCGCGGATCGCAGTTCCGATCCCGGAAATTCGTCCGGGCACTCGACCGGCACCGGATGGCCGGGTCGATAGGGAGGGTCGGGGCCGCCGGCGACAACGCGGCCATGGAGTCGTTCTTCAGCCTGCTGCAGAAGAACGTCCTCGACCGCCGGAAGTGGGCCACCCGCGAGGAACTGCGGATCGCGATCGTGACCTGGATCGAGCGGACCTACCACCGCCGCCGCCGGCAAGCCGCACTCGGCCGGCTGACCCCCATCGAATTCGAGACCGTCATGACCACACCGGCCCTCCAAGCCGCGTGACCCAACCTGTCACCCAAACCTGCAGCAGACCCAGACGAGGACGCGGAACGCTGTGACGTGTTCGTCGGCGGGGAGGCTGGCGAACCCGTAGCGGGGTGGGTCCATGCAGATCATGACCGAGGGGTTGGCGGTGGGCTTTACCCCGGATCGTGCTACCCCGGTGCGGCCGTCCGTAGCTGTGATGTGCGCTTGCATCGCGTAGCCGGCGACTTCTTGCAGGACCTTCTGCCGGTGGGCCGGGGAGAGGTCGGAGAACCAGGCGGCTCCGACGTCCAACGTGCGGAGTCCTTGGGCGATCTCGTTGACGACCTGTTCGGTCTCGTGCCGGATGGCGTGGCTGTCCTCGCTGCTCGGTTCGGTCATCTTTTGATGATTTCACGTTGCCGGTTTGGGGCGAGGGCTCAGCCGCACCGCAGTGTCCGGGCGGGCGGAGAGCTGAGCCTGGTCCGCGTGTCGGCTGCCACATGGTGACCAGGTTGCTGCCACAGGCTGCATAGCAGCAGGGCGGGTGGCTGTCATGGGTTTGCCCATTCCTGTGTTCGTGGCTTTGGCCGCCGGGTGTGCTGGTGGGTATGGGTGAGGACGGCCGGTTGGCGCGGGGTGTGGTGGTGCGCCGTCTGTTGGCGGTGGCTGAGGCGTCGGAGTCGGGCGCGGTGTCGGCATTGCATGTGCGGGCGGCGGCTGAGGCGGCGGGGGTGTCGCCGCGGACGGTGTGGCATTGGCTTGCCGCGGGGCGTGTGGGCCGGGTGGAGCGGTTGCCGAAGCCGGCGTTCTCGTTGCCGGATGCGTGGTGGACACGGCTGGCGGAGGAGGGCGGGAACGTGTCGGCGGTGTACCGGCGGATGACGGAGGGAGTGGAGAAGGCGGATTTCGCTGTGCCGTCGCTGGGGACGGTGCAGCGTGCGGTGAAGCGGGATGTACAGGAGGGCCAGGAACTCGCCGCGGCATCCGACAGCGACATGGCCGCCTTGGCCCTGCCCGACCTCATCCCTCACGCCCCGCCGCCCGACGACTGGCACACACCAGCCTCCCTGCGCCCTGCCATCCGGGAAGAGAAGCCATGACGAGCCAGCTGCCACCGCGGGAGACCGATCACTACACCCAGCTCGCGGACGCCGCGGTCGTCACGACCCGGGCGCTCCTGGCCGCGAGGGAGAACATCGCCGACACGATCGACGCCAGGGCGATGATGTGCCTCCACGGCCCGGCAGGCGTGGGCAAGACACTTGCCGCGAACGTCTGCCTGCGTGAGCTTGAGCGAACCCGCGGCGAGGAGGTCTGCCGGATTGCCTTCCGCGCCCGCCCCACCGCCCGAGCGGTGCGTCACGAGCTGTTTGCTGCGCTTGGTCTGCCGGGTGAACCCCCGCGTCACCCGTCCGAGTTCGATCGGCTGCTCCTGGACTCGCTGGCAGCCCAGCCGCGTACGCTGGTCGTGGACGAGGCTCAGTGGCTGAATCGAGAGACGTTCGAATATTTTCGGTTCGTCTGGGACCACCCGTACTCACAGATCGCGATCGTCTTCGCCGGCGGCGAGGGAGCGCACACGGTGCTGCGCAAAGAGCCGATGCTCTCCTCCCGCATCTTCATCTGGCAGCACGTCACCAAGCTCACTCCGGAGGAAGTTCACCAGGTCATCCCCCTCTACCACCCTGTCTGGGCACGGACTGATCCCGCAGACATCGCCTTCGCCGACCGCCACGCGGCTGGCAACTTCCGTAACTGGGCCCGGCTAACAGCCCACACTCTGACCGCACTCGAACGAACGGGCCGCGACCACCCTGATCGGGAGGTGCTGCGCTGGGCGTTCAGCAGATTGGGCAGCTGGCGTGGCTGATGACGGATCGCTGCGGCACCCCAGACCGCAGGAGGGTTCCTGAGAATCGGACGGGAGCCTGTAGTGCAGAGTCCATCCGGACTTCAGAATGAATCAAACTCTTGAGGCTGGCATGATTGGGTCATGCTGCGTGTTGTTGAGTTCTTTGTGGCTCCGGACGACGGGGCGGCCGCTGTCGTGGGGCCGAAGCGTCGTGGTCATGGGTTTCCGGCGTTTGGGTGTGCGGATTTCTTTCCCGATGATGCGGTGGGGGACTGGGAGGTTCTCCTCGTCAGGGGTGTGGCTTCGGACCTGCGTGCTGTGGTGCCGATGAAGAATGACGGCTTCATGGTGTTCGAGGTCCCTGGGAGACTGTGTTCGGCGCTGGCGGCGGCGAGTAGGGTTCGGCTTGTCGAGGTTGCGGCCCAGTGGGTCGAGCTCGCCGAGGCGAAGGACGGGGCCCCAGCAGAGATGGCGGTTGAGATCCTCACAGAGGTAGCCGGTCTGGCTCGTACAGCAGAAGACCTGGGCCAGCCCCTGTACTGCTGGTACTTCGCTCCCTGAGCCAGACAGCTCCCAGTCGAGGCCATCACACCTACGCACAAGCTTCCCTGCTGCTGGCGCTGGGCTCGCGGAGCGGGCCCTTGGCCTTGGAGGCGAAGCCGGAAGGACCCCAGGGTGGGGGAGCGAAGCGGACCCACTCAACGGGCCCGAAGGCCCGGGCCCTGTGAAACGGGTTCACCCAGGCCCGCTCAGCGGGCCGTTCGGGGTGCAGCGAAGCGGAACCCCGAACCACGGCCGAAGGCAGGCCCCAGCCCGGCGAAGCGGCTCCCTTCCTGAGCGCGCTGCGATCAGGGTCCAGCTCTGGGGGAGTCGGTGTCCTGCCGGGGTCGGGTATGTCCTGTGCCTGCTGGCGGTCTGTTTGCCTGGTTGGCTCACGGGGTCAAGCGGGAGCCGAGTACGGGCAGCAGTCGGTCCGTCAGTACGCGGCGGGCTGGTTCGGAGGATAGCCACAGCAGTTTGTGGCGGGTGCCATCCGTCATCGTGACGGCAAGGCCAGATGTGGTGAGACCGCGGTGCAGACTGGCGTGCGCGATGCTGTCGAAGGGGATGACCTTGTTGGTGTGGTGTCCCTCCAGGACGGTCGTCGGGTCGTAGCCGATGACAGTGGTGGCGGTGTGTTCCCGTGCGCTGGGGCTGATGGAGTTTACGACGGTGTCGACGAATCCGCCGCGAATGCGGACCAGGGAGTCCGGCAGCAGCCACAACTCGCCGTGAATCCAGTCGAGCCAGCCCGTGGTGCAGCTGGTGGCAAGCAAGTGGGCGTGCTGCACCTTCAGGCCCTGAGCGTGCCGGACGGCGTTGTCCAGCAGTGCGTCCCATGCTTCGAGGGAGCGGATATTGATGTGCTTCTCCACCGACCCGAGGGGTGCGTGGTACGCCAGTCTTGCCGTCCCGTCGGGCTGCAGCCCGACGGACAAGGTCACGCCCCAGTCTGATCCTGTGATCAGCACGGCAAGGCGGTCGGGGGCGGTGGTCGGCCCGTGCTCGGTCGGTGCATGTGCACCCGCTTGGTGCTGGCACAGGACGGGCGATACGGACAAGCCTTCTGCGAGCCACCGCTCCCTGCGGAGGTTCAGTCGTGCGCCGGCCAGGTGCAGTTCTATTCGAGCTTTCATCCCCATTGCGTCGTCTCGTCGAGAGGAACTACCAGGCCGATGCCTTCGGCCGCGACGGCGATCGCGAAGTACTGGAGGACTGCTGTCCGTCCGGTGTTCTTGTGAGTAGCGCTCGCCCCCGGTAGATCCATGGCCAAACAGTACCTGTCCGTCATCGCGGGCCCGACTGCGTTCCTCAACGTTGTGCGTTGTGCCGGTTGCGTGTCAGCGGGAGAGGGTCGTGGTCTGGGAGACGGAGCCAGAAGGGCCCGGGTGGGGAGCGGAGCAGACCCGCCCGAACGAGCCGAAGGCCCGGATCCCGTGAACGACGGATCTGCCTCGCCATCCGGCAACGGGAGATCGGTACGGAGCCCACTCCGGCATCTCGGGCTGGCACCCGACTGGACGATGTGGCCGTGAACAACTGACTTCACAACCCGTGAATAAAGCCAGCCGGGTCTACCTGGACTGTGTTCTTTTTCTCCAGCGGTCCTCCCGGGAAATCGCTGAGTCCGAACGAGCCGTCCCACGCGTGCTGAACCACCTCCGATTGACCGTCCCCTCCCAGCACCGGTAGCAGGACGAAGTCGGCCCTCGCTGCAGCCATCTGCCCGCGGAGCGGGCTGGTCCTGGAGGCGAAGCCGAAAGGGGCTGGGGTGGGAGCGAAGCGGACACCCAACGGGCCGAAGGCCCGGACCCCGTGAAACGGGGTCATCCAGGCCCGCGCAGCGGGCCATTCAGGTGGAGCGAAGCGGAACCTGAACCCGTCCGGAGCGAAGCGCAGGAC
>NZ_JBFBFP010000095.1:0-8760 GCF_040684275.1 Streptomyces sp. NPDC091371
GTAGACGGCTACGCTCGCGATCCCGGCGTCCCGGCAGGCCCGGGCAACGCGGACAGCGATTTCGCCACGGTTGGCGATGAGCACCTTGCGCACGATGGCTCCCTCCTTGAAACAAGCTGAGTTTAGGGACAGCCCACACGGCCTTTCGACCCTTCCCCAGTGGTGAGCTTGCCCACACAGAGTGTGATGCGAGGCCCGCTCTACCGGGGAACCCTTATGGCGCCCCAGGTCAGGGGGATCCCCGACTGCACAGTAACCCCGTCATGCAGCCGAGGTCTCTGTCATGCCGGTCAGCCGCCCCGGGTGATTCTTTGTCGAGTCCCTACGAACGGCCCACGTTATCTTTGCTTGATCGCCGCGACGGGGCCCTCGCGTAACGAAGCGGCCCGGACCTCTTGTCCGCACGTTTACCCGTTAGTAGCCTCCAGGCGTCGAACAGGCTTGTGACGCGTGGGGGTGGGACGTCGTGCTGCGCAGACTCGTGGCCGGACTGGCCGCGATCGTACTGGTCGCGGAAGCGGCGGTGCTCGTTCTCGTCCATGTCGTGTTGGGGAAGACCACCGAGAACCAGGCGATGTCCATAGCGGGCAGCGATCCGGAACTCATGTCCAAGGCGACCTACGGGCTGGGGGCGGGCATGGGCGCCTTCCTGCTGCTGTGCGCGGCCTTCACCGCCGTCGCCGCCGTCCGCGACCGCGCACCCGCCCGCTTCGCCCGCATCGTGCTCATCGCCGCCGCCGTCACCCACGGGGTGCTCGGCATCCTCACCGTCGTCCTGGTCGGCTGGGCCGCCTTCACGACGATGATGCTGATCCTGTGCCTGCTGGTGCTGACCCTGACCCTCTACGAGCCCGAGCGCCCGGAGGCCGCACTGCCCGGGGAGCTCAAGCCCACAAGTCCGTGATGGACACACCCAGTTCGCCCAGCAGCGAGCGCAGCATCGGCATCGACAGCCCGATCACGTTGCCGTGGTCCCCGTCGATCCCCTCGATGAACGGCGCCGACAGCCCGTCCAGGGTGAACGCCCCCGCCACGTGCAGCGGCTCGCCGCTCGCCACGTACGCCGCGACCTCCGCGTCCGTCGGCTCGCCGAAGTGGACCGTCGTGGAGGCCGTCGCCGAGACCTGACGGCCGCTCGCCGTGTCGATCACGCAGTGCCCGGTCCGCAGTACGCCGGAGCGCCCGCGCATCGACTTCCAGCGCGCGGTCGCCTCGTCCGCGTCCGCCGGCTTGCCCAGCGCCTCGCCGTCCAGCTCCAGCACCGAGTCGCAGCCGATCACCAGCGTGCCCGCGGCCTCGTCCAGGCCCGCCACGACCGCCGCCTTCGCCTCGGCGAGCGCCAGCGCCAGCGCGGCGGGCTCGTCGTGGTTCAGGGTGTCCTCGTCGAAACCGCTGACGATCACGTGCGGGGCGAGCCCCGCCTGCCGCAGCAGGTTCAGCCGGGCGGGGGAGGCGGAGGCGAGCACGAGCTTGCGCGGGGGAGGCGTCGTCATGCCCGCCATCGTAGGGCGCGCCTCGAAGCCCTCAGAAGGGCCCCACACCCAGGACGTACACCGCCACCAGCATGGCGAGGACGAGCACCACGGACAGCCGCCGGACCATCGCCTGTGCGTCGCGCATGTCCTTGGGCGGCTCGTTCTTCGGATCGGACCAGAGCATGCCCTGATCCTGTCCCCGGCAACGGGTGGGGCGCCTGAGTACTCGTACTCAGGCGCCCCACCCGTTCACGTCATCTTCGGGCCGGAGTCAGCTGGGCCAGTACGTACGGCCCCACGCGCGCGGCCCCGGCCGCGGCACGCGGCGGCGCGCCACGCGGGCCGGCCGCGACCACTCGTCCGGCTCCCGCGGCGCGCCCGACGGTGCCGAAGCCAGCACCGCCGCGCGCGCTTGGACCACCGCCAAAGCGGCGGCCAGCTCCTCCGGCGTCGGGTTCCCCTTGACGACCTTGATCACCACTGGACTTGCCTCCCGGTCCTAGAGGGGGATGTTGCCGTGCTTCTTGGGCGGCAGGGACTCCCGCTTGGTGCGCAGCTGCCGCAGTCCCTTCACCACGTGCGCCCGGGTCTCGGACGGCATGGTCACCGCGTCGACGTATCCGCGCTCGGCCGCCGTGTACGGGTTCAGCAGCGTGTCCTCGTACTCGGCGATCAGCCGCGCCCGGGTCGCCTCCGCGTCGCCGTTGGCCTCCGCCTCGGCGATGTCCCGGCGGTGCAGGATGTTCACCGCTCCCTGCGCGCCCATGACGGCGATCTGCGCGGTCGGCCAGGCCAGGTTGAGGTCCGCGCCGAGGTGCTTGGAGCCCATGACGTCGTAGGCGCCGCCGAAGGCCTTGCGGGTGATGACGGTGATCAGGGGGACGGTGGCCTCGGCGTAGGCGTAGATCAGCTTGGCGCCGCGCCGGATGATTCCGTTGTACTCCTGGTCCGTGCCCGGGAGGAAGCCCGGCACGTCGACGAAGGTCAGCACCGGGATGTTGAAGGCGTCGCAGGTCCGAACGAAGCGCGCGGCCTTCTCGGAGGCGTTGATGTCCAGGCAACCGGCGAACTGCATCGGCTGGTTGGCGACGATGCCCACCGGGTGGCCCTCGACCCGGCCGAAGCCGGTGAGGATGTTCGGCGCGAAGAGCGACTGGGTCTCCAGGAACTCCGCGTCGTCCAGCACGTGCTCAATGACAGTGTGCATGTCGTAGGGCTGGTTCGCACTGTCGGGGATGAGTACGTCCAGCTCGCGGTCGGTGTCGCTGACCTCGGTGTCCGCTTCCTCGGGGAAGGCGGGCGGCTCGGAGAGGTTGTTCGACGGCAGGTACGCGAGGAGGGACTTCACGTACTCGATGGCGTCCTTCTCGTCACCCGCCATGTGGTGCGCGACGCCGGACGTGCTGTTGTGGGTCCGGGCCCCGCCGAGCTCCTCGAAGCCGACGTCCTCGCCGGTGACGGTCTTGATGACGTCCGGGCCGGTGATGAACATGTGCGAGGTCTGGTCGACCATGACCGTGAAGTCGGTGATGGCGGGGGAGTACACGGCTCCGCCGGCGCAGGGCCCGACGACCAGGCTGATCTGCGGGATCACGCCGGAGGCGTGCACGTTGCGGCGGAAGATCTCGCCGTACATGCCCAGCGCGCTGACGCCCTCCTGGATGCGGGCGCCGCCGGAGTCGTTGATGCCGACGAGCGGGCAGCCGGTCTTCAGCGCGAAGTCCATGACCTTCATGATCTTCTGGCCGTAGACCTCGCCGAGGGCCCCGCCGAAGACGGTGAAGTCCTGCGAGAACACGGCGACCGGGCGGCCGTCGACCGTGCCGTAGCCGGTGACGACGCCGTCGCCGTAGGGCCGGGTCTTCTCCAGCCCGAAGTTGGTGGAGCGGTGCCGGGCGAGCTCGTCCAACTCGACGAAGGATCCCTCGTCCAGCAGCAGGGCCACCCGCTCACGCGCCGTCAGTTTGCCCTTGGCGTGCTGCTTCTCCACGGCGCGGGCGGAACCGGCGTGGGTGGCTTCGTCGATGCGGCGCTGCAGGTCCGCGATCTTCCCCGCGGTGGTGTGCATGTCGATCGGCTCTGACGGTTGTGACATCGGGGTCGCGGCTCCCTGCGTGGTGTCAACTGCCTGGTCAATTGATTGACTACTGCTGGCTACTGGTGCGTAGCGTATCGGCGGGCATGGCACTCGACAGTGCGGCGTTTGACACACCTGATGTGGCTTGCTTGGCCTCGTCGCTTTCCCTAGGGGGAGGGGTATCCCAGGGGCGGACGGCTGCCTGTGCGGCATCAGGGTAGAAACGGAACCTGAATGCCCTCTTTACCGCTGAATTCCCCACGGCCCGGAAGCTAGGGTCGACCATGATCCGAACGCGAGCCCGGGTCAACGGATCACACACGGCGACATAAGGAATCCGATCATGGCATCAGGTGCATCAGGAGGAGCTCCCGCCGGACGCTGGTCCAGCCTGGAGCGGCCGCCGCTGAACGAGGAGGCCCTGCGGCGGGCCCTCGTCACCGACGGGGGGCTGTGGAGCTCGCTGGAGGTGGTCGCGGCCACCGGGTCGACCAACTCCGATCTCGCGGGCCGGGCGGCGGGGCTGCCCGAGGGGGCCGTGCTCGTCGCCGAGGAGCAGACCGCGGGGCGGGGCCGGCTCGACCGGAGCTGGGTCGCGCCCGCCCGGTCGGGGCTGTTCTTCTCCGTCCTGCTCAAGCCGGGCGACGCCGTGCCGCAGGAGCGGTGGGGATGGCTGACCCTGCTCGCCGGGGTGGCCACCGCCACCGGGCTGTCCCGGGCGGCCGGGGTGGACACCGCCCTCAAGTGGCCCAACGACCTGCTCGTCACGGTCGACGGGGAGGAGCGCAAGACCGCCGGGATCCTCGCCGAGCGCGTCGCCGACGGGGTCGTCGTCGGCATCGGCCTCAACGTGACGCTGACCGAGGACGAGCTGCCGGTGCCGGAAGCCGGCTCGCTGGCGCTGGCCAAGGCCACCGTCACCGACCGGGATCCGCTGCTGCGGGCCGTGCTGCGGTCCCTGGAGGAGTGGTACGGGAGGTGGCGCGAGGCGGCCGGCGACCCCGCGGCCAGCGGACTCCAGGAGACCTACGCGGCGGGCTGCGCGACCCTCGGCCGGCACGTGCGCGCCGAGCTTCCGGGCGGCCGCACCCTCACCGGAACGGCCGAAGCGGTCGACGCGGAGGGGCGCCTGGTCATCCGTACCGCCGAGGACCGCCACGAGGCGGTCACCGCGGGGGACGTGGTCCACCTGCGGTCCGTGCACTGACCTCGGGTTTTCCGCCGCTCGGGCGCGGGCGCGGCGTGCTCGCGCCCGCGGGGCCGAATTCCGCGGGGAGTGGGGAGTGAGCTACGGCACACCTGCCGTATGGTTTAGGCGATCCCGGTACTCGTGGTGACCCGGTTCGGCAGGGCAGTGCGCACGGAATGGACAGGAGGCGGCCCTTGACCGTCGACGACTCTAAGTCCAGCGCGCCCGCCCCCGGGCCGACGGGCCCCGGCACTCCGATCGGGCGGGACCAGCACACCCCGCACCACGAGGTCGACCACACGGTCCAGCCGACGGCGGATCCGCTCGCCATCCGGCTGGAGCAGCTGATCCTCGGTGCCGAGCGCCGGTACACGCCCTTCCAGGCGGCCCGCAGCGCCGGCGTCTCGATGGAGCTGGCCTCCCGCTTCTGGCGGGCCATGGGCTTCGCCGACATCGGCCAGGCCAGGGCCCTGACCGAGGCGGACGTACTGGCCCTGCGCCGGCTCGCCGGCCTGGTGGAGGCCGGGCTGCTGAGCGAGCCGATGGCCGTGCAGGTGGCGCGGTCCACCGGGCAGACCACCGCCCGATTGGCCGAGTGGCAGATCGACTCCTTCCTGGAAGGGCTGACGGAGCCGCCGGAGCCGGGGATGACCCGTACGGAGGTCACGTACCCGCTGGTCGAGCTGCTGCTGCCGGAGCTGGAGGAGTTCCTCGTCTACGTGTGGCGGCGCCAGCTGGCGGCCGCGACCGGGCGGGTGGTGCAGGTGGCGGACGACGAGGAGATGGTCGACCGGCGCCTCGCGGTGGGCTTCGCCGACCTGGTCGGCTTCACGCGCCTGACGCGGCGGCTGGAGGAGGAGGAGCTCGGCGAGCTGGTCGAGTCCTTCGAGACGACCTCCGCCGACCTGGTGGCCGCGCACGGCGGCCGGCTGATCAAGACGCTCGGCGACGAGGTGCTGTACTGCGCCGACGACGCGGCGACGGCGGCGGAGATCGCGCTGCGGCTGATCGAGACGATGGAAGTCGACCCCCAGATGCCGGAGCTGCGGGTCGGGATCGCCTTCGGCACGGTGACGACCCGCATGGGCGACGTCTTCGGCACCACCGTGAACCTGGCGAGCCGGCTCACCTCGATAGCGCCGAAGGACGCGGTGCTGGTTGACGGTGCGATGGCCGAGGAACTGGGCCGGACCGGGGCGGCGCCGGTCTCCGAGAAGGAGGCCGAGGCCGAGGAGGGCGGCGGCTCGTACCGCTTCGCGCTCCAGCCGATGTGGCAGCGGCCGGTGCGAGGGCTGGGCGTGGTGGAACCGTGGTCGCTGACGCGCCGGAAGCCGCGGGGCGGCTAGGACCGGTGCGCGGGCGGGCCCCCGCCCTCCGGGTCCGCCCGCGCCTGTTCGGCCCGTCGGGCGTTTGAGGACCGGAGTGCCGGGTCGGCTGCGCCGAAGCCTCCCAGCCTCGCCGGCGTTTGAGGACCGGGGTCTGGGCTCGGTTGCGCCGCAGCCTTCCAGCCTCGCCGGCGTTTGAGGCGCGGGTCCGGGCAGAGCCCGGTTTCGGGAAGGGGCGGGGTGGGGGACTGGCTCCGCGCAGCGGCACGGTGGGGGCCGCCGGGGCCGGCCGCGCGGCGGGGCACCTCCTCGGGCTCCGAACGTTTCCAGGGGTCGGAGAGGGGAGGGGGGCCCAGTTCGGAGCCCTGCGGGGGCGCCCCACCGCACACCCGACCCCGACGGAGGGGAGCCGGACCGGCGGGGGCGGCCCACCGCCGGCGGTGGGCCGGGACCCGGGTTCTTGACCCGGTGGCGGGCTTCCGGACTACAGTGCGCCGATAACGCTCGTTAACCGGGAGGGTCGCAGGCATGTCTGAGCAGCGCTTCGGAGAGTTCGTCGCGGTACGTCGGGAAGGCGACGGGCACGTCGCGGAGCTGGCGATGGACCGGCCCAAGGCGATGAACGCGGTGTCGACGGAGATGGCCCGGTCCATCGGCGCGGCCTGCGCGGCCCTCGCGGCGGACCCGTCGGTGCGTGTCGTCGTGCTCACCTCCACCGCCGAGCGGGCCTTCTGCGTGGGCGCGGACCTCAAGGAGCGCAACTCCTTCTCGGACGCCGAGCTGGTGCGGCAGCGGCCGACCACGCGGGGTGCGTACGGGGGCGTGCTGGAGCTGCCGATGCCGACGGTCGCGGCCGTGCACGGCTTCGCGCTGGGCGGCGGCTTCGAGCTGGCTCTGGCCTGCGATGTGATCGTGGCCGACGAGACGGCCGTGGTCGGCCTGCCCGAGGTGTCGGTGGGTGTGATCCCGGGCGGCGGAGGTACGCAGCTGCTGCCGCGCCGCGTGGGCGCGGCCCGGGCGGCCGAGCTGATCTTCACCGCGCGCCGGGTGGAGTCGGCCGAGGCGCTGTCGCTGGGGCTGGTGGACTCGGTGGTGCCCGCCGGGCAGGACACGGCCGAGGCGCTGGCGCTGGCCGCGCGGATGGCGGCGAACTCCCCGGTGGGGCTGCGGGCGGCCAAGCGGGCGCTGCGGCTGGGGCACGGGATGGACCTGGCGGCCGGGCTGGAGATCGAGGACGCGGCCTGGCGGACGGTGGCCTTCTCGGGTGACCGGGCGGAGGGCGTGGCGGCGTTCAACGAGAAGCGGAAGCCGAACTGGCCCGGTGAGTGAGACAGTCGATCACGGTTCGTGATCTTCGTGGCACCTAAAGTCGCGCCAATTGTCACCAAATCGGACAAAAGTCCCTAACCTGGGGTGATGGGAGTTGACGGGCGGCTACGAGCCGTGGTGGGCCTCGCTCAGGCGATGGCCGCGGCCTCCACGCCGCGGGACAGCGTGCGGGCGGCCGCGCGGGGCGCGCGGGCGGCGCTCGACGGGTCGTTCGCCGCGATCTCCGCGTGGGAGCGCGAGCGGGGGTGCCTGCGGGTGCTCGTGAACGAGGGGGAGCGGCGGGCGGGGGAAGAGGAGTTCCCCGCGGACGAGTCCTACCCGGTGCACGACTTCCCGGAGATCACCGAGTTCCTGCACGAGCGCTGGGCGGGCGGCGGCGGCCCCCACGCCTGGGTCGAGAGCGCCGTCGGCGAGCGCCCCGGGCGGCGCGGCGAGGCCCTGCGCCGCCGGGGGCGCGGTACGTGCGTGGTCGCGCCGATCGTGCTCAGTGGGCGGGCCTGGGGGGAGCTGTACGTCGCACGGGACGAGGGGCTGCCCGACTTCGACGAGGACGACGCGGAGTTCGCGACCGTACTGGCGGCCGTGGTGGCGGCGGGCCTCGCCCAGAACGAGCGGCTGGAGGAGGCCCGGCGGCTCGCCTTCACCGACCCGCTGACCGGGCTCGCGAACCGGCGGGCCGTGGACATGCGGCTCGACGAGGCGCTGGAGGAGCACCGGCGCACCGGGGTCGTGGTCAGCCTCGTCGTGTGCGACCTGAACGGCCTGAAGAAGGTCAACGACACCCTGGGCCACGCGATGGGCGACCGGCTGCTGGAGCGGTTCGGGTCGGTGCTGAGCCTGTGCGGGGCCATACTGCCGGGCGCGCTGGTGGCGCGGCTGGGCGGTGACGAGTTCTGCCTGGTCGGGGTCGGCCCGGGCGCGGACGAGGTCGTACGGGTCACCGAGGAGCTGTGCACGCGGGCCGCCGCGCTGGAGCTGGGCGAGGGGGTGGCCTGCGGGGTGGCTTCCACCGGGGATCCGATCGGGCCGGTGAAGTCCTCCCGGCGGCTGTTCCGGCTGGCGGACGCGGCCCAGTACAAGGCGAAGGCGGCGCGCTCCCCGAAGCCGGTGGTCGCGGGGCGCGACACCGCCGTGGTCCGCCTTGCGGACGCCGCCGCCGAAGCCGCCTCGGGCGAGCGCCGCCGCTTCCGTGGCCGGCCGTAGCCCTCCCGGGCGGTGGCCCCGTCCCAGGCGCGGCGGGGCTCCGCCCCGGGCCCCTGGGGCTCCGCCCCGGGCCCCTGGGGCTCCGCCCCGGGCCCCTGGGGCTCCGCCCCAGACCCCGCGCCTCAAACGCCGGCGGGGCTGGAATTGCCCTGCGGGCAATCC
>NZ_JBFBFP010000096.1:0-7819 GCF_040684275.1 Streptomyces sp. NPDC091371
CCGTCCTCGAAGCGCAGCTGGATTACCCGCAGGGCAATTCCAGCCTCGCCGGCGTTTGAGGCGCGGGGGTTCGGGGGCGGAGCCCCCGACAGCGGTGCCGCAGGGGATCAGCGACAGATGGCCAAGGCGTCCAGCGCCACCGCCCCCTGGCCCCTGGGGAGGACCATCAGGGGGTTGATGTCCAGCTCGGACAGCTCGTCGCCCAGTTCCAGCGCCATCCGCTGGATCCGCAGGATGACCTCCACCAGCGCGTCCACGTCCGCCGGCGGCGCTCCCCGGACGCCCTCCAGGAGCGCGTGCCCCCGGAGCTCGCCCAGCATCGCGCGGGCCTGATCCTCGCCGAACGGCGGTACGCGGACCGCCGCGTCGTGCAGGACCTCCACCAGGACCCCGCCGAGCCCGACGGTGACGGTGGGGCCGAAGAGGTCGTCCTGGGTCACGCCGACGACCATCTCCACGCCCCGTTCCACCATCTGGCAGACCAGGATGCCGTCCAGCGGCACGTTCTCGTAGCGGGCGATGTCCGTGAGCTCCCGGTACGCGTCGCGGATCTGGCTCGCCGAGGTGAGGCCGATCTTGACCAGGCCGAGTTCCGTCTTGTGGGCCAGCTGCGGCCCCGACGCCTTCATGACCACCGGGTAGCCGACCAGGCCCGCCGCGCGGACCGCCGCGGCCGCGCTCGTCACGAGCTGCTCGCGGGGGACCCGTATCCCGTACGCCCGCAGCAGCTGCTTCGCCGCGTGCTCGCTGAGCTGCTGGCCCGGGCGCATCAGGGCCTGCGCCTTGCGGTACGAGGGGGACGGGGTCCGCGGGGCGTCCTCGAAGGGGGAGCGGTAGCCGGCGGTGAAGCGGTGGTGGCCGAGGTAGGCCCGTACGGCGGTGATGCAGTTGCCGAAGGTACGGAAGGTGGCCACGCGGGAGGAGCCGAGGAGGGTCGTGCGGTAGGCGTCCTCCGTGCCGACCGGGGAGCCCCAGATCACGCAGATGAGCTTGTCGGTGGCCTCGGCGGCGTCGACCAGGTCCTGGGCGAGCTTGTCGCTCATCGGGGGGAAGGGGCCGGTGATCGGGCAGATCAGGACGCCGACGGACGGGTCGGCCAGGATCGCGTCGATGATCTTGCGGCCGCGCCAGTCGCCGACCGGGTGGCCGCCGTTGTCGACGGGGTTGGCGACGTTCAGGTACTCCGGGATCCACTGGTGGAGTTCGTCCTGCTTGGCCTGGGAGAGGGTGGGGAGCGAGAGGCCCGCCTCCGTGGCGAGGTCGGAGAAGTGCGCGCCCGTGCCGCCGGAGATGGAGTAGACGACGACCCCTTCGGCCTGCGGCTTGCGGGCCCGGGCGAGCAGGGCGGCCGTGTCCTGGAGCTCGTCCAGCCCGTCCACCCGGATCACGCCGAACTGGCGCATCGCCGCGTCCACGACGGTGTCGGCGCCGGTCAGCTTCCCGGTGTGGGAGGCGGCCATGCGGGCGCCGGTCTCGGTGCGGCCGACCTTCACGGCGACGACCGGGACCCCGTTGCGCGCGGCTCGGTCGGCGGCGAGCAGGAAGGAGCGGCCGTCCTTGAGGCCTTCGACGTAGCAGGCGATGGCTCCTACTTCGGGCTGCTCGGCGAAGTATGAGATGAAGTCGGAGGTTTCGAGGTCGGCTTCGTTGCCGGTCGGCGCCCAGTGGGAGAGGCGGATGCCGAGCTCCTGGAGGGTGTAGACCGGGCGGCCCTGGTGGCCGGACTGGGTGATCAGGGCGATCGCCGGGCCGTCGAGGTCGTCGCGGAACTCCTCGAAGGCGTTGAGGTTGGTGTTGGGGCCGAGGAGGCGCAGGCCGGAGCGTTCGACGGCGGCGCCGAGGCGCGCCTGGGCGGCCGCGCCCGCGTCGCCGGTCTCGGCGAAGCCGGAGGCGAAGGCGACGGCGAACTTCACCTTCGTCTCGGCCAGCTCCTCGATGACGGGCAGCGGGTCTCCGACGAGGAGGACGGCGAGGTCCACCTGTTCGGGCAGGTCCGCCACCGAGGCGTGGCAGGGCAGCCCGAAGACGGTGGGGCGGGTGGGGTGCACGGGATGGATCCGGGCGCCCACACGCTCCGCCCAGGCGATGAGCTGGCGGGTGATGCCGGTGTTCGGTCTGCCCTCGGCGTCCGAGGCGCCGACGACGGCCACGGACTCGGGCCGGAAGAACCGGTCCAGGTCGGGCACGT
This sequence comes from Streptomyces sp. NPDC091371, assembly GCF_040684275.1. Lineage (NCBI taxonomy): Bacteria > Bacillati > Actinomycetota > Actinomycetes > Kitasatosporales > Streptomycetaceae > Streptomyces > Streptomyces sp. NPDC091371. Next base: position 2,189 of record NZ_JBFBFP010000096.1, read on the forward strand.
CGGCGTGCAGCGGCCGTCCGCTGACGTCCAGCGCGACCGTGTCCTCGGCGGACGGCGCGGCCGTCGAGTGGACGGCCGTTCTGGCGGACTCCCCGCAGGCCTCGACACGTGCGCGGAAGTCGGTGGTGAGGGTGCCGTGAGTAGATCCAAGCATCGTTCCGCCCGCTCCTGCTCGATGAACCTCGATGGAACCTCAAATAACTGACGCGTAGTCAGATTACTGAACTGACGTGCCGTCAGGAACAGGGCTGCGCAGGAAAGGTGGTGGAGGTGATGTGACGAACCCGCCACGAAGGTGCCAGAACCGCTTGCGGGCGGTCCAGAGCGCCATTCAGGCCAGGTGGCGGCCGCCCCCGCCGCGCTCCGCCGCCGCCAGGGCCGCCGCCACCGCCTTGGCGATCCGCTCGGCGTCCATGGCGATCTCCCGGAGCATCCCGCTGATGGGGTTCGAGAAGCCGGTGAAGTACAGGCCGGGGGCCTGGGCGTGGGTGCGGGGGCCGTGCGCGAGGGGGCGTCCGCGCTCGTCCAGGACGTCGAGATGGCCCACCAGCCCTTCCAGTGCGCGCCGGTACCCCGTGGCCGCGATCACCGCGTCCGGACTGATCCGCGTACCGTCCGCGAGGACCACCTCGGAGCCGTCGAAGGAGTCCAGGGCGGCCACCGGCTCGACCCGGCCGCCGCGGACCGCGTCGATCAGGCCGACGTCCTGGACCGGGATCGCGCCCTCGTTGACCCTGCTGTACAGGCCGGTGTCGGGGCGCGGAAGCCCGTACGCCGACAGGTCCGGGACGGAGACCTTCGTGACGAACCGGCCCAGCCGGTCCACGAGCCGTACCGGCAGCCGGCGTACGAGGATCCCCGTGCGCTGGGCCGGCCAGCCGGCGGTGGTGCGGCGCAGGACGTGCGGGGCGGTGCGCACGGCGAGCCGCACCCGCGCTGCCCCGCCCTCGACGAGGTCGACGGCTATGTCGGCGCCGGTGTTGCCGACGCCGACGACCAGCACGTCCCGGCCCGCGTACGGCTCGGCGTTGCGGTAGTCGGCGGCGTGCAGCAGCTCGCCGGTGTACGCCTCGCGGCCCGGCCGGTCGGGGAGGGCGGGCGTGTGGTTGTACCCGGTGGCGACGACCACGGCCGCCGCAGCCAGGACCCGGCCGCCGGTGGCGTGCAGGGTGAAGCCGCCGCCGTCCGCCGCGCGCTCGATACGGGTCACCTCGACCCCGGTGACGATCTCCAGCTCGTGGAACTCGGCGTACTTCTCCAGGTACCGCACCAGGTCGTCGCGGGAGACCCAGCGCCCGAAGCGGCGCGGTATGGCCAGGCCCGGGAGGGCGGAGAGGCGGCGCGTGGTGTGCAGCTGGAGGCGGTCGTAGTGGCGGCGCCACGAGGCGCCGACCCCGTCCGACTTCTCGACGACCACGGCGCGCACCCCGCGGGCGCGCAGCGCGGCGGCCGCGGCGAGGCCGCCGGGGCCGCCCCCGATGACGTACACGGGGCGGGGCTGGGTGGTCATGTCGGGTGCTGTGGGGAGTCCGGGCATGAGGTGTGATCGTATCGCCACGCAGCGTTGATGGGTCTCGGACGAGGAGGGAATCGATTGCGGATCGGTCACGGGCCGTTTGGAGCCGGGCGGGGATACTGCTGCGGTGCTGCTGACATGGATTGCGGAGATAGCCGACGACCCCCTCGCCCTGGACCCGGCCGACCGGCGGGTCGAGTGGGAGACCAACACCTGGCGGCTGAACCTCGCGGAGGGCGAGGACCCGCGCTCCCTCTCGGCCCCCGAGGTGGTAGGCGCCTTCGAGCGGACGGCCGAGGCCATCCGGCGCCGGGTCTTCGACCGGGGCTTCGTGGGGCCGGTGACCTTCTACGTCTGGCGCGACGAGCAGGCCGGACAGCTGCGTTGCTCCACGGGATCGGTGGCCGCTGACGAGCTGCCGTTCCGGGGCGCGTACGTGCCCGTCGCCGATCTCGGGCCCCTCGTGGAGGGCTTCCTCGCCGACGAAGAGCCCGGCGCCGTCGGCTGGGTTGAGCTGGCGGAGGGGGAGGCGCAGGACGAGCCGGTGGTGGCCCCCTTCCCCGTATGGGTCCGCGATGTCGGACGGCCTTACCCCGGCAGGGCCCTTGCGTGATCGCCCCGGATCCGCTGAACTGACGTACCGTCAGATCGCGATTGGGTGGGTGAGGGTGGGATGCAGACCATCTGGCTCAGCGGGGCCGAATGGCTCGCCGTACTGCGCATAGGCCTCGGCCTGTGGTGGCTGGAGAGCTGGCGGCACAAGGACAAGAAGGGCTGGTTCGAACGCGGCACCGGCATCGCCTGGGCCGCCGACGTCGCCGGCAAACACCGCTGGCCCTTCGTGAAGGGCGGCTTCGAGGCGGTCGTCGCACCGCGCCCGAAGCTGATGGCGTACATCGTCGTCTACGCGGAACTCGCCCTCGGCCTCGGCCTGGTCCTCGGCTTCCTCACGCCGATCGCCCTCGTCGGCGGCCTGCTGCTCAACCTCCTCTACCTGGTGCTGATGATCCACGACTGGGCCGAGCAGGGGCAGAACGCGATGATGGCGCTGATCTCGCTCGTCGCCCTCTTCGCCATGTCCTGGCAGACCTGGTCCCTCGACGCCGCGATCGGACTCTTCCTTTGAACACCGTGCGCTACGACCTCCCCGAGGCGGACGACTTCACCCGCCCCTACTGGGACGCGGCCGCCGAAGGCCGCCTCCTGCTGCGCCGCTGCGCCGACTGCGGACGGGCGCACCACTACCCGCGCGAGTTCTGCCCCTTCTGCTGGGCCGGCGAGGACCGGGTCACCTGGGAGGCGGCGAGCGGCGGCGCGACCCTCTACACCTGGTCGGTGATCCACCGCAACGACCTCCCGCCCTTCGGCACCCGCGTCCCGTACACGGCGGCGGTGGTCGACCTGGCGGAGGGCCCGCGGATGATGACCGAGGTGGTGGACTGCGAGGTGGCGGCCCTGAGCATCGGCATGCCCCTCGCGGTCACCTTCCGCGAGGCGGTGGAAGGGCTCTGGGTCCCGGTCTTCCGCCCGGCGGCCTGACCGGGGCCCCGCCCTCACCCTCACCCTCACCCTCACCCTCACTCCACGCCGAGGTCCTGGCGCATGGCGAGCCGCATGGCCCGCAGGAAGTCCCACACCTCGTACTGCGCCCGGGCCGCGCCCTCCATCGTCTCGCCCGGCCCGGGCTCACCGCGCTCGAGGCGCTTGACCTGGCCGTAGACCCGGCTCAGGGCCTGGTTGGCGGCGCTCGCAGGCGTCAGCACCGCCTCGGGGGCGATCATCTGCGCCTCCGAGTACCGGTCGCGGTGGGCGTCGCGCGCCTCGTCGAGCGCGACCCGGTCGGCGTCCTCCACGGTGCGCTCCCGCATGACGTGCAGGTGCTTGTTGAGCGCGGTGGTGAACTGCCGGGCGTCCCGGTTGAGTTCCACGTAGCAGGTGCGCCGCAGCGAGAGCCGTTCACGGGCCTCCTCGTGCCCGCGGACGAGCTCTATCTCCCGGCGCTTGACGCGCTCGGAGCCGCGCTGGGTCAGGACCGCGCCCCCCAGGGTTCCCGCGACGCCCGCCACCGCGATGATTACCGAACTGATCTCCACCAACTCACCCTACGGCCAGAGCAGTTCCCGCACCCAGGCACCGTCGGCCGTACGCCGGTACCGCAGCCGGACGTGCCTGCGTGCGGCGTCGCCCTGGAAGAACTCCACCTCGGCGGGGTCCAGTACGTACCGCGTCCAGGTCGGAGCCGGCGCGTCCGGTTCGGCCCCCGCCCGCTCCCACGCCTCCTGCGCCACCCGTGCCAGCTCCTCCACCGACCCCAGCACCTCGCTCTGCCGCCCCGTGAGCGCCGCGGCGAGCGCCCCGCGCGAGCGCACGGCCAGATCCGCCCGGCTCTCCGCGGCCCCGCACGCGGACACCCGCCCCCGGATCCGCACCTGCCGCCCCACGGCCGCCCAGTAGAACCCGAGCGCCGCCTCCGGCTGCCCGGCCAGCTGCCGGCCCTTGGCGCTGGTGGCGTGCGAGGCGAAGTGCCAGCCCCGCGCGTCGGCGTCGTGCAGCATCAGGGTCCGCACGTCGGGCCGCCCGTCCGCGTCCACGGTCGCCAGACTCATGGTGTGCGGCTCGGCCTGCCCCGCCTTGGCGGCCGCCACGAACCACTCCCGGAACAGCGGCAGCGGCTCGTCGGGCGCGGCCGCGGCGTCGAAGCCGGGGAGGGGGGAGTCCCACACGCGCAGGGAGTGCAGGGTCTCGCGGAACTCGTCGTCGCTCATCTCGCTGGGCTGGCTCGTCTGGCTCGTCTCGCTCGTCATGCGGTCAGGCTATGACGAGGCTGCCCCCGCCCAGCAGGTGTTGCGTTTCTTTCGAATTCTGCGGTGCTGAGGGAAGCCTAGAAGGGACCTGGCATGCGTGCTACCGCCGAGGACAGAACCCTGCTGCCCGAGCACCGGGCGGAGATCGCCCACCTGCGCGCCTTGCTTGATCGAGTGGAGCACGGGTCTGAGCCGGCGATTCTGCAGGGTCCGGACGGCGCGACGGAGGTGCTGCCCACTGAGGTGTACGAGGCGCTGCTCGTCGTGGTCCGGGCGCTGTCCGAGGGCAAGGCGGTCACCGTCGCACCCGTTCACACGACGCTGACGACCCAGGAGGCAGCGGACCTCCTCGGTGTCAGCAGGCCTACTTTCGTCAAGATTCTGGAACGCAGAGAGATCCCCCACACGCGCCCCGGCCGGCACCGTCGCGTGCTGCTCACCGACGTTCTCGAGTACCAGTCGCTACGACGTGCGAGGCGCCGTACGGGCCTGGACGAGCTGGTGCGTTCGACCGAGGAATCCGGTCTCTACGACGACTGACTGGGGGCTTTGTGCAGCGCGTCGTGCTCGATACGTGCGTCCTCTATCCCAATTACCTGAGGGACACCCTCCTCCGGCTGGCCGAGGCCGAGGTGTACGAGCCGCTGTGGTCGGGCGGCATTCTCGAGGAGCTCCGCAGGAATATCGCGGAGCGAACGGATGAGTTGACGGCAAAGCGGTTGGTTGACGTCATGGGATCGGCCTTTCCCGACAGCTCGGTGACGGGGTACGAGTCCTTGATCCCGGCGATGCGCAACGATCCCAAGGATCGGCACGTGCTTGCCGCGGCGGTGCGTGGTCATGCGCACGCTCTCGTGACGCTCAACCTGCGTGACTTCCCGTCGGAAGCGGTGGGGCCGTACGAAATCGATGTCCTGAGCCCTGACGACTTCCTCTACTGGACGCGCTCGATCTGAGGCCGATGGAGACGCTGGCCTTGCTGAGGAGGCAGGCAGCGGGCTATCGCAGGGAGCCCAGGGAACTGCATGGTCTGCTGGACCGTTTGTCCGCAGGCGGGGCGGCGCAGCTCGCAGCCGAGGTCCGACGTCGCATCTGACCGTAGTGGCGGTTCACGCGCGTGCGGGGCTTTTACTCCGTCGGGGGGTGAGGGCGGGGCGGTGTTTGCCTACCCGCCCCGGGCTGCGGGGCGGGGGCTGCGCGGTTGGCGGGGTCCGGGCTGGGCGGAATCAGAGAGGGCGCGGGGGGTTTCCCGTCAGTCCCATAGTCCTTCCGTGTCGGAACGGCTCGTCAAGGGCGCTCCTCCTTCGTCGT
>NZ_JBFBFP010000097.1:0-7194 GCF_040684275.1 Streptomyces sp. NPDC091371
GAGATGTTCCGCATCGCCGACGGCGAGGAACTCGGCTACGGCGACCCCGCCCTGCGCGGCCACTCGATCGAGTTCCGCATCAACGGCGAGGACCCGGGCCGCGGCTTCCTCCCCGCGCCCGGCACCGTCACCAAGTTCGCCCCGCCGACCGGCCCGGGCGTCCGCCTGGACACGGGCGTCGAGTCCGGCTCGGTCATCGGCCCGGCCTGGGACTCCCTCCTCGCCAAGCTGATCGTCACCGGCGCCACCCGCGAACAGGCCCTCCAGCGCGCCGCCCGCGCGCTCGCCGAGTTCGAGGTCGAGGGCATGGCCACCGCCATCCCCTTCCACCGCGCGGTCGTCACCGACCCCGCGTTCGCGCCCGCCGACGGCAACCCGTTCACGGTCTACACCCGCTGGATCGAGACCGAGTTCGTCAACGAGATCCCGGCCTTCGCGGCACCCGCCGCGGACGAGGTCGAGGACGAGCCGGGCCGCGAGACGGTGGTCGTCGAGGTCGGCGGCAAGCGCCTCGAGGTCTCCCTGCCGTCGTCCCTGGGCATGACCCTGGCCCGCACGGCGGCCGCGGGCGGCGCTAAGCCGAAGCGCCGCGCGGCCAAGAAGTCCGGCCCGGCGGCCTCCGGCGACACCCTCGCGTCCCCGATGCAGGGCACGATCGTCAAGGTCGCGGTCGAGGAGGGCCAGCGCGTCGAGGAGGGCGAGCTGATCGTCGTCCTCGAGGCCATGAAGATGGAGCAGCCGCTCAACGCGCACCGCTCCGGCACCATCGTCGGCCTGACGGCCGAGGTCGGCGCGTCCCTCACCTCGGGCGCGACGATCTGCGAGATCAAGGACTGACGCCCTTGACCCACCCGTGAGGCCCGGCACCCCTTCAGGGATGCCGGGCCTCACGGCTGTCCGGACCCCGCCGTGCGCATGCGCGCCACCGCTGCTGGGGCTCCGCCCCGCACCCCCGCTCCTCAAACGCCGGCGAGCTGAACTTGCCCCGCCGGGGGCAAATCCAGCCCCTCCGGCGTTTGAGGAGCGGGGTCTGGGGCGGAGCCCCAGCAGCGGGCCCGCACGGGCTAGCGGCGCCTCATGTCCGCGACCCGCGCCCGTTCACCCGCCTGCTGCTCGAGCAACGCCGCAGGCGCCCCCGCGCTGCGCAGCTGGGCGGAGGGCCCACCCCGCCGCTGCACCGGCAGGGGGGATTCCCGGCGCGGCCGGCGCCCCGGCATGCCGTCCACCCCCCCGGGGGCAGCCGCACCGGCCACGGTGATCTGGACGCCCTGGTCCGCCAGCGCCTGGAGCTCCGTGGCCGCGCGGTCGTCGTGCGGCGGGGGCTCGTCCGTGACCAGGCGGGTCATGACATCGGTCGGCACCGTCTGGAACATGGTGTCCGTGCCGAGCTTCGTGTGGTCCGCCAGGACGACCACCTCCGCCGCCGCCTGGACCAGGGCGCGGTCCACGCTCGCCGACAGCATGTTGGACGTGGACAGGCCGCGCTCGGCGGTCAGGCCGCTGCCCGACAGGAAGGCGCGGGAGACCCGGAGCCCCTGGAGGGACTGTTCGGCGCCGCTGCCCACGAGGGCGTAGTTGGAGCCGCGCAGGGTGCCGCCGGTCATGACGACCTCGACGCGGTTGGCGTGCGCCAGGGCCTGGGCGACGAGCAGCGAGTTGGTGACGACGGTCAGGCCGGGCACCCGGGCGAGCCGGCGGGCCAGCTCCTGGGTCGTGGTCCCCGCGCCGACGACCACGGCCTCGCCCTCTTCGACGAGGGAGGCAGCGACATCGGCGATGGCGGTCTTCTCCGCCGTCGCGAGATGGGACTTTTGCGGGAAGCCGGATTCACGGGTGAAACCGCCCGGCAGCACCGCACCGCCGTGCCGGCGGTCGAGGAGTCCTTCTGCCTCCAGTGCCCGCACGTCCCGCCGTACGGTCACTTCGGAGGTCTGGACGACGCGGGCGAGCTCCCGGAGCGACACCGCTCCGTTGGCCCGCACCATTTCGAGGATCAATTGGCGACGTTCTGCAGCGAACACGAAACTGACAGTAACCCCAACGACCGTCTGGTTTCAGCTCCTTGCGCCGGAATACCGAAGTTGTCCATATGGCGGGGCGACTAGTGGTATACGCGGCCCGAGACTTGGGTGAACGTCCGGCCACACCACGGCGCCCCGCCCTCAAAACCCTTGCGGTATGCGGCGGTTGGGGAGGATCAGGCCTCGCCGGCGGCCTTCCGCGTGTGCAGCTGGCGGGCCACCTCGGCGATCGATCCCGACAGCGAGGGGTACACGGTGAACGCGTTTGCGATCTGCTCGACCGTCAGGTTGTTGTCGACCGCGATCGAGATCGGGTGGATCAGCTCGCTGGCGCGCGGGGAGACGACCACGCCGCCCACGACGATGCCGGTGCCCGGGCGGCAGAACAGCTTCACGAAGCCGTCCCGGATGCCCTGCATCTTGGCGCGCGGGTTGCGCAGCAGCGGGAGCTTCACCACGCGGGCGTCGATCTTGCCGGCGTCCACGTCGGCCTGGGTGTAGCCGACGGTGGCGATCTCGGGGTCGGTGAAGACGTTCGAGGAGACCGTCTTGAGGTTCAGCGGGGCCACCGCGTCGCCGAGGAAGTGGTACATCGCGATGCGGCCCTGCATGGCGGCCACGGAGGCGAGCGCGAAGATGCCGGTGACGTCACCGGCCGCGTACACGCCCGGCGAGGAGGTGCGGGAGACCTTGTCGGTCCAGATGTGCCCGGAGTCCTTGAGCCGGACCCCGGACTCCTCCAGGTTCATGTCCTTGGTGTTCGGGATCGCGCCGACCGCCATCAGGCAGTGCGTGCCGGTGATGACGCGGCCGTCCGAGAGCGTGACCTCGACGCGGTCGCCCACCCGCTTGGCCGACTCGGCGCGCGAGCGCCCGATGACGTTCATGCCGCGGCGGCGGAAGACGTCCTCCAGTACGGCGGCCGCGTCGGGGTCCTCGCCCGGCAGCACGCGGTCGCGGGAGGAGACGAGCGTGACCCGCGAGCCCAGGGCCTGGTAGGCGCCGGCGAACTCGGCACCCGTCACACCCGAGCCGACCACGATGAGCTCCTCGGGGAGCTCCTCCAGGTCGTAGACCTGGGTCCAGTTCAGGATGCGCTCCCCGTCCGGCATCGCGTCCGGGATCTCGCGCGGGGTGCCGCCGGTCGCGATCAGCACGGCGTCGGCGGTCAGGATCGTCTCGGTGCCGTCGGCGGCGGTGACGATGACGTCCCGCGTGCCGTCGATGCCCTGCGGGCCGCCGAGCTTGCCGCGGCCGCGCACCACGCGGGCGCCGGCCCGGGTGACGGAGGCGGTGATGTCGTGGGACTGGGCGAGCGCGAGGCGCTTGACGCGCCGGTTGACCTTGCCGAGGTCCACGCCGACGACGCGCGCGGCCTGCTCGATGGGCGGGGTGTCGTCCGCGACGACGATGCCGAGCTCCTCGTACGACGAGTCGAAGGTCGTCATGACCTCGGCGGTCGCGATGAGCGTCTTGGAGGGCACGCAGTCGGTCAGTACCGAAGCGCCGCCGAGACCGTCGCAGTCGACGACGGTCACCTCCGCGCCGAGCTGGGCCCCCACCAGGGCTGCCTCATACCCGCCGGGTCCGCCGCCGATGATCACGATCCGGGTCACGAAAAGTCCGCCTCACGTCTACCCGGCCGGCTGCCGCCCCGGCCGGTGTTCCGGGGGGTCTCCCCGGGGGATGCATTCCGTGCCCCATTGTCCCGCACGCTTCAAGGTGCTTCGCGCCCGGTCCCACCATCCGGGACGGTGGCCGGGCACGCGTACAACGGCGCCCCTCCCGTACCCTCGGACTCATGTCGCTCTACGCCGCGTACGCCGGCAACCTCGACCCGCGGCTGATGACGCGCCGCGCCCCGCATTCGCCGCTGCGCGGCACGGGCTGGATCAACGACTGGCGGCTGACCTTCGGCGGCGAGCAGATGGGCTGGGAGGGCGCGCTCGCGACGATCGTGGAAGCCCCCCGCCACCAGGTCTTCGTCGCCCTGTACGACATCGCGCCGCTCGACGAGGACTCGATGGACCGCTGGGAAGGCGTGGGCCTCGACATCTACCGCCGCATGCGCGTCCGCGTCCACACGCTGGACGGCGAGGAGGCGGCCTGGTGCTACGTCCTCAACGGCTACGAGGGCGGCCTGCCCTCAGCCCGCTACCTGGGCGAGATCGCCGACGCGGCGGAGTCCGCGGGCGCCCCCCACGACTACGTGATGGAACTGCGCAAGCGGCCCTGCTGACCCCTGCCGGCGCCGCGCGCCGCGCCCCGGGGACGATTCGGCGGAAACGACAAGGCAACGATCCGAACACCGTGAGCTGTGCCATCTACGCGCGTAGGCCGAGAGCGGCTACGCTCATCCGCGTGAACGCATCTGTTACCGACCCCTTCGCCGCCGCCGACGCCGCCGCCGCCCGCCTGCGCGAGCTCACCGGCGTCGAATCCCACGATGTCGCCCTCGTCATGGGCTCCGGCTGGGCCCCCGCCGCCGAGGCGCTCGGCGCGCCCGAGGCCGAATTCCCCGTCACCGACCTGCCCGGCTTCCCGCCGCCCGCAGTCGAGGGCCACGGCGGCAAGATCCGCTCGTACAAGATCGGCGACAAGCGCGCGCTGCTCTTCCTCGGCCGGACCCACTACTACGAGGGCCGCGGCGTCGCCGCCGTCGCCCACGGCGTCCGCACGGCCGTCGCGGCCGGCTGCAAGACCGTCGTCCTGACCAACGGCTGCGGCGGCCTGCGCGAGGGCATGAAGCCCGGCCAGCCGGTCCTGATCAGCGACCACCTCAACCTCACGGCCACCTCGCCGATCGTCGGCGCGAACTTCGTGGACCTCACCAACCTGTACTCGCCGGACCTCCGCGCGCTGTGCAAGGAGATCGACCCGACCCTCGAAGAGGGCGTCTACGTCCAGTTCCCCGGCCCGCACTACGAGACCCCGGCCGAGATCAACATGATCCGCGTCATGGGCGCCGACCTGGTCGGCATGTCCACCGTGCTGGAGGCCATCGCCGCCCGCGAGGCCGGCGCCGAGGTGCTCGGCATCTCCCTGGTCACCAACCTGGCGGCGGGCCTGTCCGGCGAGCCGCTGAACCACGAAGAGGTCCTCCAGGCGGGCCGCGACTCGGCCGCCCGCATGGGCACGCTGCTCACGCAGGTCCTCGCCCGCATCTGATCGACCTGATCGACCTGATCGACGTACGAGAGGTAAGGCGGAAGCAGTGCAGGAACAGGCACAGGACGACCTGATCACCCGGGCCCAGGCCTGGCTGGCGGAGGACCCCGACGCGGAGACGGCGGCCGAGCTCGCCGCGCTCATCGAGGCCGGCGACACCGCCGAGCTCGCGGACCGGTTCTCCGGCACCCTCCAGTTCGGCACCGCCGGACTGCGCGGCGAGATCGGCGCGGGCCCGATGCGGATGAACCGCTCCGTGGTCATCCGGGCCGCGGCGGGCCTCGCGGCCTACCTGAAGGCCCAGGGCCACGACGGCGGCCTGGTCGTCGTCGGCTACGACGCGCGCTACAAGTCCGAGGACTTCGCCCGCGACACCGCGGCCGTGATGACCGGCGCCGGCCTGCGTGCGGCCATCCTGCCCCGACCGCTGCCGACGCCCGTCCTCGCGTACGCCATAAGGCACCTCGGGGCCGTCGCCGGCGTCGAGGTGACCGCGAGCCACAACCCTCCCCGGGACAACGGCTACAAGGTCTACCTCGGCGACGGCTCGCAGATCGTCTCCCCGGCGGACGCCGAGATCGCGGGCCACATCGCCCGCGTGACGACGCTCGACTCGGTCGACCGCCCCAAGGACGGCTGGCTGCAGCTCGACGAAGAGGTCCTGGAGGCCTACCTGGCCCGTACGGACTTCGTCCTGACCCCCGGCTCCCCCCGGGGCGTGCGGACCGTCTACACGGCCATGCACGGCGTCGGCAAGGAGGTCGTGCTGGCGGCCTTCGCCCGGGCCGGCTTCCCGGCCCCGGTCCTCGTGGACGAGCAGGCCGAGCCCGACCCGGCCTTCCCCACGGTCGCCTTCCCCAACCCGGAGGAGCCGGGCGCGATGGACCTGTCCTTCGCGAAGGCCGCCGAGGTCCAGCCCGACATCGTGATCGCCAACGACCCCGACGCGGACCGCTGCGCGGTGGCTGTTCCCGACAACGGCGGCTGGCGGATGCTGCGCGGCGACGAGGTCGGCGCGCTCCTCGCCGCCCACCTGGTCCACAAGGGCGCCCAGGGCACCTTCGCCGAATCGATCGTCTCCTCCAGCCTCCTCGGCCGGATCGCGGAAGCGGCGGGCCTCCCCTACGAGGAGACCCTCACGGGCTTCAAGTGGATCTCCCGCGTGGAGGGCCTGCGCTACGGGTACGAGGAGGCGCTCGGCTACTGCGTGGACCCCGAGGGCGTCCGCGACAAGGACGGCATCACCGCCGCGCTGCTGGTCGCCGAACTCGCCTCGGAGCTCAAGGAGCAGGGCCGCACCCTGACCGACCTGCTGGACGACCTGGCGATGGCCCACGGCCTGCACGCCACGGACCAGCTGTCGGTGCGCGTCTCGGACCTCTCGGTCATCGCCTCGGCGATGGCCCAGCTGCGGGCGGAGCCCCCGACCTCCCTGGCGGGGCTGCGGGTCGTCTCGGCGGAGGACCTCGCGGTCGGCTCGGCGGCGCTCCCGCCGACGGACGGCCTGCGGTACTACCTGGACGGCGACTACAAGGCCCGGGTGATCGTGCGCCCGTCGGGCACGGAGCCGAAGCTGAAGTGCTACCTGGAGGTGGTGGTCCCGGTCGCCGAGGCCTCCGACCTCGCCCCGTCCCGCACCCGGGGCCAGGAAATCCTGGACGCCATCAAGAAGGACCTGGCAGCCGCGGCCGGCATCTAATCCCCCACGCGGCAACGGCCCCCCGAGCCACCGGCCCGGGGGGCCGTTGCCGTACGGGGGGCGGGGCTGCGGGGGCGGGGCGGGGGGCGCGGGCGCGCCATCTCCCCCTCGACCCCCCGGGCCCGGTCGGCGGCTGCCCACCCACCCCCGGCTGCGGGGCGGGGGCTGCGCGGTTGGCGGGGTCCGAACTGACCGGAATCAGAGATGTCCTGGGGGGTTTCCCGTCAGTCCCATAGTCCTTCCGTGTCGGGCCGGCCTGTAAAGGGCGCTCCCTTCGGTCGCGTCGCTTCGCGATGGCCTTCGGCC
>NZ_JBFBFP010000098.1:0-5924 GCF_040684275.1 Streptomyces sp. NPDC091371
ATTTGAACTGATCACAGCGAGGTCACTAAGGTCTGCTCAAACCTTCGTGCGGTAGATCACTCATTCGGGGTGTCGGCGGAGGTGCCGGGCGCCGCGCCGCTGTCCGGTGTCCGGCTCCCTTCCCTCCTCCTCAGGTCCTGAGCAGGCGGTTGAAGAACGAGCGGTAGTGCTGCAGCGCCAGCCGCAGGTCCTCCGTCGCCACGTCCTCACCACGGTCCCACTGGCCTTCGAGCCCCTGCTTGTGCTCGGCGAAGGTGGCGGCGAGGGTCTGCATGACCTCGGCCACGAGGCTGTCGGCCGCCCTGACCGCCTCCCGCGGGTCGTCGACGAACCTGCCCTGGATTCCGCTCCAGGTCTCGCGGTACCGCTCCGACTCCTCCGCGCCGAGGAGTGGTTGTTCCGCAGCGCTCTCGTCCACGCCGGCCCGATGGGCCGGTTTCGTCGATCCGACAGGCTCGGCGGATTCGACAGGCTCGGTCGATTCGACGGGCTCGGCAGGTGCCGACGGCTCATCGGCACGCGCGCCGGTGTCCTCGCTCCGGCCGGAGGCGGTGGCCTCCCCCGGGTACATGGCCGGCCGTCCTTCCTCCGTGCCGGATCGCGCGAGGTCTCCGTGCTGAGACCGGGCCCGGCGCCCCGGCCCTCCTGCTCGTCAGTCGTGTGCATGCTCACCGGCTCCTCTGGTCTGTCAGGAGTTCCTCGAACAGTGCGCGGTAGTGCACCATCGCCCCCCGGAGCTCCTCCGTCGTCGCCCCTCCCGCACCGCTGCGCACCTTGACCTCATGCGCGGAGCGGTAGTGGTCGAGGGTGCGTCCGTGCTCGACCGACAGGTCCCGCACCTGTCCGCCGAAGCCGTCGGTTGGGTATCCGCGCTCGCCCATCAGCCGCGTCACCAGCTCGTCGGCCTCGGCCACGGAGCTTTCGGGGCGGTCCACGAAGTGTTCCTGGACGCTGCTCCAGTCGTCGGCGTACTGCCGCCGTCGCTCGGGCGTGAGGTCCTTGATGTCGAGCTGGTCGTGCCGCTCCTCGCGGGCGCGCAGATCGCGGTCGGCGGCCAACTTGCCGCCGTGCGCCTCGACCGTGCGCTCGTACTCCGGCCCGAACCGGGTCCGGAGGTGCCGTCGCCGACCGAGCAGCCACAGCGTCACGGACAGCGCGGCCACCACGAGCGCCGCGGCGACGATCACGGCGATGAGTGTGTCTGTAGACATGTCCGGCCTCCCTTCCCAGGGCCTGCTGGTACGTCCAGCGGGCGGCTGCCCTGGTTGGCGACCGCCAAACCCCGCCGCGCGGTGGTCCGGCGGATTGCGGGTAGGCGCCCGGCATGAGCTACGTGAGCCCCGGCCGCGGATACACCCGCGACAGCCGGTACATCACGACCCGGATCACCGCCGACGGGCGCGACGGGTACCGGGTCGAGCCCGGCCGCTACCGCCTGGTGGTCAGCCGGGCCTGTCCGTGGGCGAGCCGGGCGGTGATCGTACGGCGGCTCCTCGGCCTGGAGGACGCCCTGCCGATGGCCGTTGCCGGGCCCGTGCACGACGAGCGCAGCTGGACCTTCGACCTCGACCCCGGCGGGCGCGACCCGGTGCTCGGCATCGAGCGGCTCCGGGACGCCTACCTCGCGCGCGACCCCGGCTACGACCGGGGCATCACCGTGCCGGCCATCGTGGAGATCCCGACCGGGCAGGTGGTGACCAACGACTTCCCCCGGATCACGCTCGACATGTCACTGGAGTGGACGCCCCACCACCGCCCCGGGGCGCCGGCCCTCTACCCGGCAGCGCTGCGACCGCACATCGACGCCGTGAACGACGTGGTCTACCGGGACGTCAACAACGCCGTCTACGAGGCCGGGTTCGCCGGTACCCAGGAGGCGTACGCCGCCGCGTGCGCGCGGCTGTTCGCCCGCTTCGACTGGCTGTCCGCGCGCCTCGAGCGGTCCCGCTACCTCGTCGGCGACACCGTCACCGAGGCGGACGTACGGCTGTTCACCACCCTGGTCCGCTTCGACGCCGTCTACCACGGCCACTTCAAGTGCAACCGGCTCAAGCTGACCGAGATGCCGGTGCTCTGGGCGTACGCGCGGGACCTGTTCCAGACGCCCGGGTTCGGCGACACCGTCGACTTCGACCACATCAAGCAGCATTACTACCGGGTGCACACCGACATCAACCCCAGTGGGGTCGTGCCGATCGGCCCCGACCTGGCCGGCTGGATCACGCCGCACGACCGCGCCGCCCTGGGCGGGCGGCCGTTCGGCGGCGGAACCGCGCCCGGGCCGGTCGCTCCCGGGGAGGCCGTACCGGCCGGCCACACCCCGCTCCCCGACCGCCCGTCGGTCCCGGGGGCCGCTCAGTCGAATTCCGGAACGAACGGGAGGTAGTCCGCGTCCGGAGCGGAGGGGATCACCGTGTAGCTGGCCTCCGGGAGTTCGTTCCACACCCCCGGCAGGTCCCCCAGCGGCTCGGAGACCACGATGCGGGACTCGTCGGAGATCTCCTGGAGGAACTCCACTTCCGGATGGAGGTGGCGGACGGTCTCCGCGCGGCTGCTGTAGAACAGCGAGCGCGACGCGCCCTGGCTGGAATAGCGGAAGGCCCAGACCCGCTCGCCGTCGCTGACCGCCACCGTCATCTGGAGCGGCTCCGGAACGCCGTGCTGCTTGCCGAGCCGCTCCACGAGCCCCGTCATCCTGGCCACCGCGCCCGGCACGTCCTGGTCGAGCCCGAAGGTGACCGCCAGGTAGAACATCACCTCGGAGTCGGTGGACCCCTCGATGGACGGGAAGAGCGCCGGGTCGACGGCCAGGCAGAGGTCCCGCTGGAGCCGGGGGAAGTCCGCGATGGACCCGTTGTGCATCCACATCCACCGGCCGTGACGGAAGGGGTGGCAGTTGGTCTGCTGCACGGCAGAGCCCGTCGAGGCGCGTACGTGCGCGAAGAACAGGGGCGAGCGGACGTGCGCGGCGAGCTCGCGCAGGTTGCGGTTGTTCCAGGCCGGGGCGATGTCCCGGTAGACGGCCGGTGTGCCGTCACCGTTCCCGCTGTACCAGCCGATGCCGAAGCCGTCGCCGTTGGTCGTTTCGACGCCCATCCGGGCATGGAGGCTCTGGTTGATGAGCGAGTGCTCGGGACGGTAGAGCACGGCGTCGAGCAGCATCGGCGAACCCGAGTAGGCGAGCCAGCGGCACATGCGGACCATCCCCTTCGCGGCCTGTTCCGAGCCTAACCCCGCAACCGGCGCCCTTCTCGTGGGCCGGGGCCGCCCCCGGGGCGTCGCAGCGCACGGGCACGTTCTGCCGAAGGCGTGCCATGCTCAAAGAATGAAGCGCGATGCCGCGCCGGTGGGCGAGGGCGCCGCACCCGAGGTGCTGGCGCTCGCCAAAGTGGTGGCCAGGCTGCGGTCGGAAGTCGTGGACCTGGAAGGGGTCGCCGCGACCACGGCCGTCGTCGAGCGGGCCAAGGGCGTCCTGATGGCGCAGGCCGGGGTCTCCGCCGATGCGGCGTACGAGGTACTCCTCGGCCGGGCCGGTCAGCAGGGCCACACGCTCCTGGAGGAGTGCTGGATCACCCTGGGGCAGATCCGCTCGCGCCCGCGGCCCGCCCCCGCCCCCTCCTCCCCGCCCGGCGACACGGCCGCGAGCACCCGGAAGGGCCCTGCGGACCCGGCTTTCGGCCACCGGGGCCGCTTCGCCGGCGGCCCCGACGGGGACGCCGAGCTGCGTCCCCTGCTGGCCCGGCTCGCCGACGGCCTGGCGGTGGCCCACGGTGACGACGGCATCGCGGAGCTGCTGCGGACCGTGCTCGGCGGGGCCGCCGGCGTGGACGCGGTGATGATCTACTTCCTGACCTCCGCCGGAAGCCTGGAGCTGACCGGCAGCGCCGGCATCGACGAGGGGCTGGCCGGGCAGTGGCGCCACGTCCCCCCGCTCACCGGCGTGGCCGCCCACGAGGCGATCGCCGGCCGCCGGGCCCTGTGGCTGGAGGATCAGGCACAGGATGCCCGCCGCTACCTGCTGATCGGGGACCCGCCCGACCGGTGGCTCTCCCGCGCCTGGCTCCCCGTACCCGTCGACGGCGGGACCCCGAAGGCGGCCATCGGATTCCTGCGCGCGCGGCCGGGGCCGTTCACCGCCGGCACCAGGGCCCTCCTGCGGCGGGCGGCCCGGCTGTGCGCGGGCCCGCTGGGAGCGCAGGAGCCGGCTGGGGACGCCGAGGGGGCCCGCGGCGGCGCCGACGCGGCGTCCGTCCAGCGGGTCCTGGACGCGCTGGACGGCCCCGCGCTCCTGCTCACCCCCCTGCGTTCGGAGACCGGCGAAGTGGAGGACTACCGCATCGACGCGGCGGCGCCCCAGTCGGTGGACGTGGCCGGGCGGCGCGGCAGGGAGCTCGTGGGCCGGAAGATCCTGGAGACGTACCCGACGGTGGCGGGCACCGCGCTGTGGGACGGGTACCTGGAGACGCTCACCACGGGGATGGGGTACGAGGGACAGCCCTTCACCTACGACGAGGTCATCGCGGGCGTCCCGCGCCAGTCCGTCTACTCGGTCCGGGCGTCCCGGCTGGACGGGCGCCTGGTCGTGTCCTGGATCCGCCACGACACGAGCGAGCGCGAGGCCCGGCGGCTGGCCGACATGCAGCGGCTGGGCAACCTCGGCTGGGTGTCCTGGGACCCGGCCAAGGACACCGTCACCTGGTCCGAGCAGGTCTACACGATCTTCGACCGCGATCCCGTCGAGGGGCCGATGACATGGGAGGAACTGGCACGGCACCTCCTCCCCGGCGACGTACCCGAACTCGGCTCGGCCGTCCGGCAGCTGCTGAGCGACGGGGAGGCCGTCGACCAGCCCTTGCAGATCACCACCGCCCACGGGGTACGCCACCTGCGGCTCGTCGCCGAGGCCCAGACGGACGCCGACGGCACCCCGGTCGAGGTGCACGGCATCTTCCAGGACGTCACCGCCCAGCACGACATCGAACGGGCGCTGCGCGAGAGCGAGCGCGCCGTCCTGCTCCAGCGGGGCATGCTCCAGGCGGAGCGGGCGCTCGCCGCACGCCTCCAGGACACCCTGCTGCCGATCCCCGAGCAGTCCCTGGAACTGGCCGGCCTGTGTGTCGACGTGGCCTACGTCCCGGCCGACAGCGGGGTCAACGTCGGAGGCGACTGGTACAGCGCCATCGAACTCCCCGACAAGTGCGCCCTGTTCGTCGTGGGAGACGTGGCCGGTCACGGTCTGGCCGCCGTGGGCACCATGGCACAGCTGCGGTTCACCACGAAGGGGATGGCCGTCACCGGCTCGGCCCTTCCCGACGTACTGCGTCGGCTCAACACCCTCCTGCTCCACACCGCTTCGGACCAGTCCGGCACCACCACCGCCACCATGGTCATGGCCCGCTACCAGCCCTGGGACCGGCGCCTGATCTGGGTACGGGCCGGACACCTGCCGCCCTTGCTGGTCCGCCGCGAGCGGGCGGAGTTCCTCGAGCAGCCGCAGGGCAGCCTCCTCGGCGCCGCGTACGACGCCTCCTACGAGCAGGCCGGCCTCGACCTGCTGCCGGGTGACCACCTGCTGTTCTACACCGACGGGCTCGTGGAGGAGCCGGGTGAGGACATCGAGGTCGGGCTCGACCGGCTCGCCGCGACCACCCTGCGGCTCCTGCGCGAGGGCGCGGGTGACACCCTCGCCCGGACGCTTGCCGCGCTGTGTCCCGGCAACCGCGACGACATCTGCGTCCTGGACGTCCACGCCCCGGACGCCTCTCCCGATGACCGGGCAGCATGCGAGCCGTAGGCCTTCCCCGCACGCCGCCGGAGCCGGCGGCCGCTCCCCCGCGGGCCCGCTGCCGCATGTCCTGGTGTTCGAACGAAGGTTGATCGTGCCGATGAGGCAGTGGCGGGGGCCTGGGTCCGACGTATCTCCT
>NZ_JBFBFP010000099.1:0-5783 GCF_040684275.1 Streptomyces sp. NPDC091371
AAGCTAAGCCTTTCAGCGCCGATGGTACTGCAGGGGGGACCCTGTGGGAGAGTAGGACGCCGCCGAACAATCATTGTGGGAAAGCCCCGCACCTTATGGTGCGGGGCTTTTCTGCGTTTTGGGGTCGGCTCACGCCGATGGGGTGTTGTGCCGGTGTGGTCGCCGGCGAGTCTCGTGGCCCTTCCCGGGCCCGCGGTCTTTCAGCCTCCAGTGTCGGAGTCGGCTCTACTCCGCTGCACGTCGTCCCTGGGGCATCCGCTGCCTGCGGACCTGGTTTCGGTGCTCCGCGAGAGCGACGGCTCTACATGCCGTTCGATCCGCTGATCTTCTTCGCGGACGCAGGGAACGGTGATCTGTTCGCACTCCTGCCCGGCATGCGGCGGCCTGATGTCTTCGTCTGGAACCACGAGAACGACAGCCGTACCTGGGTGGCACCGAGCCTGGCCAAGTACCTTGAGTGGTGGCTGACGGGGCGGATCCAACTCTGACAGCTCGGCTCGCGGAGCCACTGGATGGCCCCGCCAATGCGACAGCTCGTTCTGGGTTCGCGGTGTCCAAGTCGGCGGCTGACCGCATCATCGACCACCTGGGGCCGTTCGGGGCTGTTGAGATACTCCGGCGCATGGACACGAGATCGAGAGTGGAATGGGTGCTGCGGGCTGCCGAGCCGGCGGACGTCGAGGTGATCGCGGAGCTGCGGGCCGTGGTGATGCGGCCGGACCTGGAGCGGCTGGGCCGGTTCGACGAGCACATCGTGCGGCAGCGGCTCCGGGATTCCTTCTCCCCGCAGTACACGTCCGTCATCTTGGCCGAGGGGGTCCTCGCCGGCAGTGTCACCGTGCGACCGGCTGAGGACGGGCGGTGGCTGGAGCACTTCTACCTGGCTCCGGCGTTCCAGGGCCGGGGGCTTGGATCCGATGTTCTGCGGACACTGCTGGAGCAGAGCGACGTCGACAGAGTGCCGCTCCGGCTGAACGTCCTGCAGGGCAGCCCCGCCCGCCGGTTGTACGAGCGCCATGGTTTCACCGTGGAGGCCGAGGACCCGATCGACGTCTTCATGGTGCGACTGCCGGGTGTGAGCGTCCCCGGCTCGTGACTCGTCCGCCGCGGAGTGGCTGGAGCGGTGGGTCGTTTTGGCGTTACTGGATGGCCCAGCGGTGCGGATGTTCCGGATCGTTGGGGCAGACGAAGACGTTGAGCTCGCCGTGGCGGCCCACGAGGATCTCGGTGGGGGTAGCGGCGGCATATGTCGGTCGGTGCTGATCTTCCAACGGCTTCCAGCTGCCGCTTCCGCCGTCCCACTCGGAGCTGTCGATGGTCAGCAGCAGGCCCATAGGGGTCCGGCAGGCCGGACAGTCCATGGGGTACGGGTCGGTCGCATGCCAGGACGCGAAGCCGCCCACGCGCCAACCGGGCGGGATGGACAGGTCGTACTGGTATCGGACGGGCTCGTCAGAGTCTTCCGTGTCCCCCCAGGCCTCCTCCCAGGCCTCCTCCCAGGCATCGATCCGGGCGCACAGCTCCTCGGGCAGGAGTCCGGCGAACGGGTAGGTGGCCACCTGCTCCGGGTGCAGCACGCAGGGCTCGGGCACGAACCTGGCGGCCTCTACGACGAGCGGTTCCGGTGGCGTGGCCAGGACTTCGCCGACCTCCCACGAGCGTCTCCAGCGCAGGTGCAGTTCCAGGTCGTACCGGCCCGGGCCGTGCGCGTTGAAGGGGCACCAGAACACCTGGAGCAAATCGCAGTCGGCCGGTCCTGCCGGGAGGTCGGTGACGTCCCGCCGGTACAGCTGCGCGATGCCGATCAAGGGGAGTGGATCGGTCTCGGTCACCCCCGGTATCCGGTGCTCCTGGCCCAGCCCTTCCAGGAGACCGCGCTCCTCGTCGGTCGGCCCCGGGGCTGCGTCACGGGTCCATACGTCGGCCAGCACCTGGCGGTACCTCCGGACGTCGGCCGGCCTGAGCCCGCGCCCGCGGCCGTGAGCCTCCCCGCACACGGGCCAGGGTTCCTCCGCCGGCCACAGCATCGGACCACCGACGGAACTGTCCGACACGGCCGGGCTGCCCGGCCGCGGGTGGAGCCGCGTCGTCGTGCCCCGGTAGGCGGCCAGTTCCGGGAAGAGCGCCTCTACGCGGAGCGGGCGTGGGGGAGTGGTCCTCGTCATGGACGCGACCTTAGACACCTGACGGCCGCGTGCCGCAGGCGATTTCCGCGCTGCCGAGGTAAACGAGTGGCAGCGAGACGCAGCGTCTTGTTAGGGTCGGGGTATGGCTTTCTTCTACGCACCCTGAGTCCGGGCACGGCCGTCGCCGCCGTTTCTGCTGCCCGTAGACACCTCATCCCCAGGGAAAGCCATGCGCGAACGCGCCCATTCCGCCATGCCCGCTGCCGTGGCGCAGCTGTCCGTCGCCCACGTCACCAAGGCCTACGGCCTCCGGACCGTCCTCGACCAGGTCTCCGTCACCATCCGCCCCGGGGAGAAGGCCGCCGTCATCGGCGAGAACGGCTCCGGGAAGTCCACCCTGCTGCGGCTGCTCGCCGCGGCGGAGGTCCCGGACGCCGGGGAGGTCACCGTCCGCTTCCCCGGCGGCACCGGCCACCTCGCCCAGACCCTCGACCTCGACCCCGACCGCACCGTCCAGGACGCCGTCGACCTCGCGCTCGCCGAGCTGCGCGACATGGAACACCGGCTGCGTACCGCGGAGGCCGGCCTCGGCGTGGCGTCGCCGGCCGAACTGGCCGCGTACGGAGAGCTGTTGATCGCGTACGAGGGGCGCGGCGGGTACGAGGCCGATGCCCGTGTCGACGCGTCCATGCACGGGCTCGGCCTCGGGCTCGCCGGGATCACCCGCGACCGCGTGCTCGGCTCGCTCTCCGGCGGCGAGCAGTCGCGGCTCGCGCTCGCCTGCGTGCTGGCCGCCGACCCCGAGCTGTTGCTCCTCGACGAGCCGACGAACCACCTCGACGCGGCGGCCGTGCGCTGGCTCGAGGAGCGGCTGCGGGCGCACCGGGGCACCGTCGTCGCGGTCACGCACGACCGGGGCTTCCTGGAACGCATCGCCACCACGATCCTCGAGGTCGACCGGGATGCGCGCACGGTGCACCGGTACGGCGACGGCTGGGCCGGGTACCGCACCGCGAAGGCGGCCGCCCGACGGCGCGCGGAGCAGGAGTACGCCGACTGGTGTGACGAGGTGGCCCGTACCGAGGAGCTGCTCGACGCCGCCGGGAGGCGGCTGGCCACCACCGGCAAGGACCCGCGGCAGGGCTTCGGCAAGCACCGCCGCTCGCACGAGGCGAAGCTCGGCGGGCAGGTGCGGTCGGTCCGGGAGCGGCTGGCCCACCTGCGGCGCAACCCGGTGCCGGCACCGCCGCAGCCGCTGCGGTTCACCGCGGCGCTGTCCGCGGCGGAGGGCGGGCACCCGGCCGACCGGCCGCTCGTCGAGTTCGACGGCATCGCGGTCGGCGCCCGGCTGCGGCTGGACGGGCCGCTGACGATCACGCCCGGGCAGCGGCTGCTGGTCACGGGCGGGAACGGGGCGGGCAAGACGACGCTGCTGCGCGTCCTGGCGGGCGACCTCGATCCGGACGCGGGCGCGGTACGCCGCTCCGCGCGGACCGGGTACCTGGCGCAGGAGCTGCCCGTGCGCCCCACACGGCTCCCGCTGCTGGCCGCCTTCGCGTCCGGACGGCCGGGGCTGCCGGAGGAGTACGCCGAACAGCTGCTCGCGCTGGGCCTGTTCAGGGAGGAGGACCTCAGCGTCCCGGTGGCGGCGCTGTCCGCGGGGCAGCAGCGGCGGCTGCAGATCGCGCGCCTGGTGACCCGGCCCGCGGATCTCCTCGTACTCGACGAGCCGACGAACCACATCGCGCTCGACCTGGTCGAGGACCTGGAGGCGGCGCTGGCGGTGTACCCGGGCGCGGTGGTCGTGGTCTCGCACGACCGGGGCTTCCGCGAGCGGTTCGCGGGCGACCGGCTGGAGCTCCGCGGCGGCCTATACGTAACCGGGCTGCCCGGTCTGCTCGAAACGGTGGACTGAACGTCGCAGGAGGTCGAGGAACTCGGCGAAGCCACTCGTGATCCGGTCGAACTCGGCGTCCTCGGACGCAGTCCTCGAGCGCCACACGGCACCGTCCGGACCGACCGCGTACAGGATGCCGCCACCGTCGGAGCCGATCAGTACGGCGGGCACGGTTCCGTCCGCTTCGGGCAGGGCCATGCGTTGTTCGAGCGCCGAAGCCCCGGAGTCGAGGAAGTAGGCGTTGCCGACGTCGCTCATGTGCACGGCGCCGACCTCGCCGTAGTACAGGGCGAGCTCCGAGAAGGCCGGCGATTCCGCCGCCAGCCGGCCGGCGGCAACCAGGTCGTCCGCCGCCGGGGGGTGGATCGCGTTCTCGCCCGGGGCGTAGCCGTGCTTCTCCTCGAAGCCGTGGGTCAGAGAGGAGAGGACTGCCGAGACCTCCTCGCGCCAGGCGGACAGGGAGGCAGTCGTGAGTGGGGCGGAGCCCTGGGCGTGTGTGTCGTGCATGGCCCCCATCCTCACGCCCCGTTCCCACGCCCCGCCCGCGCCATGACCGGTGGTCGGGAGACCGAGGGGAGACGTCCTGGCGGCCGCGCCGTCGACCGTGTCACTCTCGGGTCGAGGACCGCTCTCCACGTGGGAGGTCGAAGTGCCGCTGCTCCCGGACATCACCGCCTTCTACGGCGGAGGCGACGAAGCCGCCCGTCTCACGTCCGGGCGCACGATCGACACGCTCGAGCTGGTCCGCACGCAGGAGCTACTGCGGGGCCACCTTCCGCCCGCGCCCGCGTCCATCCTGGATGTCGGCGGCGGGCCCGGAGCGCACGCCCGGTGGCTCACGGGCGACGGGCATCGGGTCGTCGTGGTCGATCCCGTCGAACACCACGTACGGCAGGCCCACGCCCAGGGGCTGGCGGCCTTCGTCGGTGACGCGCGGCAACTGGGCCACCTGCCGGACACCTCGTACGACGCGGTCCTGCTCCTCGGGCCCCTCTACCACCTGCCGGATGCCGTTGGGCGCGCCCAGGCGTGGCAGGAGGCGGCACGTTTGGTCAGGGTCGGCGGTCTCGTGGCCGCAGCTGCCCTCAACCGGTACCTCAAGGTGCAGGACCTGGGCGCGGACGACGGTCTGGAGGTGGCGAAGACGGGGCTGCTCGTCCGCCCGAACGGGCCGACGACGTACTACCACGAGCCTGCGGAGCTGCAGGAAGAAGCCGGACGTGCGGGCTTGTCCGAGACGAGGGTTTACGGGGTACAGGGACCAGCCTCCGCCGCGGTGAAGGCCCGGGCCCGTCACACCGGGAGCGGGGACCTCGGCCAGGAGGCTCTGGAAAGGGCCCTCGCCGCCGCGCGCTTCGCCGACGGCCATCCGGAACTGGCCGTGACCAGCCTGCACCTCCTCGCCCTGGCCCGGCGCCGGCCGGCCGCGTGCGACGAAGCCTCGTCGGGCAGGCCGTAGACCGCTCGCACCAGGCCCGCCCCTACTGACACGCCGCTCGTCAAGCTCGTTTTGACACCCCCCAACCAGGGTTGTACAGTCGAGCAGTTGCCTGGAGCTGGAACGCTCGGCAGCAGCCCCCACAAGGAATCGCATTTCGAGTGGGGACACTCGACTCTTCATTCGGGAATCGAAGCCGGTTAATCCGGTGGAAAACTTCTGATAGAGTCGGACTCGCCGGAAAGGGAAACGCGAAAGCGAAAACCTGGAAAGCGCCGAGGAAGTCGGACACGAAAGAGTCTGATAGAGTCGGAAACGCAAG
>NZ_JBFBFP010000100.1:0-5736 GCF_040684275.1 Streptomyces sp. NPDC091371
ACCCGCCGCTTCTTCCGCCGACGTCAGCGTCAGCCACACATCGTCCGCGGCTACTTCGGCGGCCCGCACGTCCGCTACATCCTGGACGAGAACCCCATGAGTTTCTGATCAATACAAAGCCCTGGTCACGCTTGCCTGCCTGCGACTATGGCTCTCCAACTGACATTGCGGACACGCTCTAGGGTGGCCTCATGGATCTTCAGGGCGAACTGATCACGCATCCGTATTCCGCTTATGAACGGCTGCGGGAGACCGCGCCGGTGTCCCGCATCGCGGGTACCGACGGCAGCCCGGCATGGCTCGTCACGCGGTACGACGACGTCCGCCAGGCCCTTGCCGACCCCCGTCTGTCGCTGGACAAAACCAACGCGACCGAGGGGAACTACCGGGGCCTCTCCCTGCCCCCGGCCCTCGACGCCAATCTCCTCAACATGGACGCCCCGGACCACACCCGCATCCGCCGACTCGTCGGCCGCGCCTTCACCCCGCGCCGGATCGAGCAACTGCGCGCACCCATCCGGGCAACGGCGGACCGCCTGCTCGACGCACTCGGCCCGGCCGGCAGTGTGGACATGGTGGCCGCGTTCGCTGCCCCGCTGCCGATCATCGTGATCTGCGACCTCCTGGGCATCCCCGAGGACCGCCGCCTGGACTTCCGTACTTGGACCGACGCGCTCGTCGTACCCGATCCGAGCCGGCCTCGAGCCGCGAAGGAAGCACTGGTCGCGATGCTGGGCTTCTTGACCGAGCTCATGGCGCACAAGCGGAGCCACCCGGGCGACGACCTGCTGTCCGACTTGATCGCAGTCCGGGACGGCGACGGGGACCGCCTGAGCGAGGACGAGCTGATGTCTCTCGCCTTCCTCATCCTCTTCGCCGGCTACGAGAACACCGTCCAGCTCATCGGCAACGCGATCCACAGCCTTCTCCAGCACCCGGACCAACTGGCCCTGCTCCGCAAGGATCCTTCCAGGCTCTCGGGCGCCGTGGAGGAATTCGCACGGTACGAGGGACCCGCCCTCCTCGCCATCAGGCGCTTCCCCACCGAGGACATCACCATCGCGGGGGTCGCCATCCCGGCGGGGGAGACGGTCCTGCTCTCGCTATCCGCGGCCAACCGTGACCCGGCGCGCTTCGCCCGGCCCGGCGTGCTCGACTTCGACCGAGACACCGCCGGGCACCTCGCGCTCGGGCACGGCATTCACTACTGCCTCGGAGCTCCCCTGGCCCGCGCGGAAACCGAGATCGCCCTGGCTGCCCTCCTGGAGCGCTACCAAACCCTCGAACCCGTAGAACCCGCCCCCACCTGGCGCCGGTCACTGCGTGCCCGTGGTCTGACCTCGCTCCCGGTCCGCTACCACGCCGAGTGAGGTGCATCGGCTGGCGCGGCTGTAGACCGTCAGGGTGGAGGGAGCTGGTGTCCGAGCCCCGGGTGCAGAGTCGGCCGAGCAAGGGCTGCGTGCTGACGACCGGGGCGGGGCGCGTCGGCTTCAACGTGGACCGCTACATCCTTCACTCTGCCGAGTACCCGGCTCCCGGGTTTGATCCTTCGCAGGCGTCGATCCGGCTGGCATGCGAGACATGCGGAGCGGTCCCTTCGGAGGAGTGCGAATCGGGCCGCTGGACCGCTCTGCCCTTCCTGAACCGCCTCAGGATTGGTGAAGTCAGGCCGGGGATGTCGTTGACGAGCATGCGCAGGGTCAGGCTGTGCTTCTCGGGCGGCAGGGCATCCATCGCGGCCGTCGCGTGCGCGACGACCCCGCCCTATCGCCGGACTGGGCCAGCATCAGCCCCCGGTGGAGCTCCAGGTGGGTCGCGAAGCGCGGCAGCCATCGCGGGCAGCTCGGCGAGGGCCTGGTCCTGCGCCTCGGTTGCGGCGTGCTCGTTGCCGAGGCGTGCGAGGGGCGGTGTCACTCGGCCCCTTCCCACTGCCGGAAGTCCCGGACGCGAGCGGGTGTGAGGCGGTCGGCCGATGCGGGTTTCTCCCATGGCCGTCGGAGGCCGGCGGCCAGTGGGCGGGCAAGGCGGAGTGCCCCGCCCACCCAGTGGTCATTACCGGATTCGTCAGATGTGTGGTCCGTCTGCCCCGGGCATCGTCGGCCGTACGGGGTCAGTCGA
Organism: Streptomyces sp. NPDC091371; assembly: GCF_040684275.1. Classification (NCBI taxonomy): domain Bacteria; kingdom Bacillati; phylum Actinomycetota; class Actinomycetes; order Kitasatosporales; family Streptomycetaceae; genus Streptomyces; species Streptomyces sp. NPDC091371. Next base: position 2,119 of record NZ_JBFBFP010000100.1, read on the forward strand.
TGTCTGCGTACCAGATCCGGCTCGGCGGGCCCCACGCGTCGGATTCGAAGCACCTGGGCATTCCCGGCCTCAGTGCGGGACGCAACAGCCGCCACGTCCGCTCGGTCACCTCGCCACTGAAGCCGTCGAACTCCGGCGTGACCTGGAGCAGCACCGCGCCGTCACGCAAGGTCTCGACCCGGTGGAAGTCACCGGCCGCGGCGATCCCGTTGCCGCCGCCTAGCTCCTGGGCGATCTCGCGCGGAATCACCATCAGCCACTCGTACCCTCGCAGCAGCCGCCGCGACTGCGGCAGCGTCATCGAGGGCAGTGGCGGGCCCACCCGCTCCTCGTGCTCGGTACGGCCCAGCGTCAGGCTGTAGCCGACCTGGGCATAAGACGGGTCCACCTCCTGCGAGAAGTCCCGCAGCAGCTCCGTCATCCGCACCTGGGCAGCCGGCCCGAAGCGCCCTTCGGAGGTCTCCGCGCTGAGCCTGACCCAGTCCCTGGAGCTCTCGTCGCGCGCGACGCCCATCCGCAGGAGCTCCTCTCCGGGCATGCCTCGGTCGTCGAGCCGGTAGACCGCGACCTCGGCCCGCTGCACGTCCAAGACCAGCCACTTGCGCAGCATCGGCAGGTTCTTGCGGGTCAGCACCCGGGAACGGTTGGTGACCCGCCCCCGACCGACAATATGCGCGCTGAGGAAGCCCCAGAGCGACCCGGGCGGGCCACACGGCACCGACTTCTTCAAGGACTCCTCCACCTGCCCGGTGGAGTCGAGAAGCTCTCGGAAAGACTCGCCCTCCAGGCGATCGGCGCCCTCGACGAGCCAGCGCCAGGCCAGATCCGCCAACGCCTCGGTACTGCGGTACTCCGTGTCGATCTCGCATCGGATCTCGTGCATGGCGGCTCACCACTCCTTTCGGGAGAGCTGTCAGTCAAAAGCGCAGGTCATACTAACGAGCTCGTGCATGGTTGGCTGTGGCGCGTCGAAAGTACAGGTCGGCCCGGGGGTTACTGTGGCTGACCGGCCCCGCAGGTGGTGGTCTGCTGGTGTGAAAGCAGTCCGGCGACGGCTTGGACCGTGTCGCTCAGGTGCTCTCGTCGGCTGTGGAGGCGAGTGAGTGCTCGCCAGTTCGGCGGCGGTGTCCCGGGGCCGCCGGGCAACAGCACACGGCGGCTGCCCCGCACCCGTGGAGACGGTCTTCGGAATGCGGCGGAACTCCTCCAACGACAGATCGGTCCTGCTCCAACGCTCTACGCAGCCCCGGCACATTGATGCGTGAAGACCGTGATGGCCAGCGGGCAGTTCGGTACTGGGCGGTCCGCCAGGCCGATGACCGGATACACCCTGGGAAAGGTGATCACCCGGCGCTCCCAGCACCAGCCCAGCATCTCCAGGAACTTCGGATCGAGGGCGCCAACGATCTCCTCAAAGCGCGCATCACCCGCCGGTGTCTCGACCGCAGGCAACACGAGCACCGTCTCGGCCGTCACCGGCTCCCCTCCAGCCCGCCGATGGCACTCGGAGTCGGGACCCCCTCGACAGCCGCCCGCACCCGGCCCGGATCAGGAAACCGGTACGGCCCCGAGGAGTCCGGGCTCCGCTGCCCCAGCAGGGCCTGCACCTCGTCAGGCGTACCGCCCGCGTCCGCAACGTTCGACCCGAACGCCCGCCGGGCCATATGCGGACTCCCCATTACCGTTTTGGTGGCCCCGCAATGGGGCGCCCGGCCTCCGGAGTTGGCATGACTTTCTCCCCCTGTCGAACGCATGGCCTGGGGGGTGGTGTCACCGGCTCCGGAGGCATCGACAGACCGCTGATTAGGGGCATGACCACCGGCTTGTCCGCAGGTCGGGAGGCTCTTCGTAATGTGGATGTGGCGATCGGTGCCGTGGGACGGCCGGGCGAGGACGACCGGAGGACGCACGTGATCGACACGAGTGACATCGGTGCCTTCCTCGGCCTGGACGTCGGCAAAGGCGAACACCACGCCACCGCCGTCACCCCAGCCGGGAAGAAGGCCTTCGACAAGCGGCTGCCCAACAGCGAACCCAAACTCCGCGAGGTGTTCGGCAAGCTGAAGGCCAAGCACGGCACCGTACTCGTCGTGGTCGACCAGCCGGCCTCCATCGGCGCCCTGCCGCTGGCGGTCGCCCGGGACATGGGCTGCCCGGTCGCCTACCTGCCCGGACTGACGATGCGACGGATCGCCGATCTCTATCCAGGCGAGGCCAAGACCGATGCCCGCGACGCCTTCGTCATCGCCGACGCCGCCCGCGTCATGCCTCACACCCTCCGCTCGGTCGACCTCGAAGACGAGACCATCGCCGAGCTGGAGATGATCGTCGGCTTCGACGACGACCTGGCCGGCGAGGCGACGAGGATCTCCAACCGGCTCCGCGGCCTGTTGACGCAGATCCACCCGCACCTGGAGCGAGTCCTGGGCCCGCGGATCCAGCACCTGGCCGTCCTGATGCTGCTGGAACGGTTCGGGTCCCCGGCCCAGATCCGCAAGGCCGGACGCCGTCGACTGATCACACTGATACGCCCGAAGGCCCCGCGGATGGCCGAGAGACTGGTCGAGGACATCTTCACCGCCCTGGACGAACAGACCGTCGTCGTCCCGGGCACGGACGCGGCCGCACTGATCGTCCCCAGCCTCGCCGGCTCCCTGACCGCCGTCCTCGACCAGCGCAAACTCCTCGCCACCCGGATCGCGTACGGGCGCGGGCGGGCCGGTGGGCGCCCACCGGCCGGGACCGGATCGGAGTGGAGGGGATGCTGATCGCCGTCCCCATGCAGGTGCTGGGCTGGCGGGCGGGTTAGGTCGGCCTGGAGCAGGCGGACTATGTCCTGACCGCCCTGAGTGGGTTCGTCGCCCTGGCAACCATCTACCGGGCCCTGGTCTACCGGCGGCCGGACACCGGGCCGTCTCCGGCGGGGGCCGCTGGTGCGGCCCTCGGAGGAAGTCCAGCAGCACGCGGCCCGCGAGGCGGGCGCCGGGCCCACAGCCTGATCGGCGAGAACTGCGAGGAAGGGGGAGGCGGATGGTGATGACGGACAGGCAGCGCCGGGCCGGTGGCAGTGCGCTGGTGGGGACGGTGCTGGCCGCGACCGGCTGGTGGGCGCAGTGGTCCGGGTACGAGGTCGTGGGCATTGCCTTGACCCTGCTGGCCGGGGTCGTGGTGCTGGGCGGTGCGTGGCGCTCGGGCGCCCTGCACCTGCCGCAGGCCGCCGAACCGGCGCCGGACGTCACCGCGCCGGTGCCGCCGTCCTCGGCGCGGGCCAAGGCGGACCAGGAGCGGTCGATGCGGCTGCTGAAGGCGATCGACGAGGCCGCCGACGACGGCAGCGGGGGGAGCTGTCGGAGTTCGAGCGGATCGTCCTCTTCGGCGTCGCCGAACTCCCCGGCCAGGAGTACCCGCCGCCGGGCCACGGCTACCCGCGCACCTGACCCGCCACGGCGTACCGGCATCGCGCCGGGGCCCGGCCGGAGTTTCGTCGACGAAACCACCGCGGCGGGGGGGGGGGGGGGGGGGGGTAATAAGAGCCCCCCCCCGACAGACCCCCCGCCGGCACCCCACCCCGGGGGGGGAGGGGGGGGAGGGGGGGGGAGACGCCGAGCGACCCGCCCC
>NZ_JBFBFP010000101.1:0-4721 GCF_040684275.1 Streptomyces sp. NPDC091371
ATCCCCGGAACCGCCAACACCGTCCTGGCCTGCCGCGGATGCCTGCCCAACGCCGACAACAACCCCGCGTTCCCGAAAAGCCTCCGATAGGCAGCAGGATTGGGCAGAGCTTCCTTGTGGTCGATGACCGCCATCGACAAGTCGATGTTGTCGTCGAGCTTCGCGAGGGCGGACCGGCGCTCCCCCTCCCCCTGGGTCTTCAGGAACTCACGGAACACCGGATTCTCCTCGGCGACCAGCCGGCCGGCCGCGCGATAGTCCGCGAAGAACTCCCGAAGGATGTCGATCCGGTCCGGGAAGGCCACGACGAGGGGCAGGTGCCGGATCGCGTCGGACTGGAAGCCCCTGTCCGATTCCATGGTGTCGAGCAGCAGCGGCCTCGAGAACAGGACGTCCGTCGCGTCCTTCCGTCTCACCAGGATCTGGGCGGAGTCCGTATCGTCCGGATCCGTGAGGTGCGCCAGGAGCCGCGGGCGCGTCGACAGCAGTCCCGGCAGCACCGGGTGGGCGGCCAGCAGCTGCGCCGCCGGGCCCGAGTTGGAGGCCGCCACCAGCACGTCGGGGTGGCGCACCAGTTCCCGCAGCGCCGGCAGGGGCACCTCCCGTACGCCCTCGTTCCGCAGGGCGACCAGGTAGTCGGCCACCTCCGTGCCCAGCCCCGGGGGGATCACCGCCGCGTGGGTCACGAGGTGACGGGCGACGGGGGCGGTGATCGATCGCGCGGTCTCCGCGTCCGGCGAGGGCACCCGTGGCGGGTGTTCCTCGTCCCAGCGCCGCACGGCCCGCTCCGCGAGCCGCCGCGCCTCCTCCGCGTTGAGTACGGGAGCCGGAAGGCTGGACGAACTCCCGGACCCCGAGGCCTGGTTGGCCGAGGACGTCGAGGCCCTCGGCGGCCGCACGGCGGACTGCGCCTTCTTCGCCGCCTTCTTCGCGGCCTTCTTGGCTGTCTTCTTCGCGCCGCCGATCCGTCGGAGCGGGTCCGGCGCCGCTTCGGGCAAGCCCGTCAGGAGGCCCTCCAGGACCGCTTCGGCCGCCACGTCGTTGTCGCCGAGGCCGTCGGTGAGCATGAAGTACGCCACCCGGCGCACCACTTGCTCCTCGGGCGTCAGCGTCACGTATGGAGACGTCGTGTCCAGCGCCGGCCGCAGGTGACGTACCCGGGAGAACATCACCCGGGCACGATCGACCGCAGCGTCCCTGTCATCCCGGTTTCTCTTGCTGTGGCCGATCCTGCGCCACTGCGCATCGAACTTGTCCGCGTCGAAGCCCGTGTCGGCCCCGTCGTCCTGTACGCCGTCGACGGTCACCGGCCGCACGGCCTCCGACTCGACCCCGCCGACCGTGCCGGTGGTGGCAGCCGCCGGCCCACGCCGCAAGCCCTCCACCACGGCCGTCACACCGCCCGGCTCGCGCAGCTTCGCGGCCAGCTCGGCGGAGTCCGTGAACTGCGGCAAGTCCTCCACCAGGGCGGTCCCCAGCGGCCCCGCGATCGCCTTGCCACCGTGCCCGTCCCACCGGTAGTCGTTCCCATGGCGCGGCCGCCGCGTACTGCGCGCATAGACCAGCGCGTCAACCTGGCCGTCCTCGGGATTCAGCACGTACGCGAAGGAGATGCCCTTCGTACCGCCGTCGGCGTGCGCGTGCAACGCCGTGTTCAGCGCGACCCGCCCTTCCTGCAGGCTCGTGCCGTGCGCCACCCGCTCCACCTCGGTGGTGAAATCCGAGAACCAGGACGCGCCTTCCTTGTTCCCGTACACCACACGGCCACTGTGCTCCCACGTCGACCGGTCGATCGCCTTGAACCGCTCCAACCGCTCCCGGATCTCCGACAGCCGCGCCTCCTCGGCCGCCAGCTGAACGGACCTCATGCCCTGCCACACACCCCGCGTGGCGTCCTTGACCGCCTGGTACCCCTCCTCACCCGGAGGCATCACATCCAGCGAATCCCGGTACGACTGGAAATCCGACTCGAAATCCCACGACAGCGGATGCGAAGCGGCGAACGTTTCGAGCGCGTACTGCGGCAGCGTCTCGGGGCGCCGCTCCACCGCGTCGAACAGACCCGGCGAATAGAAGAGCAGCCCCTCCAGCTCGGGGTGGGCGGCCAGGCTCTCGGAGACTCCCGGTGTATTCGCGACCCAGGCGGCGATCTCCGGATCCTGCCAGGCGGCGGCATCCGCGGCCCCATCCGACCCGCCGTCCACCGCGGCATCCGCCACCCCTGTGTCATCGCCGCCGCGCACGGGCGGGGACACCGTGCCCTCGGCGGTCACGGTGGTCGCCGGTACCGATGCTTCCCAAAGCGCGGGGGTGGTACGCGCCTCCGCGACATCGGGGGTATCCGCCTTCGCGGTGATCCGCTCGGCGACGGCCTCCCGGATCGCGTCGGGGCCGCCCTCGACCAGTGTGGCGACCGAGCGGCGGGAACCGGTGAGTGCCCGGAGCTCCCGGGCGAATCCCGAGGTCTCCAGAGCGTAGGCCAGGAGAGGGGCGTCACCGAGGACGGTCTTCGCCACCTCGGGCTGACCGTCGAGTAGCGCTACGAGGCCTTCGCTGTCGAGCAGCCTTCCCGCCTGCTCCGCGGTGAGGACCACCCGCGAGGACTGCAGGGCCCGCTGGAGCCCGCGCCGGCCGGCGAACCGCCGCAGGGCGGGCCGGCGGCCGAGGACGGCGTCCACCAAACCGGGCTGGGCCACCAGCACCTGCCACAGGCTGTCGCGCGCGGCGGCGTCCTGCACCAGCACGCGCTGGGCACGCAGCAGCTCCCACAGCTTCGGCTGTTCGGACAACTCGGTGACCAGCTCGGGGCCGGCCCACAGGGCGGACACCAGGTCGGCACGGCCCCGCAGCGTGGGCACCGCCGTCGGGTGAGCCAGGAAGTCCTCGATCAGCTCGGGGTACTTGAGGATCAGGGCGGATACGGCCGCGTTGTCGTCGAGCAGGGCCGCCAGCCCCGGTACTTCGGCGACGGCGGTGACGAGCCGCGGATGGTTGAGCACGCTGAGCGCCAGGTCGGTCCGGCCCAGGATCTGCCGGGCGGCCGCCTCGTTCGCCTCCAGGGACGCCACGAGCTCCGCGTCGCCCAGCAGCGCCCGGAAAGACTCACCCGTCGGCAGGACACTCGGCTGATCGCCCAGCGCCCGGGCCACCACGGGCGAACTCGCGAGCACCCGTACGATGCCCGGGTCCTCGGTCGCCACGGTCAGCGAGTCCAGCCCCCCGGTCAGGACGGCCCTGACGACCACGTTCACATGGTCGACCCGGTGCGGGGCGTGATCCCCGAGGATCTCCCGGAACTGCTCGAAGAGCTCCGGAGCCTGGTCCAGGGTCGAGAGGACCCCGGGAACCTCGAACGCGGCCTTGGCCAGTGCCTCGCTGGCTCCCACGATCGGCAAGGAGATCGGAACGAGCGCCAGGAGGTCCAGCATGGGGTCGGAGTCCGGCAGCCGCCACATGTGGCGGTTGTCGCCCATGGCCTTTCTGACCGGGATGTCCCTCACTACCATTCCGCGCAGGTAGTCGCTGGACATATAGGCGTTGTACAGCTGTCCGTTGCTCCCGAGGGCCGCCGTGAAGCGCGGATCCGCCGCCAGTGTCCTGCGGACGTCGACGGAGTCCAGGACCAGGGGCAGGAGTTCGGGGCGCAGCCGCAGCGTGGACGTGAACTCCGGGCTCGCCATCAGGAGGTGGCGGAGCGCGACGCTGTCGGCGGCGGCCTCCCGCAGACCGGGGATCTCCTCGAAGGCGAGATGGGTCTCCTCGAGGCGGGCGAGGTGGCCGGCGCGGCGGCGCGGGGCATCGTCCTCTCCCGTCCACATCCCTTCGAGTACGGCCCGGCCCTCCTGGGCGGTGCCGAGCACGAGGTCCAGGATCTCGCGGTCCTCCGGAAGGAGCCTCCAGCCCTCTTCGGTGAAACCGAACTCACCGACCCCCTCGATCTCCGCGCGCAGCGCGTCGATGTCCTGCACGTGGCGGGCGAAACGTGCGGGATCGCTGATGAAGGCATCACGGAAGGCCGGCCGCCGCATGGCCGAGACCAGCAGATCGGGCGCCGCGCCGAACGCCCTGTGCAGGCCGGTGTTCTCTTCCCCGGCGAGGGCCTCCAGGAGGTCGCCGTCCGAAAGGAACCGCGCCCAGCCGTCGATGCTCACCGTCATCGCGTCCGGGTCCGTGGCGGCGGCGGAATCCGCCATCACGTGGAACATCCTGCCCAGACCCGCGGCACGGAAGAGGATTGCCGGATCCTCGTCCATCGCATTGCTGATGTTGCGGAACCGCCGGACCAATTGGAGCAGTGCCCCGTCGTCCGCCATCAGGGCGGACAGTGCCATCTGCTCCGCGCTGAGGACGTCCACCACGTCCAGGTCCTTGTGGATGGCGGAGAGCACACGGGCGTTGTTCTTCGCGTGCTCCCACAGACCCGGTACACCGGCGACCTTGAGAACCGCATCCACGAGGTCGGTGAACGTGAAGAAGTAGGCGACACCCGGACTGTCGTGGAGGATCTCCGCGGCCTCCGGATTCGCGCCGGAGAACTGTCCCGCCGTCCGTCGGCTGCTCCTGTCCCGAACGAGACTGCGGCGCATGGTGCGGTGGCGGGTGGCGGCGCGCAGGACCTGGGCGACGGGGAAGCTCTCGTCCGAGCCGATCGCCTCGCGCAGGTCGGCGGAGTCCTCGCTCAGCAGCCTCCTCAGCTCGTGCGGGTACTTGAGGGCGCCGAT
>NZ_JBFBFP010000102.1:0-4596 GCF_040684275.1 Streptomyces sp. NPDC091371
GGTGTGTTAACTGCACCAATGACTCTGTTAGACCTACGCCACGAGCTGATCGAGGGCCGGGCCGACGTGCCCCGCATCGGTTCAGTGATCGAGCTGGAAACCATTCCCTGGTACGCCGTCGTCGGCCCTGACGAGACCGTCGTCGCCCCCGTCGTCCCGTACCTCCGCGGCCTGATGCTGGACGACAACCGTCCGCCGACCGCGAAGAGCTACGCCTACGACCTGCTTCGCTGGCACCGGCTGCTGTGGTTCCTGGAGGTTCCCTGGGACCGGGCCACCGAGGCGGACGCGTCCGCGCTGGTCGGATGGCTCCGCATCGCCCCGAACCCGCAGCGCCGCCGCAGCAACCCGGACGCACCGCGGCCCGGGTCGGTCAACCCGAGGACCGGCAAGCCCTACCTCCGGGCGGGTTACGCGCCCTCGACGATCAACCACTGCCTGACTGTGGTCAGCGGCTTCTACGCCTACCACCGGCACTACAACCGGGGTCCGCTGGTCAACCCGGTGCCGGAGTCGCTGGCCATGCGCCGGGCCCTGGCCCACCGGGCTCCGGATGGCGAGGTCCAGCCGTTCCGCCGGGCACGGCTCCGCCAGAAGGTCCGCAGGTCCGATCCGCGCTCGATTCCGGACGCGATGTGGGACGAGTTCTTCGCCGGCCTGACCTGCGACCGGGACCGGGCGGCCGTCCTGCTCTACGTCTCCAGCGGCTCGCGGGCCAGCGAACTCCTCGGAGTGACGCCGGGAGACATCAACTGGCCCAAGCAGCTGATCTGGGTGGTCACCAAGGGCACGGACGATCGCGAGGCCATCCCGGCCAGTCCGCAGGCCCTGACCGTCCTGGCCGCCTACCTCGACCACATCGGGCTGCCGCCGGCCGACCAGCCGGTCCTTCGCACCCGGCGGGGCCCGGACCGGCCACTGACCTACTGGGCGATGCGGCGGGTGATCCAGCGGGTGAACGACAAACTCCGCACGAACTGGACGCTGCACGACCTGCGGCACACCGCCGCGACCCGGATGGCGAACGACCCGAACCTCACGCTCGCCCAAGTCCGCGCGATCCTGCGACACACCGATCTGGCGACCACGGGCCGCTACCTGAACGCACGGGTCGAAGACCTCTTCGACGCCTTGCAGGCCCACTACAACCGGCCGCGGGTCCAGCGGTCCTTCGCACCCGGCTACGACCCCGAGGACGTCAAGGCGGTGTTCGGTGCCTAGCCGCACGACGGTGGAGACCTATACGGTCCGCAACCGGCGCCAGAACTACGAGGAGACGCACCGGGCGAAGGAGCCGTCGCGGTTCACTAGGGCGGCGACGAAGGCGGCCCCGGCACCGCGGCCTGAGAAGCCGCCGGCGCCGTTCGGGGACCTTTCGCGGGCCGGGGTCGTCGAACTGTGTGCTCTTGCCCGGCATGTCTGGCCCGGGCAGACACGGTCCGGGGCGGAGAAGCGCCGGGCTGGGGTTCGGATGCTGTTCGGGCACCTGGCCACGCTGCCGGGGGAGACCTGGCAGGAGCGATGGGAGGCCAGCGGGTTCGACGACGAGAATGCCCAACCGGTCGGCATCCTGGGTCGTCCGGACGTCCACTACGACAGGAGCAACCTGACGTCCGCGTTGCGGATGGCATTCGCCGCGAGGATCATCCAGCCCTCCCTTTCGGGGTTCCGGGCCAACAAGTTCATCGACTACGCCGACCCGTTCCGGCAGGTCCAGAAGGACCCTGGCCTGGATGAGTTCTTCAGGATGGTCGACTCCGAGCACAAGCTGACGGCGGTGCACCGACACCGGGCGAAGTTCGACGTGACCTGCGCGTTGACCACCCAGGGCATCGCCCTTGAGGACCTGACGCAGTCGGCCCTGCTGCACTACTCGCTGGAGAACAAGCGCCTGGGCGTCACCCACGGCGCGAACAAGGACACCACCCGCTTCGCGGCCCTGGGCGCCTGGGAGATCCTCCACAAGATGGGGCACTTCCCGCCGGGATCGCCGCCGACCTTGCGGACGTTCATCTACGACGGCCAGCGGACGATCGAGGAGCTCGTCGACCGCTACGCGATCAAGAACCAGGACGTCCGGCAGCTGCTGATCGACTACCTGACCCGGCGGAGGTCGGACACCGACTACATCACCGTCGAAGGACTCGCCCGCCAGCTGGCGAGCCTGTTCTGGTCGGTGATCGTGGAGCTCAACCCCGGCCAGAAGGACCTGAACCTCAGCCCGGAGGTCTACGACCAGTGGCGGGCGGAGATCCAGTTCTGGCGCAAGGACGGCAAGGCCGACCGCAGCCGGCTCCGCCAGGACACCGCATCCGTTCTGCTGGCGGTCCGCGGCCTCTATGTCGACCTGCACAGCTGGGCCGTCGCCGAGCCCGAGCGGTGGGCCCACTGGGTGGCTCCCTGCCCGGTCCTGCCGCGGGACCTGAAGGGGTTCGGCAAGCGCCGGCGGGAGATCAACCGGCGGATGGCCGACCGCACCCGGGTCCGGCAGCCCCTGCTGCCCGTCCTGGTCCGGCACGTCGAGGAGCGTCACGAGCGGCTGGCCGCCCTGCTGGCGGCCGCCGAGCCGGTCCCGCTGGGCGGCGCGTTCGAGCACGACGGCCGCCGCTACCGGCGGACCGACTCACGTGAGGACCGCCGGCGGGCGAAGATCCTGGCCGAGCCGACCGTCCGGGTGATCGACGAGGCGACGGGTGAGCTGACGCACGTGTCGATGGCGGAGGAGGCGGCGTTCTGGGAGTGGACGGCCGTCGAGGTCCTGCGGCACAGCGGGATCCGGGTCGAGGAGCTCGCGGAGCTGAGCCACCTCAGCATCCGGCAATACGAGCGGCCGAACGGCGAGGTCATCGCCCTGCTGGTCGTCGCTCCGTCGAAGAGCGAGCGCGAGCGGGTCATCCCGATGTCCGCCGAGTTGTTCCACGCGGTCGCCCAGATCATCCGGCGCCAGACCCGCGGCGGGCAGGCGATCCCGCTGCTGACCCGCTACGACCCGCACGAAAAGACCTGGTCAGAGCCCATGCCGTTTCTCTTCCAGCGGCAGCTCGGGACCGTCCGCGGCGTCATCGCCCCCGGCACCGTCCTCCACATGATCGGCCGGAGCTGCGAAGAGATCGCGGCGAGCAACCCGGCGTTCGCCGGCACAAAGTTCACCCCGCACGATTTCCGCCGGCTCTTCGCCACCGAGATCGTCAACGGCGGACTGCCGATCCACATCGGCGCGGCCCTGCTCGGGCACCTGAATCTCCAGACCACGCAGGGCTACGTCGCGGTCTTCGCCGAGGACATCGTCCAGCACTACCAGAAGTTCCTGAACCACCGCCGGGCCCTGCGGCCCGAGGGCGAGTACGTCGACGTCACCGCCGAGGAGTGGGACGAGTTTGAGGAGCACTTCGACAAGCGCAAGGTCGAGCTCGGGAACTGTGCTCGCCCTTACGGATCACCCTGTCAGCATGAACACGCCTGCATCCGATGCCCGATGCTGCAGGTCAACCCCAAGATGCTGCCGCGGCTGGCCGAGATCGAGAAGGACCTGATCCTCCGCCGCAAGCGGGCCGAGGAGGAACAGTGGCTTGGCGAGATTGAGGGCATCGACATGACCTTGACCTTCGTCCGCACCAAACAGGCCGACGCAGCCCGGGGCGCCCGCAGAACTACCGTTTTGCTCGGCATGCCCGGCCCCCGTCACTCGAACGGGTGAGCGTCGCCGCATCCCAGGCCTGGCGACCGGCGATTCGGGAGCGATGTCGGAGGGTCGTGCTCTACTGGTGAGGGGGCGGTCAGTCCCGCACCAACAGGCATATATGGGGGGTGAGTTAGTGTCGTCCATGCTTGATGTCCTTGTCACCGGAGCCACGACCGGCGCGGTCGTCAGCGCAGTGGCACGCGGGTTTTTGGCGTTGCGGATCGGGCGGCGAGAGGCTGCCCGCAGTCGGCAGCGAGGGATCATCGTCGAGCTGGCTCGTGGTCTGCGGGCCGGGGAGGCCCCGCGTGACCTGGGCCGACTCGGGGGGTCGGGCCGGTGAACCGAGACCGTGGAGATCAAGAACTTCGGGACTTCTACGAGCTCCTGATGCGGCGGGCCGATCTGGACGGTCCCGACCAGGCCGCACTCCTGGAGGCCTGGAACGCTGAGCAGCAGCGCAAGCACGAGCGACTGCAACGGGCAGATGATTGGAAGCGGCAGCGTTTCGAGACCGTGATGGGCTTCTTCGCCCTGCTCGCCCTGCTTGGCGCCACCGTCTGGCTGGCACAGAACGGGCAGGAGTGGATCGCAGTCGTTCTCGCTGTCCTGAGCCTGGTGGTGGTTGGCAAGTTCCTCGGCCGGCCCGTCACCGCCTCGGAGGCGAACCTCGTCGGTTCGGCGGTCACGGGCGCGTTTCGTGGTCTTCGGCAGAATCTGACTGGTGCGGCACCCCAGCCCGCGCCTTCCGTTGGCTCGCCGCCGACCACTCCGCCAGTTCTGTGAGGGCAGTGCGAAGGCCGGGACGCAGAAATCTTCGTCCCGGCCTTCGCCGCATCTCAGTGATTGCTCTCTCGACTAGTTCCGGCACCAAGCGAGACCTCGAAGGGTTCCCTGCTTGATTTGGTGCAGAGAAG
>NZ_JBFBFP010000103.1:0-4436 GCF_040684275.1 Streptomyces sp. NPDC091371
TTCCAGGGGTCGGAGGGCCGAGGGTGGCCCAGTTCGGCGTCCTGCGGGGACGCCCCACCGCCCACCCGTCCCCGTCGGAACCGGTCCTCCTCGGCGTCGGCGGGGCCGGGGGCCGCGTCGTGTCCGCCGTCCTGCGGGGACGCCCCGCCGCCCACCCGTCCCCGTCGGAACCGGTCCTCCTCGGCAGGGCTGGCGGGGGCGGGGATGTGTTCGCCGTCCTGCGGGGACGCCCCGCCGCCCGCCCGTCCCCGTCGGAACCGGTCGTCGCCCGTGCCGCCGGCCGGTTCCTGGGGGCGGACCAGGGAGATGCCCGGGCGGTCCGGGTTCGGTTCGCTGCCCCATGAGACGCGGCGGTCGCGCGGGCCGCCGAAGCCCTCCTGGTGGACCGGGTCGGCCTGCCACGCCGCCGGTTCGGCGGGGCGGCTCGTACCCGGTACCCAGGACAGGCCGTTCCAGTACCGGACGAACCCGGGGATGGACGGATCGGGGTAGTAACCCTCTCGGGCCACGTGCTCTCCGTCACCAGGGGAGGCCGTCAATGTCCCCAACTCCGTTCGTGGCTTGAGGCTTGCGCAAGGGAGGACCATAGCCAAGAACCCCTGTGCGGCATGGGTGGTAACGGGAGAATCCAAACCTTCGGGCGAAGGCGAGTTTCGGTCAGCCGACAGAATCCGGCCAATCCGCGGAAGTCGCGTCATGGGTGGGGACTTCGGCGCTCTCTCCCGGTGTGGGGCCAGATCCCGGTCCCACAGCGACACCGCGAAGTGAGGCCGTCATGCACCACCACCCCGTCATCGAGCGCGAGCTGGAACTGAAGCTGGTCCTGTCCCCCGAGCGTTCCCTCCCCGTGCCCGCCCGGCTCCTCTACCTCACGGACGACCCGTACGCCGTGCACATCACCTTCCACACCGGCTCCAGCACCCCGGTGAACTGGACCTTCGCCCGCGAGCTGCTGGTCGAGGGGGTGTTCCGGCCGTGCGGTCACGGGGACGTACGGATCTGGCCGACCAAGGTCGACAACGCGTCCGTGCTCTGCATGGCGCTCAGCTCACCCGACGGGGACGCGCTGCTGGAGGCCCCCGCCGCGTCGGTCTCGGCCTGGCTGGAGCGGACCCTGCGCGTCGTGCCGCCCGGCACCGAGGCCGAGCGGCTGGGGCTGGACGACGCGCTGGCCGAGCTGCTCGCCCCGACGCCGGCGGATGAGTTGTGGCTGCGCGATCCGTGGCCCTCGGACGAGTCGGACGGTGAGCTGTGACGCCGTCAGAAGAGTTTGCCCGGGTTGAGGAGGTTCAGGGGGTCGAAGGCGGACTTGACCGCCCGCTGCATTTCCAGGCCGACCGGGCCGAGTTCCCGGGCCAGCCACTCCTTTTTGAGCACCCCGATGCCGTGCTCGCCGGTGATCGTGCCGTCGAGGGACAGGCCGAGGGCCATGATCTCGCCGAAGGACTCGCGGGCCCGGCGCGTCTCGTCCTCGTCGGCGGGGTCGAAGCAGACGATCGGGTGGGTGTTGCCGTCGCCCGCGTGCGCGCAGACCCCGATGAGCAGGTCGTGCGCGCGGGCGATGGCGGCCGTGCCGTCCAGCATCTCCGCGAGCCGCGAGCGCGGTACGCACACGTCGTCGATCATCGTGGCCGGCCTCAGGGCCTCCAGTCCGGGGAAGGCCATCCGGCGGGCCTGGAGGAGCAGTTCGGACTCCGCCTCGTCCTCGGCGGGCACGACGTCGGTGGCCCCGGCGGCCGTGCACAGGTCGGCGACGGCCGCGAGGTCCTCGGGGGCGTGCGGGGTGTCGAAGGCCGCGAGGAGGAGGGCCTCGGTGGATTCGGGGAGGCCCATCTTGCCGAGCGCGTTGACGGCGCGGACGGTCGTACGGTCCATCAGTTCCAGGAGGGACGGCGTCAGCCCGGCCTCCATGACGGCGCAGACGGCCTCGCAGGCGGCCGCGACGGAGGGGAACTCGGCGGCCAGCGCGAGCTGCCGGGGCGGGGCCGGGCGGAGCGCGAGGACGGCCTGGACGACGATGCCGAGGCTGCCTTCGGAGCCGACGAAGAGGCGGGTGAGGTCGTAGCCGGCGACGCCCTTGGCGGTGCGGCGGCCGGTGCGCAGGAGGCGTCCGTCGGCCAGGACCACGTCGAGGCCGAGCACGTACTCGGCGGTGACGCCGTACTTGACGCAGCACAGGCCTCCGGAGGCGGTGCCGATGTTGCCGCCGATGGTGCACTGCTCCCAACTGGAGGGGTCGGGCGGGTAGTACAGGCCCTGTTCGGCGACGGCGCGGGAGAGGACGGCGTTGACGACGCCCGGTTCCACGACGGCGATCCGGTCGACGGGGCTGATCTCCAGGATCCGGTCCATCTTGACGAGCGAGAGCACGATGCAGCCGTCGGAGGCGTTGGCGCCGCCGGAGAGGCCCGTACGGGCGCCCTGCGGGACGACGGGGATCCGTAGGGCGGTGGCGGTGCGCATGGCGTGCTGGACCTGCTCCACGGTCCGGGGCAGGACGACGGCGGCGGGCTCGCCCGCCGGGCAGAAGCTGGCCATGTCGGTGGCGTAGGAGGCGGTCACCTGCGGGTCGGTGAGCAGGGCCTCGGCGGGGAGTCCGTCCAGCAGGCGCGCGTAGAGGTCGTCCATGTGACCAGAGTGGCAGTCGGGGCCATCGGTGTGAACACGCCGACGACCCTCTTCGGACACCGCGGCGGGATCTTCATATTGACGCACAGTGACTCCATGGAGCGTATGGACATCGTCGAGGAAGCACAGCAGCCGGCGCCGCCCGTGACCTTCACCGGCCGCAAGACGCTCGTGGCGGCCGCGGTCGCGGTGGTCCTGATCGCCGGGGCCCTGCTGATCAGGCCGGCCCGGACGGGTGACGACGCCCGCCCGCCGGGGCCGAGCGAGCGGGCCGCGTCGGCGGTCGGCATGGGCGCGCCCGTGGCGGCGGTGGACCTGACGGCGCTGGTCGCGGACCGGGAGAAGTGGCTCGCCAAGCACGCCGACGACGAGGCGTCGTGGGCCGTGCTGGGCGCGGCCTATCTGGAGCAGGCGCGGCGCACGGCCGATTCGGGCTGGTACCCGAAGGCGGAGAAGGCGCTGAAGCGGTCGCTGGAGCTCCGCCCGGCCGAGAAGGGCAACTTCGACGCGATGACGGGCATGGGCAGCCTCGCCAACGCCCGGCGGGACTTCGGCACCGGGAAGAAGTGGGGCGAGCTCGTACGGGCGCAGGCGCCGCAGCGGTGGACGGCGTACCCGGTGCTCGTGGACGCGTACTCGGGGCTCGGCGACTACAAGGGCGCGCAGCGGGCGATGGAGCGGCTGCTGGAGCTGCGGCCGGGCCTGGCGGCGTACGTGAGGGCCTCGCAGGTGTACCGGGACCGCGGCTGGCGCGAGGACGCGGCGGTGGCGATGGAGCAGGCCGCGGGCGATGCGAAGGCCCCGGCGGAGAAGGCGTACGCGCTGTTCCGGCTCGGGGAGCTGTCCTGGGAGCGGGGCGAGACGGAGGAGGCCCTGGGCTACTACGAGGGCGCCCTGCGGGCCGACCCGGCGCAGGCCCAGGCCATGGGCGGCCGGGCGCGCGCGCTGGCCGCGCTGGGGCGGGGCGGGGAGGCGGTCCGGGACTACCGGCTGGCGCTGGGGCGGGCGCCGGTGCCGCAGGTGGCGCGGGAGCTCGGCGAGCTGCTGGAGTCGCTGGGGCGCGGGGAGGAGGCGCGGGAGGCGTACGACATGCTGGGCGGGCTGGCGGCCCGCGACGGCACGAACGGGGTCGACGACGACGTGGTGCTGGGCCTGTACGAGGCGGACCACGGCGATCCGGCGGCGGCGGTGCGGCGGCTCTCGGAGGAGTGGTCGCGGCACAAGAGCGTGCAGGTCGCGGACGCGCTGGGGTGGGCGCTGCACAAGGCGGGCGACGACGTGGCGGCGCTGGAGTACGCGAAGAAGGCGACGGACACCGGGCTGCGGAGCGCGGAGTTCTCGTACCACCGGGCGATGATCGAGCGGGGCGTCGGCGACGAGGCGGCGACGCGGCGCCACTTGCAGGAGGCCCTGCGCACCAACCCGGGCTTCTCCCCGCTGCGGAGTCCGCTGGCGAAGGAGGCCCTGGCGGCGATCGCCGCGCCGCCGCCGGGGGGCCCGGAGAACATCCTCCCGACCACGCCGTGGGTGGCCCCGGACCTCCCGAAGCCGAACCCGGTGGTGAAGCCGGTGTCGAAGCCCGCGCCGAAGCCGTCCCCGTCGCCGTCCCCGTCACCCTGACCGTGGCCGCGCCCCCTCCCCTCCCGGGGGCGCGGCTCAAAGACCTGGGGCTCCGCCCCAGAGCCCGCTCCTCAAACGCCGGAGGGGCTGGATTCGGCTGCTGCCGTCCGGCGAAAACCCAGCCCCTCCGGCGTTTGAGGAGCGGGGGTCCGGGGGCAGAGCCCCCGGCAACAGATAGGAAGAGCGGG
>NZ_JBFBFP010000104.1:0-4406 GCF_040684275.1 Streptomyces sp. NPDC091371
GCCACGACCACCACAGCCAACCCGCCGTCCGGCAGAAACCCTGCAGGTCATCGCGGCCGTCGCACCCCCATCAGACCCCTAAGTCAACGGCATTGCGTTTAACGTCCGGCGTCGAACGGCGTCTCGAACTTGACCCGGGTTTGTGCAGTTCACCGGGTACGTGGGCGGCCTTCGCGCGATTGTGTGCCGTATCGAATCAGGCATGTGACCAGTACGAAGGCCATGGACATGAGTCTGCTCCTCCAGGTGCCCAAGCGGGACGCGCTCGCTGAACTGTCATGCTTCCGGGCCGACTTCTACTCATGTCTGACCACTCGTGGCGACGAACTGTTCGAGCTCACGGATGCGGTCCTCTGCGCCGATGGACCGGTGCGGACTCTGGTCGACCTCGCGCTCGCACCCGAACACCGTCGCGGCCACGGTGCCCTCTATGCCGGGCTCAATCGGGGCCGGATCGACGTCGGCCGCCTTCGAAGAACACTGGTCGGCCTGCCACTGCCGAGGGCCACGGACGGGCGGCTGGTCTTGGCCGCGGATGTCAGCCCGTGGCTGCGGCCGGACGCGAACACCTCGCCTGACCGCTCGTTCTGCCACACCTATGGCCGCGGGAAGAACGAGCACCGGATGATCCCGGGCTGGCCGTACTCGATCGTCGCGGCGCTGGAGGTGGGCCGCACCTCCTGGACCGCCCTGCTGGACGCGGTCCGCTTGGAACCAGGTGCCGATGTCGCGGCCGTCACCGCCGTCCAGATCCGCGAAGTCGCCGAGCGTCTGGTGGCTGCAGGGCAGTGGAAGCCAGGTGACCTCGACATCCTCCTCGTCCTGGACGCTGGTTACGACGTCCAGCGCCTGTCGTTCCTGCTGGGGGATCTGCCGTTGGAACTGCTGGGCAGGCTGAGGTCGGACCGTGTGATGCGCCGTCCGACCCCACCGAGGGTCTACGACCCGAAAGGCGGCCGGCCGCCCAAGCACGGCGGCGAGTTCGTCTTCGGTCAGCCTGACACCTGGGGCGAGCCGGACGTCCAGACGGTCACGGCCACCGAGCGGTATGGGAAGGCGGTGGCCACCGCCTTCGACCGGCTCCACCCGAGGCTGACCCGTCGGGCGGCCTGGCTCTCCCACGGCGCTGAGCTGCCGATCATCGAGGGCACCGTGATCCGCCTCAAGGTCGATCGCCTGCCCACGGGCAGCGAGCCCAAGCCGGTCTGGCTGTGGTGGTCCGGCATTGACGCGAGCGCGACCGATGTCGACCGGCTTTGGCAGGCGTTCCTTCGCCGCTTCGACTTGGAGCACACATTCCGCCTGCTCAAGCAGACACTCGGCTGGACTCGCCCCAAACTCCGTATCCCCGAGGCGGCGGATCGCTGGACCTGGCTGATCATCGCCGCCCATGCCCAGCTTCGACTCGCCCGTCCTCTCGCCGCCGACCTGCGGAGGCCCTGGGAGAGAGCCGCCGCACCGAACAAGCTCACGCCCGCCCGAGTCCGGCGCGGGTTCAGGAACCTCCGGGCGAAGTGCCCTCTGCCAGCTGGTGCACCCAAACCCGCCAAGCCCGGCCCCGGACGCCCGCTCGGATCCAAGAACCGCAGCCGGGCTGTCGTTCATGACGTCGGACGAGTCCTCAAAACCGGCGAACCATACTCACGCCCAGGCCACCACAAGCAGGGCACCAAACCCAGACGCATCACGGCTTAGGCAAGCTCAGCTCACTCCAGTGCGGTGACCACATACGGTTCGGAGATGGACATAGTCAGCGGCGTTGTCAGCATCGAGTACTCGCACTTCCACATCAGCGAGCACATCGAGACTGCGTTGGAGGGTGTCGACCAGATACCGGACTTCCGCACTGACGAACCTGTGATCATCACCCCCGGCCAGCTCACCATCGTCAGCCGCGTCCAGTCCCACGACGCCTGGGTGACCCTCATCCTCACCGACGTCGCACCGGTCCAACAGCCGGAGCAATGGCAGTTGCTCGGCATGCGGCCCTACCAGCCGGTTTCCGGCGGGCGGATGGGCATCTTTGGACCCACCACCGGCCCTGCCGCACCCGCTGCGGGCTGGCTTACAGGTGGCCACGGGGACGACCAAGCCCTGCAACTCGACCCGGCCACGATCTACACCGTCCACGTCTACGCCAAAGGCCGCCAAGACTCCCGAGCTAGACACGAAGCCGCCATGGCCCGCGAGGAATGGGGCCTACATGAAGGGTTCGAGGACTACGTGGCCGCATTCATCCCCACCGGACAGCAGGCCAGGCTCCGGCACGCCGGTTAAACGACAAGCTTAGTACCTGTTTCTGAACTCGGAGCCTCACCTGATCCGGCTTGCTCCCGAGCTAGGCCAACAAGACCACCGTCAGCCCAAGAAGGCTCGCGGCCACCGACTGTGGCCAGAGATAGGGGTCACGGGACGTCGCACAATGCAGGTGAAGGCTCTCATCCCTCTCGCGCAAGCAGAGGGGATGAGAGCCTTCACCAAAGGAGCAGACGATGTTCCACATCGCGCTCACCGAGCTATTTCCGGCCACGCCGATTATCGGCCGAACGAGGCAGGCTAGTTGTTCACCCCGTACCACGCACCGGCGGCCTGCCCCACGTCATAGCGTGACTTGGACGTGCCGTTACTCCCACCCGAACAGTCCGACGAGGAGAACGTCTGCACCGTCACGTCGTACCGCCACCACCAGCCGCTCAGCGAGTTCTCCCAGCTCGGCGTTGTCCAGCAGTGCCCCACCTGCTGCCCGTTCTGGTTCTCACCGGACACCCACACTGAGTTCGCGATGTGCTGGTTGTCGAAGAAGACGATCTGCTGGGTGGCCCCCCCGAAGGTCGTGGAGGTGTCCGTAATTGCCTGCCAGTCATTGCTCGACGACGCCGGAATCCACTGGGTACGCCCCGACTCCTGCGCCACGCCCGTGCAGTCGCTGGAGTAGTACGGCGTGAAGGACAAGCTGCCCTTCCAGTACCAGCCAGAGAACCACGTCTTCCAGCCGGTGGTCGCCTTGCAGGTCGACACCGGGTTGCCGTTCTGGTCGTAGCCCACCAGCTTGAACGAACCCGCCGCACCCGAGTTGTTCAGCAGCAGCAGCTGCTGCCCGTTGCTGCCCGCGTAGGCGGTGCCGCCGAAGGCGACCGTGCCCGCCACTGCAAGCAGGAACGCGGCGAGGCTGCCGCCTATCTTCGCGCGTATGCGCATGGGTGTACCCCTTGTGGTGATCGTTAGGGAATGACGGGGCGGATCATGTCACAATCTGGGTAGTTGGCGATTCTGTGGTCGCCTCGCGCGGTGGGCGGCAACGCTGCTGGGGCGCCGGTCTCGAACCGGTTCGGGACCCGTTCCGCGCCATGGACCGCATCGGTTCAGTGATTCCTAACTGCCTGTTTGTGAGGCTGCCATGACAAGTGCTGTGGTGGCGGGGTGCGGTGCTGACGTCGTGTGGGCGGGGGCGAGGATTTGATGTGCCTGGTCAGAGCAGGGGTGTGAACCGTTCGGGGGGTTTGCGTGTCTTGGTGATCCGGCGGGTCATGAGGGTGATGGCTGCCCAGGTGATGAGGGTTTCGGAGTGCTGGATGAGTCGTTCGTAGTCGCGGGCATGTCTGCGGGCTCGCATGATCCAGGACCAGGTTCGTTCGACGACCCAGCGGCGGGGCAGGATGACGAAGCCGGAGGCGTCCTTGGGTCTGCTGACGGTCTTGATCGTCAGGTTCAGGTACTCCTTCGCCCAGGTCACAAGCTTGCCCGCGTAGGCGGAGTCGGCCCAGACGATGGTGATCTCGGGGTGCATGAGGCGGAGGCGGAATAGGACTTCCTTGGCGGCGTGGCTGTCGTGGAGGTCGGCGGGGGTGACCATGACGAGCAGGGGCAGGCCGCGGGTGTCGACCACGAGGTGGCGTTTGCGGCCGTTGATTTTCTTGCCTGCGTCGTAGCCGCGTGAGTCCTTGCCGACGGTTTCGGCTGCCTTGACGGACTGGGAGTCGATGACGGTGGCGACCGCGCGGGGGCCTTTGCCCATCTCGCGGCGGATCCGCCCGGCGAGGGCATCGCGGATCTGGTTGATGACGCCGCAGGCGGCCCAGCGGGCCATGAATCCCCAGACGGTCCGCCAGGGCGGGTAGTCAGCCGGCAGGGCCCGCCATTTGCATCCTGTGTCGACGACGTAGCGAATCGCGTCGACGATCTCCCGTCTGGGGTGTTTCTCCGGGGCCCCGCCGGCCTCGGTCTGCCAGGCCGGGACGGGCAGCAGGGGTTCGAGCAGGGCCCACTCGGCGTCGGTGGTGTCCGAGGGATAGCGGCGATGGCGCATCAGGGTCTCCCGGATGTCCCCGAAAAGCGGGGGCGGCGGGGCCCGGGGGGGGGGGGCCCGGGGGGGGGGGGGGGGGGGGGGGGGGGGGGGGGGGGGGGCT
>NZ_JBFBFP010000105.1:0-4022 GCF_040684275.1 Streptomyces sp. NPDC091371
GGGTTCCGTTTTGCCTGGGCTTTTGGGGGGGGGGGGGTGGGGCCGGCCCCCCCGCGTTTTCCCGGGGGGGGGGGGGGGGGGGGGGTGCGGCGCCGTTGCCGGGGGCGCTGCCCCCGGACCCCCGCGCCTCAAACGCCGGCGGGGCTGGATCGTGCTGGGGGTGGGTGCCACGGGCTAGAGGTGCTCCTCCTCCAGTTCGGCCACGCCCGTGATGCGGTGCAGGGCGTACGTGCGGACCTCGTCCGCCGTGTGGTCGTAGCCCGTGACGAAGCCGCCCTCCACCCGGACCGGGGCGATGACCCGCTGGCTCGCCGCGCCCTCCGCGTTCACGTAGCCGATCCACACCGCCGAGCCGGTCAGGGCCGCCGCCTGGACCGTCGCCAGGGTTTCCGCCGGGCTCGTGCGCGGGAGTTCGCCCGGGACGACGGATGCCGATGCCGACGACGACGCGGGCTCCTTGCGGACCGCCGTCGCCGCCACGTCGCCCGCGCGGATCGCCCGTACGGCCGCGCCGAGCAACGTCTCGTCCGGGACCGGCGGGCCGTCCGGGACCGGGACGGGGGCGTGGCGCGCCGGGGTGCGGTGGGCGTCGGCGCGGGCCACCAGGACGTCGCCGGTACGGGATTCCGCGGCCGGGGCGTAGCCCATCGCCCGCAGCCCGTCGAGGAGGGCGGTGGGGTCGGCCTGCGCGGCCAGTACGGTCGGGGCCAGGCGGCGCAGGCCCAGGCCGGCGGAGCGCTTGTCGGCCAGGATCTCGTTCAGCATGCCGTCGTCGTCGCAGCGCACGTACGAGGACGCGGCCCCGACCCGCAGGTGCCCGTGCCGCCGGGCGACGTCGTCGATGAGGTACGCGAGGGGCTGCGGGACCGGGGTGATGCTGTGCTCGGCGAGGAAGGCGTGCAGGTCGGCGGCGGTCCGCCCGGCGTCCAGGGCCCGGCGCACCGACCCGGGCGTGAAGCGGTAGACGGTCGCCCCGCCCTTCGACTCCACCTCGCCGAGGACCGCCAGCACCTCCGCGAGCGGCCGCCGCAGCGGGCCCGGGGCCACCGCCGTCAGGTCGGCCTGGAGCAGGACGTGGTCCACGGGCTCGGGGAGGAGCGGAGCCAGCAGCGGCGCCGGGTCGCGGTGGTCGAGGAGCGCGCGGCCCGGGCCGGACAGCGCGCCCCGGCCGGTGACGCCGAGGACCTCCGCCTCGGCCAGCACCCACCGCGCGAGGCGGGCGCGCAGTTCGCTCGTACCGCGTACGGGACGCTCCCAGGCCAGCCGGGCCAGGACCGCGTCCGGGTCGGCGGCGCCGCCCTCGGGGAGGTCGGCGAGGAGCGTGAGGACGCGCCGGCGCACCTCGGGGGCGGCAGAGCGGTCGAGTTCGGGGCCCAGCGCGGAGAGGGTGCGGCCCTTGGCGTCCTGCTCGCCGACCAGGCCGGGCGTGCGGGTGGCCGGCAGCCAGGCCGCCGCGAGGGCCGACCACCGCTCGGCGGGCGGCAGTTCGCACCAGTCGTCGAAGGCGGGGGTGGGGGCGTAGCGCTCGTCGGCCTCGCCGTCACTGGCCAGCAGGCCGGCCGCGTAGGCGAGTTCGATCCAGAACGCCGCCTGCGGCTCGGTCCCGTCGAGGGCGACGGCGGTCCGCTTGAGGTCCCGTACGGAGAGCCCGCCCGCGCGCAGCACCGGCGGACCGGCGTGCTCCCAGGACTTGACCAGTTCCTCGACGGTGGACAGCGCCGCCAGCGCCTGCCCGGCGGCGTTCGCGTCCACAGCCTGTGGACGGTGCTCGCGGTGCGCCGGCACCGCCGGGGCCACCGGCTCCACGGAGCGGTGCGCGAGCCCGCCGCGCAGGTGCAGCGCCACCTCGCGGGGCAGGACGACGGTGCGCGCCGACGCGGGCAGCAGCAGCCCGCGGTCGCGCAGCCAGCGCACCGGGGCCGTCGGGTTCGGCGTCACCTCGCCGTACGGCGGGCCCCAGACGAGCCGGCCCAGCACCTGGTGCGCCTCCGCCGGGGCCTGGTCCAGCAGCGCCGACATCCGCTGCGCGTCGGTGAACAGGGCGGTCAGCGCGCTCACCGCCGACACCGGGTCGTGGGTGCCGGGCAGCCCGGCGGCCGCCACGATCTCCTGGATCCGGGTCGGGGACATCCCTGCCGTGGCCTCGGAGACGGTGGGCCCGAGGCCCGTGGGGGAGGGCCGCTGGGCGGAGGGCGCGAGCAGCTCGCGGGCCGTGCGGACCAGCCGCAGCCGCTCCTCGTCGCCCCACACCAGGGCCTGGTCGCGCAGGGTGCCCAGGGCGCGGGGGAGCGCGCCGCGCGCCTCCTCGTCCTCGCCGCCGACGCCGGTCAGCAGCCGCTCCAGCACCTCGTACGGGCACGGGTCGGGGGCCACCGCGAGGGCCTCGGCGGTCTGCAGGGCGAACCGGTCGAGCCGGTCCAGGGCCCGCACCACCGAGGCCCGGGTCCCGGCACGGGTGGCCAGCTGGGTCACGTCACCGGGCACCGGGCTGAGCAGGTCCGGGCGGGCGTGCAGCAGGGCGGCGAGCGCCGCGTCGTCGCGGGCCCGGAGCGCCTCGGCGAGGGAGCGCGGGGTGCTGGGTCCGCCGGACGGCCCGGCGTCGGGTCCGCGCGAAGCCCCGGCGCCGCTTTCGCCGGGTGCCTCCGCTGCTCCCGCAGTGCTTGCCTCGGGCACAGTCGCCTCCTGGTCGCGTCGGCCGGTCGGTCGGCCTGTCCGTAGGCCTGTCCGTCGTCCGGTCCCCATCCGGTCAACGGTATCCGCTGCGCCCACGGCCGCTCCACGGGCGCACGCGCTACCTTTCGGGCAGCGGGATTGGGAGGAGCCGGGGCATGGGGATCGAAAGCGACCATCTGGTCTACGAATATCTGAGCCGCGTCGGGGACTTGGCGCAGCGGCGGCAGCTGTCCTCCGGCGACCGGATGCGGCTGGTGGCCGGGCTGCGGGACGAGATCGACCGTCGGCGCGCCAAGTACGACCCGGAGACCCCGGCGGCCGTACGCCGAATCCTGGAGCGCATCGGCACCCCGGAGGAGGTCCTGGACACCCTCGGCGCGCTGTCGGGCTCCGCTCCCCCACCCGTGCCCCCCGTGCCGTCCGACCCCGGCCCGTCGGTGCCCACCCAGCGCAGCCCCGGCTTGCTGCGCCGCAAGGGCGTGCCGCCGCAGCGACCGGCGGCCGAGCCCGAGAACGTACCGCCGCACCTGGCGGGCCTCGACCAACTCGGCCCCTCCGGCGGAGCCGAGCCCGACTGGTGGCGGGTCGCGCCGGGCGCGTACGGCGCGGGGCCGCAGGTCGAGGGGTTCGCGGGGGGCATCGAGATCCCGGACCTCTTCAAGGAGGGGGCGGAGGAGGACGCCGAGGGCGGTGCCGATGCGGCTGGTGGGCCGAAGACTGCCTCGGGCGGCCCGGAGCAGGGCCGCGCGCGGACCCTCGTACGTTTCCTGCGCGATCGGCGGCGTGCGAAACGGGAGGCGGCGGCAGCGGCGGCCGCACCCGAGCCCGAGGCGGCCGCGACCACCGCCGCCCGCCCCCGCCCGAACGCCCTCCTCCTCCTGGCAGCGGCCGTGCTGCTCGCGGGCGTGGTCAGCGGCTACTGGCTACTGCTGGTCGTCGGCTGGCTGCTGCCGTACGCCTCGCGGGTACTGGGCCCGGCCGAGCGCAAATGGACGGTGTTCGGCCCGCCCGGCGTGGTGCTCGCGGGGGCGGTGGTGTGGGTGTGGGGCCGGATGAACGGCCGCTGGGGGGAGGCCCTGGCGGAAGACCAGCTCAGCGTCGCGCTCCAGGGGATGTGGCCCTGGCTCCTACGGGGCGCGGGGCTCGCTTCGGCGGCGTACTTGGTGTGGCGGGCGCGCCGGCGGTAGGCGGGGGACTCGGGGTTGGCGGGGTCCGAGCCGGGCGGTATCGGGGAGGGCGCGGGGGGTTTCCCGGCAGTCCCATGGTCCTTCCGTGTCGGGCCGGCCTGTAAAGGGCGCTCCTCCTTCGTCGTCGCGTCGCTTCGCGATGGCCTTCGGCCACCCTTGACA
>NZ_JBFBFP010000106.1:0-3482 GCF_040684275.1 Streptomyces sp. NPDC091371
ACGCATGACCAGCGCCTCCCGCCCGCCGGCCTGCCACTTCACCCACCACCCGTCGACAGCCTTCAGCGACACCCCGAACACCGCCGCCACGTCCTCACGGTCCCGCCCCGCCACCAAAGCGGCCACCGCCCGCAGCCGCAGGACCTCCTGCGCCGACGGCGACAGATGCCGCGCGTCCCCCACCAGATCGCTCACACACCACCAACGACCCAGAACCCAAACCGTTTCGGATCAATATGCAGCGAGGTCGCTCTCCCTGCCCCTCTGCACCGCGAGCATTTCAAGGATGGCGTGCAGCTTGTCGCGGACGGTGTCGACGAGCCGGATGCCCTTCACCTGCCACCAGGCCGCGGTCCAGCCTTCCCACTCTGACTCCGGCAGCCCGCAGGCTCGGAGGAATCCCTCCAGCTGCAGGGGGTGACCGGGAATGGTCTTACCTTTGACGATTCGGTGCGCAGTGCTGTGGGGAAGCACGCCGTAGTCGCCGGCGCGCTCCTCCATCGCGTGCGCCGACGGAGACCAGGCCCAATCGTGCAGCTCGCGCAGTCGTGCGCTGAGGCCCGCCTCGTCGTACACGAACCTGCACGTAGGAAGCGGACGAGGGCGAGGCTTTTCAACCTCCGCCACTGCACCCCGAGCCTTGTCCCACAGGAAGCGAGCCAGGGAAAGCCTTCCCTGGAAGTCACCTGAGTAGTGGTCCGTGAAGAAGGTCTTGCCGTCCATCCTGACGTATACGGGCTCGGGACCGACATGACAGGCGTGAAGGTACTGGACGACCGTGTTCCACGTGGGGAGCGCCCTACCAGTCGCCGCCCGCTTGAGCGTTGCTTCGGACACGTCAGTGCAGCTGGCAAGTACGGCGCAACTTCTGTTCACCTTCGCCCGCTCCTCTCGGAGGAAGGAGGCGAGGCGAGCAAGTTCGAAAATCGTCATGTCGACCGGCTTCTCGGGGCGTCCCATGACGACCCCCTACTTGCCAGGGGTGACGGCCGCGCTGAAGACCCGCCGGAGCATCGCGCCTGGGCGGGGCTTGCTGGTGGCCAGGACGGCGATCCCGGCGATGCCACCGAGCAGCATGAGGATGTCCTGGACGGACGTGCCGAGCACGACGAGGACGGACGCCGAAGCGATGAACGCGGTGAACACGATCGCGTGCGCCATGGTGAAGCGGGAGGGGTCGGTCTCCGCAGGCTCTACCTGGGGCACCGGGGCTACGGATGCGGACTTGGCCGGCATGGGGCTCTCCTGATTGCTGTTGAGCCCGTCCGGCGACCCAAGGACGCCGGACGCTGCTCCTCGATCCATTTCCCATGGAGCTGCGGGGCGGTTGGCGCCACCCCGGTCATGCTCAGCCGGGGGGATCTGACCGACGAAGAATGGGCCGTGCTGGAGCCGCTGCTGCCAGTGAGCAACAACCGGTGTGGCCGGTGGCGGGACCACCGCCAGGTGATCAACGGGATCATTCACCGACTCAGCACCGGGGTGCAGTGGCGGGAACTGCCCGAACGCTTCGGCCCGTGGAAGACCATGCACAAGCGGCACTTGCTGTGGTCGGCCGACGGCACCTGGGAGATGCTGCTCCAGCATGTCCAGGCCCTCGCCGACGCCGCAGGCGGCATTGACTGGGACATCAACGTCGACTCCACCATCGTGCGCGCCCACCAGCACACTGCTGGAGCGCCCCAGGCCCCGCCGTTGGCGCCGCCCACTACCTCAAAGGGGGCACTGGAAGAGCCGACTCGAATGCCAGTCGCGGCAAGCCTGCGGCTCCTGTCGGCGGAGGCGGTGCGGCAGGACGTGGCCGTCCACGTCGCACCCCGGACAGCGTGGGTGCGGACAAGGCGTACAGCAACCGCAAGATTCGTGCCTGCCTGCGCAGGCGCGGCATCCCGCACGTGATCCCCGAGAAGAAGGATCACAAGGCCGCTCGCCTGCGCCGAGGTTCACGTGGCGGACGGCCCCCGGGCTTTGACAAGGCCCGGTACAAGGAGCGCAACACCGTCGAGCGAGCGATCAACAAGCTGCAACAGTTTCGAGCCGTCGCTACCCGCTATGACAAGCGCGGATACGTCTGCCTGGGCACCGTCACAGCCGCCTCACTCCTCATCTGGCTCCGATCATGACCGAAGAGACAGAGCCCTACGCCAGGTCGGGCAGCCCGTCGAGGCGATCGCGGTGGGCTGACGTCAGGTGGAGACGTTCCGCAGCAAGGTTCTCCTCCAGGTGGTTCACCCGGGCGGTGCCCGGGATCGGGAGGATGACCGGCGAGTGGCCGAGGAGCCATGCGAGAGCAACCTGCGTGGGAGTGGCACCGAGCTCGGTTGCCACGGCGGCGATTTCAGCCCTCGCCCCTGACTCCCCCCAGGCGACAGGGCGCCACGGCAGGAACGCGGTCCCTGCCGCTTCACAGGCCGCGAGCACAGGTTCATGCTCGCGGTCCAGCACGCTGTAGCGGTTCTGCACACTCGCGACGTCGACGATCTGTCGTGCCTGATGGAGTTCGTCGACGGTGACCTCGGACAGGCCGATCCGGCCGATCTTGCCCTCGTCCCGCAGGTTCCGAAGAGTGCCAAGCTGGTCGGCGAGCGGCGTCTCCGGATCGATCCGGTGCAGCTGAAGCAGCTCGATCCGCTCGACGCGCAGTCGGCCCAGTGCCTGCTCGACCTGATCGCGCAGAACAGCCGGCCGCCCGTCAAGCTTCCACTCACCTGAAGGGCCCGATCGAGCAACACCAACCTTGGTAGTGATCAGCAGCCCGTCTGGGTAAGGGTGCAGGGCCTCAGCCAGGAGTTCCTCGTTGGCTCCCCCGCCATACAGATACGCAGTGTCGATCAGCGTGACGCCCAACTCGACGGCCCGCCGGGCGACCGCGAGAGAGGTCTCACGGGCCGGGCCTGACTCCGTTGGCAAGTGCATGGCCCCGAACCCAAGCCGCCGTACTTCCAGATCTCCGCCGATACGAAACGCATTCGATGTCACGTGCTGCTTTCTCCCCCTGGCTCAAGGGACAACGCTATCAGCGCAGTTGGCCGGGACATCGGTCCACGAGCAAGGATCGGCCACCGGCCAGAACGACAACTACCTGATCGAAGAGACAGTCCCTAGTTCCACGAGGGTGCGTACCGGACCCTCGGCGCACAACAGCGCGTCGCACACTTCAAAGAGCGCGTCGCTCCGCGAGACCATGCACGCGTACAGCTCCGACCGGAACTCTTCCACCGCTGTGAAGGCGTCTCCTTGGACGCTGTGCTCGACCAGTCCCACGATCCCGGCCTCCGTGCTGCGTTGTCACTGAGCACAGGATCGGGTCGCATCCCCTCACACGTCCGATGAACTGGGGGAAACGCCGAACAAGTGCGAATCTCGTTCGACGCCCAGTGTTAAACGCAATGCCGTTGACTTTGGGGTTATTTGGCGGTTCAACAGATACCAGGGGGTGGTGTCTGATGGCTGCTCGGCTGGTGGACCGGATCGGGCTGGGG
>NZ_JBFBFP010000107.1:1722-3361 GCF_040684275.1 Streptomyces sp. NPDC091371
ATAGCGGATAGTACCGTGAGGGAATGGTGAAAAGTACCGCGGGAGCGGAGTGAAATAGTACCTGAAACCGTGTGCCTACAAGCCGTGGGAGCGTCGGGATCTTCGGATCCTCGTGACTGCGTGCCTTTTGAAGAATGAGCCTGCGAGTTAGCGGTGTGTAGCGAGGTTAACCCGTGTGGGGAAGCCGTAGCGAAAGCGAGTCCGAATAGGGCGATTGAGTTGCACGCTCTAGACCCGAAGCGGAGTGATCTAGCCATGGGCAGGTTGAAGCGGAGGTAAGACTTCGTGGAGGACCGAACCCACCAGGGTTGAAAACCTGGGGGATGACCTGTGGTTAGGGGTGAAAGGCCAATCAAACTCCGTGATAGCTGGTTCTCCCCGAAATGCATTTAGGTGCAGCGTCGTGTGTTTCTTGCCGGAGGTAGAGCACTGGATAGGCGATGGGCCCTACCGGGTTACTGACCTTAGCCAAACTCCGAATGCCGGTAAGTGAGAGCACGGCAGTGAGACTGTGGGGGATAAGCTCCATGGTCGAGAGGGAAACAGCCCAGAGCATCGACTAAGGCCCCTAAGCGTACGCTAAGTGGGAAAGGATGTGGAGTCGCAGAGACAACCAGGAGGTTGGCTTAGAAGCAGCCACCCTTGAAAGAGTGCGTAATAGCTCACTGGTCAAGTGATTCCGCGCCGACAATGTAGCGGGGCTCAAGCGTACCGCCGAAGTCGTGTCATTGCAGCAATAGGGCCAACGCCCGCTGTGATGGGTAGGGGAGCGTCGTGTGCCGGGTGAAGCAGCAGCGGAAGCTAGTTGTGGACGGTTCACGAGTGAGAATGCAGGCATGAGTAGCGATACACACGTGAGAAACGTGTGCGCCGATTGACTAAGGGTTCCTGGGTCAAGCTGATCTGCCCAGGGTAAGTCGGGACCTAAGGCGAGGCCGACAGGCGTAGTCGATGGACAACCGGTTGATATTCCGGTACCCGCTTTGAAACGCCCAATATCGAATCCATTAATGCTAAGGCCGTGAAGCCGTTCCGGACCCTTCGGGGAAAGGAAAGTGGTGGAGCCGCCGGCCCAAGGTGGTAGTAGGTAAGCGATGGGGTGACGCAGGAAGGTAGTCCAGCCCGGGCGGTGGTTGTCCCGGGGTAAGGGTGTAGGCCGAGGGGTAGGCAAATCCGTCCCTCATATAAGGCTGAGACCTGATGCCGAGCCGATTGTGGTGAAGTGGATGATCCTATGCTGTCGAGAAAAGCCTCTAGCGAGTTTCATGGCGGCCCGTACCCTAAACCGACTCAGGTGGTCAGGTAGAGAATACCGAGGCGTTCGGGTGAACTATGGTTAAGGAACTCGGCAAAATGCCCCCGTAACTTCGGGAGAAGGGGGGCCATTCCTGGTGATGAGACTTGCTCTCTGAGCTGGGGGTGGCCGCAGAGACCAGCGAGAAGCGACTGTTTACTAAAAACACAGGTCCGTGCGAAGCCGTAAGGCGATGTATACGGACTGACGCCTGCCCGGTGCTGGAACGTTAAGGGGACCGGTTAGTGACCTTTCGGGGTTGCGAAGCTGAGAACTTAAGCGCCAGTAAACGGCGGTGGTAACTATAACCATCCTAAGGTAGCGAAATTCCTTGTCGGGTAAGTT
>NZ_JBFBFP010000108.1:0-1335 GCF_040684275.1 Streptomyces sp. NPDC091371
TGGCAGTGCGCCATGAGGCGCCTTGTCGTATCCCCGGTTTCAGCCGGGAGGAATTTGGAGGGATATTCCTGGGTCTGATGGCTTACCCAATCCGGAAACGGTGATGGGGAAAATAGCATGCCAGAAAAGCGACGGCCGGGTTCAGATGTCAGAGACGGTGCGTCGCGGGACCCGCGTGATATGGCGAAAGCTGGATTGCCTGAACTCCAATCCCCAGAAGATTGAAGGTCAAATCCACCGGAAAGACGTCTGACACCGGTGCCGTGTCCTGTCCTGGGTTAGTGCCAGACCCGGGACAACCTCCGGGACGTGGAGCGATGCCCAGTGAGGGCATTCAAGGGGATGAGTGGAGCGCCTACGTCACGCTAGTACGTACGACAAGGACGAACATGGGATCGCCTAAGGGAGGAGATCTTCCTATGGCGACGGAGGCCCCGTAGTAGTCGCCGGAGTCACGACCGGCCAGGGAGGACGGGAAAGCCGTCCACATCGGGCGAAGGGGGCCAGGTGATCGGACACCTAAGAATCGGGAGGTATGCGAAATGCAGAGCGCCGAAACAATGCTGGGTGTCCTCCGTGAACGCGGCAGGCGTGGCCTGCCGTGCAATGAACTGTATCGACAATTATTCAATCCGCAGTTGTATCTGCTGGCCTACGGGCGTCTGTACTCCAACAAGGGAGCGATGACGCCGGGGGTCACCGGGGAGACCGTGGACGGCATGTCGCTGGGCAAGATCGAGCACGTCATCGACGCGCTGCGCCACGAGCGGTATCGATGGAGCCCAGCTCGGAGGGTCTACATCCCGAAGGGGCGGGGCGGCACGAAGCTGCGGCCGCTCGGCCTGCCTCCGTGGAGTGACAAGCTCGTCGGCGAGGTGATCCGTCTGCTTCTTGAGGCGTATTACGAGCCGACGTTCTCCGACTCCTCTCACGGTTTCCGTCCCCGCCGGGGCTGTCACACTGCATTGCGCGAGGTGGCTCACACCTGGACGGGGTCGATCTGGTTCATCGAGGGTGATATTGCCCGGTGTTTCGACCGGCTTGACCATTCGGTCATGCTCGGAACTCTGGGTGAGAAAATCCACGACAACCGGTTCCTGCGGCTGGTGCGGAACATGCTCAAGGCCGGATACATGGAGGACTGGGTCTGGAACGCCACGCACAGCGGGAGTCCGCAAGGCGGGGTTGTTTCGCCGATCTTGTCCAATATTTATCTGCATAAGATGGATGAGTATGTCGAGAAGGTTCTGATCCCTGAGTACACCCGGGGAAGAGTCAGGAAGCCGAACCGCGCCTTTTATCGGGTGTGGGCGGCGATAGGCAGGGCCCGGAAGG
>NZ_JBFBFP010000108.1:1433-2534 GCF_040684275.1 Streptomyces sp. NPDC091371
CGCGGCGATCGCGCCAAGGTGCGGGAGTTACGCAAGCAACTCCACAGCATGCCCAGCATGGATACCCAGGATTCGGGGTATAGGCGGCTGAAGTATGTGCGTTATGCCGACGACACCCTGCTCGGGTTCGCCGGACCAAAGGCAGAGGCCGAGGAAATCAAGAGACGTCTGGCGCAATTCCTGCGTGATGAACTCAAGCTGGAACTATCGCCGGAGAAGACGCTCATCACACACGCCCGTACCGGGGCGGCGAGGTTCCTCGGCTACGACATCACCGTGCACCACAACGACCGCAAGATCTCCGGCAGGCGTCGTTCTGTCAATGGGACTATCGGTCTGCGTGTCCCTCGTTCGGTGGTAGTCGCCAAGCAGGCCCAGTACATGAAGCGCGGCAAACCCGCGCGTCGGCCCGAACTGCTGAACCAGG
Source organism: Streptomyces sp. NPDC091371 (assembly GCF_040684275.1). Lineage (NCBI taxonomy): Bacteria > Bacillati > Actinomycetota > Actinomycetes > Kitasatosporales > Streptomycetaceae > Streptomyces > Streptomyces sp. NPDC091371. The sequence goes on from NZ_JBFBFP010000108.1 coordinate 1,861, forward strand.
ACGACCACGTCATCATCAGCACCTACGGGTCCGAGTACCGCGGCATCGTCCAGTACTACCTGCTGGCCGGCGACGTCTTTCGACTCGCCCGGCTGCAATGGGCCATGTCGGCCTCGATGCTGATGACGCTGGCCAACAAGCACCGCTCGTCGTTCTCGAAGGTGGCGCGCAAGTACGCGGCCACCGTCGAGACACCGTACGGGCCACGCAAGTGCTTCGAGGCCCGCGTCGAACGCACCGGCAGGAAGCCACTGGTCGGACGGTTCGGCGGGATCCCGCTGCGACAGGACAAGAAGACGGTCGTCACCGACCGTCAGCTGGCCCCGGTCAACATCAAACGCAAGGAGCTGGTCACCCGGCTTCTCGCGGGACGATGCGAGGCATGCGGACGCCTCGACGAGGTGGAAGTCCACCACGTCGCCAAGCTCGCAGACCTCGACAGACCGGGAGACCGGCCGCCGTGGGCAGATCTTATGGCCGTGCGACGTCGCAAGACCCTGGTGGTCTGCGACAGTTGTCATGCGGACATCCACGGCAGAAGACCTGTCCCAGCACTCACGGAGTAATCACTGGAGAGCCGGGTGCGGTGACAAGTCGCATGCCCGGTTCGGGCTGGGGGTCGTTGGAAAAGGGCCTGCTCAGCAGGCACCTCGCCGACGGCCCACCAGTACTCT
>NZ_JBFBFP010000109.1:0-2424 GCF_040684275.1 Streptomyces sp. NPDC091371
CGGACAGCACTCCCCACTCCACATCCGTCAGCTCATGACGACGCACCATGCCGACATGATCCCTCATCAGAACCATTTGAAGACACGGCCTAGGGCGGCGTCCCGGTCCGGGTGGTCGACGGCTGCGGCGCCGCCTGGTCGTGGGTGTGGTCGTCGCTGCGCGCGGCGGCCGACGTGGTCGCCGTCGGTGCTCCGTCCGGCGTGGCGCAAAGGATGCGGGCGTCGCGGATCGCGTTCTGCAGGACGAGGCTGGCGACCTGGGCCCGCTCGTACCGGCTGACTCCCGGGGAGGTTTGCCGCCTGCGTCGGCGATCCACCAGCGGTGGGGCCAGGCGAAGTCCGCGGTGTGGGTGAGCTGGTCCGGCGCCGGGGTGCGGCGGCCCGGCTGGGCAACGGTGAGCTTACGGGCGTGGCGGGTCAGGGCGCGGTCGGCGATGTAGTCGTCCAGGCCTGGCGGAAAGGCCCGGCCTCGCAGGGTCTCCGCGAGGTGCCGGCGGGCTTCGGCCAGGACGCGGCGGCAGGCGAAGGTCCGCCGCACGGTGAAGCCGATCGCGGCGACGTCGACGGCGGCCAGCGCGGCGTCCACCCGCGGGCCCACTCGTGCCCGGATCGCCTTCCCCGCTGCCTGGCAGCGTTTCAGGAGCCCGTCGACCAGCTGCTTGCCGAAGCGCAGGATCGCCGATGCACGCAGCTGCTCCAGCGGCTTCGGGGTCTTCTTCGCCCGGCGGGTGTCCTGCGCTGTGGACGATCGAGTTATTCGGCTCTGTCGGGGATCTTGTGATGCTCCTTCAACGGCAGGGACGGCCAGTCACTCCGCAGCCCGTTCTGCTGGCACTGGCTCAAGACGGAGAAGTTCCTCGGCGGAACAGCCGGAATCAGGGTCTTCCACCAGGCAGAGATTGAATCCTCGCTCGTCCCGTCGGACCAGAGCCGACAAAAGACAGGAGTCCTTCGGAGAATCGATGCGCAAGGAGACGGTGTCGCCGCTGGTGAGCGCGTCGTCAGCGAAGGAGAAGCCCGCGTCGTCCGGCGAGCTGAAGAAGCTCCAGCGCCCGGTTGCAGCGTCCGGGCACGATGTGCCTCCCAACATCGCACTGTTCAGGCTCTCCCCCGTCATACCGCGGTCCGCCCGCAAGCGAAGAAGATCGCCACCCGGGCTACTCCACTCGCCCACAAGCGCCGACTGATCAATGCAAGCTGCGTCTCCGCCAGCATCAGCGCAAGCAACGCAGGCCCACGCCAACGCGGCGACCAGAGCCGGCCACCGTCTCATTGAAGTACTCATCCCCATCCCACCCCACACCCGACTGAACGCGTTCAGAATAGACGGCAAGCTCAGACGATCTCACAACGGGAGGCCCCTGCCGCAGGGGCATGGCCCAGGAGTACTCGTTGATGCAGGAGGTCGAGGTTTGCTCGTCCGTGGGCCATGCGCTCGAGGAGTTTGATGCAGGTGACCTACCCCTCAACCTGGCCGGAGCTCCATGGGGTGGAGAGTCCGGCGGTGGCAGCGTCGAAGTCTCGCCGTAGGCCGCTGACCAGCGAGTGGAGGGCTGGTAGGTCAGCAAGGACTCGCTCTATCCAGTCGGGAAGTTGGTCTCCGCGGAGGTGGTGAAGCATTTCGGCGAAGTCGTGGACGTGCCGTGCGGCGGCGTCGAGGTGAGGGCAGGTCGTACGGATCTCCTTCAGTTCCGCGGCGTCGCCGGCCGCGAGGCGCTGGGGGTTCGTCATGATCCAGCGGACGACGCATCGGGGTTTCGGGGCCGGCCTGGGCCGCGGCCGGGACACCGGCTGCTGCTTCCGTCCAGGTCGGCGGGGAGGTCTGAAGTAGCGAAAGTAGCGGCGGAGACACTGGACACTCCCGGTGAATCCGCGCTCGCGCAGTTCCCGGTGGAGCTGGGGAATGTCGTGACAGCCCTCCAGCCAGCGGGTGTGGAGGTGGGGCTTGTGCTCGTCCAGCACGGAGAGTCGTCCGGTCGCTTTGGCCAGGAGTTCGTCGAGGCTGGCGGCGCGGGCGAAACGGCGGACGGTGGAGTGGTCCAGCTGTAGTGTCCGGCCGTTCGCCGCCAGGGACTTCCCCTTGGCAAGAAGGGCCTGGACCGCCGCGTATCTCTCTGTGGTGCGGGCCACCAGACGCCGGGGCCGGCCGCTGACATCAAGGATGCCGTCCGGCTGGACGAACGGCACGGCCACCGGCCTGGCCGGCTCCGGCGTGACCAGGTCCCTTTCGATTGCCTCCGTTATGACCGGAGTCTCCGCGAACGCGGCCCGGATGCACCCGTGGTGAGAGCCGACCGTTCTCTCCACCGCCTCGGCGATGTTCCGCCACAGAGTACTGGTGGGCCGTCGGCGAGGTGCCTGCTGAGCAGGCCCTTTTCCAACGACCCCCAGCCCGAACCGGGCATGCGACTTGTCACCGCACCC
>NZ_JBFBFP010000110.1:0-2316 GCF_040684275.1 Streptomyces sp. NPDC091371
CACCCACAGACCACTTGACGATCTATAGGAGCTTCAGGCCGTCCCGCCACGGAAAGACAAGAGACTGCCGGGAAACCCCCAAAAGAACGGGCCGGGGGATAGAGGCGAGAGACGGGTCAGCCAGGGATGTGCGGCCCCTCCCGTCAGGGGGCGCGCCCTGCCTCGGGCCCTCCCAGGCCGGCCCCGGCCCCGGGCAGGCGGCACAGCCGCCAATGAACCTCGACCACAAGGAGCTCGGGGCCGGTGGGCGCGTCAAATCGCTACGCGCTCCTCGACGACGGCGTCTGCGACCCGTCTGGGGCTGATCCAGCCGCGGCAGATCGCTACGCGCTCCTCATCGCTCAGCGACTGCGGCCCGTCGCAGGCTGGTCCAATGCGGGGGCGATGACGGCGAAGGCCTGGGAGGTCAGCTCGGTCGGGTCCTCCGAGCCATCGCTGTCGCTCCAGCGTTGCAGTACGGCGTCGAAGGCCGTCAGGGTCATTCCGGCGGCCAGTTGCGGGTACAGGCCGGCGTCGGGGCCCGTACGGGTCGTCAGCTCCTGTGCGAGCTCGTCGCGCCACTGCGCCTGGCGCTCCAGGAAGCGGGCGTGGAGGGCGGGTGTGCGCAGGATCAGCTGGACGACGCGCAGGGCGCGCTCGGAGTGGTCGCCGCAGGCGGCGATGGGGACCGAGATCGCGTGCCTCAGAGACTCGGAGGGGGTTTCCTGGGCGGGGCGGGCGGCCAGTTCCGCGCGGATTCCGGTGCCCATGTCGGCCAGGAACTGGACGACCACGTCCTCCTTGGAGGCGAAGTACCGGAAGAACGTCCTCTTGGACACACCGGCGGCGGCGACGATCTCATCGACGGTCACCGCATCGAAACCCTTCACCGCCAGCAGCTGGAGGGCTGCCTCGGTCAGCTCGTTCGAGACGAGACGGCGCTTGCGCTCGGCCAGGCTGATATTCACCGGGTCATGGTAACCCAATGCCTTGGGTGGCACTCAGGTTCATCTTGACACTTAGTGCCACTAGGGGCAGCCTGTGTCACATGGGTTGGACTGTGGAAGAGATACCGGACCAGAACAAGCGCGTGTTCGTCGTCACCGGAGCCAACAGCGGCCTCGGTCTTGCGACGACACGGATCCTCGCCCGTCACGGCGGGCACGTGATTCTCGCCGTACGAGACGAGGAGAAGGGGCATCGGGCGGTCACGGAGATCACCGCCCGGCAGCCGGACGCCAGTCTTGAGGTGCGCCGACTCGACCTCGCCGACCTCGACTCGGTGAGGACCTTCGCCCACGGATTGCGTGCGGACCATGCGCGGCTGGACGTGCTCGTCAACAACGCCGGCGTGATGGCACCTCCCCGGACGCTCAGCGCCCAGGGGCACGAGCTGCAGTTCGCCGCCAACCACCTCGGCCACTTCGCGCTCACGGGACTGCTGCTCGACCTGCTGACGGGCGGCGACGCCCGGGTCGTCACGGTGAGTTCGACCAACCACAGGCAGGGGCGCATCCACTTCGACGACATCACCGGCGAGCGCGGCTACAAGCCGATGGCCTTCTACAACCAGTCGAAGTTCGCCAACGCCGTCTTCGGAATCGAGCTCCACCGTCGGCTGACCGAGGCCGGCAGCCCGTTGCGCAGTGTGCTCGCCCACCCCGGCTACACCGCCACCAACCTGCAGACGAGCACCCCGACCGGCCTGACCAAGCTGATCTTCGGCCGCATCCTCAGCCCCCTCGCCCAGTCACCGGACCAGGGAGCCCTGCCCCAGCTGTACGCGGCGACCGCCCCCGTGGCGGGCGGCCAGTTCATCGGACCGGACGGTCTGGCCGAACTGCGCGGCGGGCCGACGACGGTCCGGCTGTCCCCCGCAGCGGCCGACCCGGAAACCGGCCGCCGCCTGTGGCACCTCTCGGAGCAACTCACCGACGTCCGCTTCGTGTTCCCGACCAGCCCCGGACGGCAGTCGGTCGCCGGGCAATGAGGCGCGCGTAGCGATCTGTCGCGGCTTATGACCAGCCCAAGACCGGTCGCGGACGCCGTCATCGAGGAGCGCGTAGCGATCTGATGCGCCCACCGGCCCTGGGGTCCTTGTGGTCGAGGTTCGGCGATGGGTGGCCGCCTGCCCGGCTCGGGGAGCGGCCTCCGGGGGCCCGGGCCGTGGCGCGCCCCCTACCGGGCGGGGTCGGACATCCCTGACTGACCCGCTTCTGCCTCTTTCTGCCCGGCCCGTTCCTTTGGGGGTTTCCCGGCAGTCTCTTGTCTTTCCGTGGCGGGACGGCCTGTCAAGGGTGGCCGAAGGCCATCGCGAAGCGACGCGACGACGAAGGA
>NZ_JBFBFP010000111.1:0-1891 GCF_040684275.1 Streptomyces sp. NPDC091371
CCAACGGCGACAAGCTCACAGCCATACCCAGAACCCCCGGATCCGCCGATCTTACGAATGACCGACTCAGACCCACACTTGGAAGGTAGGACAAGTTCAGTGCCTGTCTCTGAACCACTGGTCGGCTGCTGCGTGGCTGGTCCGAGGAGGGCGGTTGGGTGGCCGGAGGGCAGCGTTGTGCGTTGTGCGATGTGTGCGGACGCGGCCCGGCGTCGCATGGCGGCTTCCTGTGTACAACGCCGGCCTTGCTGGCCTTCTCCGGGATACAGGGGTCAGTATCCCGGAGAAGGCGGAGGATCCGGGACGGGTAGTTGAGCTGTCGGTCAGGTGGTCGCGGTGAACACGCGCAGGTGCTCGCGGATGAAGTTGTGGAGCGTCCTGGCGGGGCGGCCGAGGACCGTCTCGATGGTGTCGTTGGGGGATTCCGGCCGTGCAATGGCCAGTTGCTGGATCTCTACGACGTGGCTCGCGAGCCAGGGTGGCATATGTGCGGTCGACAACAGATGGCTGTAGAACTCGTTCGGTGGCAGGTCGATGTAACGGACGGGGCGGCCCGTCAGCTCGCTGAGGAGACGGGTGAGCTCGGAGTGGCTGAAGGCCTGCGGGCCGGTCAGGGCGTACGTGGTGCCGGCAAGGCTGGGGCGCAGGAGGGTTTCGGCGGCGACGTCGGCGATGTCCCGGACGTCGATGTAGTTGCAGGGTGCGTCGCGCATCGCCCCGATGAGTGCGCCCTGGGCGATCGCCGGGGCGTTCAGGAGCAGCTTTTGCATGAAGGCGTACGGTCGGAGCAGCGTGGCCGTCATGCCGGTTGCCGCCAGGTGGTCCTCGACCCCCCAGTGGCCGCGCGAGATGGCTACCGGTGAGGCGGGCTCGGCTGCCGGGGCGGAGAGTTTGACCACGTGCTGTACCCCGCACACGGCCGCGGCGTCTATGGCGTTGGTCTCCAGCTCGGCTTGACGCGGGCTGTTGGCCATGGCGAGGAACAGCTGTGTGGATCCCTTGAGGGCGTCGCGGAGTGTGCCGGGATCTGCGGCGTCCGCGCCGACGATCTCGACCGGCGCTTCGGCGTCGATGGCGGCGCGCAGTGTGTCGGGGGTGCGGCTGACAGCGCGGCAGGGGACGTCGAGTTCGGCCAGCCGCCGGAGCAGCGCGCCGCCGGTGGCGCCGGTTGCGCCCATGATGGTGATCACAGTGAGCCTTTCACGGTTGGGGGGTTTGGAGAGCGGGGGTGGAGGGGCGGGTCACGTCTGCTGCCGGGAGGTCGCGCCGTGCCACCGCCAGGTGACGATGGCGGCGGCCAGAGCGGCTGACAAAGGCAGGTCGATCCGCAGTCGCTCCAGCCATCCGGCGTCGAGCACCGACGTGTGCGACGGCAGCCACTCGGATGCGAACCACCCGAGCAGGCCGGCGACTGCGGCCGCCGCAACGGCGAGTCCGAGGGCGAGCGCCAGTCGCGGCGCCGAGGTCGTCCAGCGGCGTGGCCGGCCACGCCGGTGCAGCCACGCGCCGACGACGCAGGCCACGAGGGCGGACGTGGCCCCGATGGAGGTGACAGCGGCCATGGTCAGTTCGGGCTGCCCGCTGAGGACTCCGCCGAGCCCGGCGGTGAGCGCGGGGGCCAGGTAGGCGACCGCGACTTCCTTCCAAAGGACGAACGGGCGCGTGGCGGAACGGGGTGCAGAGGTTCTAGGGGGAGGGCTCACGAGTCTCCTCGAAGGTGCTTAGGAAGCTAACTATCGGAGCATGGGTGAGCGCCGCTCAGCCGAGTCGACGGCTTCCCGTGGAACGTGGACGTACTAGGCCGTGTCTTCAAATGGTTCTGATGAGGGATCATGTCGGCATGGTGCGTCGTCATGAGCTGACGGATGTGGAGTGGGGAGTGCTGTCCGGG
>NZ_JBFBFP010000112.1:0-1637 GCF_040684275.1 Streptomyces sp. NPDC091371
GACGTGAAGGGGGTTGCCGTTGCCGTCGCAGATCAGGTGGTGCTTGCTGCCCGTCTTCCGCCGGTCGACCGGCGACGGGCCGGTCGCGGCCCCCCGTTACCTTCTTCGTGGCCTCGCAATGAGGCTCCCGGCCTTCGGCCCCGGTATGACTTGAGCCCCCAGTCGAGATGATCGAAAAGGTGGTGTCGCCGGTGCCGGAGGCATTGGCAGACCGCTGATTAGAGGCACGAGCGCCCTTTGGGCAGTCTCTTCGTAACGTGGATGCCGGCACGCTGATGCCGCAGGTGAGGCCGGGGAGAACGCGAGCGCGGGAGCGAAGGGCATGTCGGACGGGACGGGCATCGACGTCTATCTGGGCCTGGATGTCGGGAAATGTGATCACCATGCCACCGCCGTGAACCGGGCGGGGAAGAAGGTGTTCGACAAGCCACTGCCCAACAGCGAACCGAAACTGCGGGAGCTGTTCGACAAGCTCCAGGTCAAACACGGAACGGTACTGGTGGTCGTCGACCAGCCGGCTTCCATCGGGGCTCTGCCGCTGGCGGTCGCCCGGGACGCGGGCTGCCGGGTCGCCTACCTGCCCGGACTCACGATGCGACGGATCGCCGATCTCTACCCCGGAGAGGCGAAAACCGACGCTCGCGACGCGTTCATCATCGCGGACGCGGCCAGAGCGATGCCTCACACCTTGAGGACGATCGATCCCGCGGACGAGACCGTTGCCGAGCTCTCGATGATCGCCGGGTTCGACGACGATCTCGCAGGTGAGTCCACCCGGATCGCCAACCGGCTCCGTGGCCTGCTCACCCAGATCCACCCGTCGCTCGAGCGTGTCCTGGGTCCGCGGATCCAGCATCCGGCCGTGCTCAAGTTGCTGGACCAGTTCGGCTCCCCGGCTCAGATCCGCAAAGCCGGACGCCGTCGCCTCGTGACCTTGATACGTCCCAAAGCGCCGCGGATGGCCGAGCGGCTGGTCGAGGACATCTTCACCGCACTCGACGAACAGACCGTCGTCGTCCCGGGCACGGAGGCGGCCGCGCTGATCGTCCCCAGCCTCGCGAGTTCACTCCAGTCCGCGCTTGACCAGCGAAAACTCCTCGCCGCCCGGATCGAGGAACTCCTGGAGGCCCACCCTCTTTCCCAGGTCCTGATCTCGATGCCCGGTATCGGGATCAGGACCGCTGCCCGCATCCTCATCGACGTCGGCGACGGCAGCGGCTTCGTCACCGCCGGCCACCTCGCCGCCTACGCCGGCCTCGCACCCGTGACCCGGAACTCCGGATCCTCCATCCGCGGCGAACACCCCTCCAGGCGCGGCAACAAGCAGCTCAAGAGAGCCTTCTACCTCGCTGCATTCGCCTCGCTCTCCCAGCCCGAGTCACGCGCCTACTACGACCGCAAACGCCGGGAGGGAAAACACCACATCGCTGCCCTCATCGCACTCGCCCGACGCCGTATCGACGTCCTCTTCGCCATGCTCCGCGACGGCACCTTCTACCAACCACCCACACCGGCCACGGCTTGACGAAAGCCATAGAGGCACCTTTTTCGCGCGGACGTGGGAGCCGTCCACGCACGCGCGGGACCAGTCCAGTTCACCGGCCGAGTTCAGCTCGGCGAGCAGGATCCGGTGCAGT
>NZ_JBFBFP010000113.1:0-1628 GCF_040684275.1 Streptomyces sp. NPDC091371
TCGCGATGGCCTTCGGCCACCCTTGACAGGCCGTCCCGCCACGGAAAGACAAGAGACTGCCGGGAAACCCCCAAAAGAACGGGCCGGGGGATAGAGGCGAGAGACGGGTCAGTCGGAGATGTCCGGCCCCGTGAGCGAGGGGGCGCGCCCCGCCTCGGGCCCTCCCACCTCGATTCCCGGACCAGGCAGGCGGCCAGCCACCGCCAAACCTCGACCACAAGGACCTCAGGGGACTTCAGGCGCGTCAAATCGCTACGCGCTCCTCAATGAGAGGCGTCCGACTGCCGTCTTGGGCTGGTCAGAGGCGCAACGGATCGCTACGCGCTTCTCAGTGACTGGCGTCTCACGGCCGTCCGGGGCTGGTCATGGGCGGGGTCGTCCGGAGGAAGCGCAGGCCTGGGCGGCCGTCCACGGGGATCTCACCAGCGAGGACGAAGCCCGTGCGGGCCAGGACGGTTCGGGAGCCCAGGTTGTCCAGTGTCGTGACGGCTCTCAGCGTGGTCACGCCGTACTCGTTGGCGGCGAGTTCGCAGACCTCGCGTACGGCTGCCGTCGCCAGGCCTCGGCCGGCGGCTCGCTGGGCGATCCGGTAGCCGAGCTCGGCCGAGCCGTCCTCTACGTCGACGAGGTTGACCCTCCCCAGCACGTCACCTTCGCTGCCCACCAAGACGTGGAAGAAGCAGCCCCCTTCGGCCTGTTCGTCCATCAGAGCATGGTGCCGATCGTCGAAGTAGGCGAAGTAGGAGTCCCCACGGTCCGGCACTGACGCGGCGAAGTACGCCCGGTTCTCCCGCTCGAACTCGAGAAGGGCCGTGGCGTGGTCGAATCGGAGGAGCTGGAGTTCCGGCATGACCAGATGCTAAGCACCGAGCCAGCGGCTGAAGCCGGCCTGCACGGTGTGGAAGGTGACGGTGGCGCCGCCGAGGTACTCGGCCTTCTGCCGGAGCTGGCCCACCACCACCGCGCTCGGATTCCCGTAGACGTTGATCGACCTCATGCGGATGAGCGGGCCGAAGGCCCGGAACTTCGGCCCTCCGAGGTCCATATGGAGCTCCATGGAAGCCGAGTCGGGGTGGACGGCCACACAGGTCATCGTGGCCTCGGACTCATCGATGAAGAAGTGGTAGGCGATCAGCTGCGGCTCACGTGCCTCGACGAAGGCGGCCAGATCGCGCATCGCGTCTTGGACGTCCGCCAGCTTGCCGTCGCGGATGTCCGAATGGTCGACGTAGAAGATGGGATCCGCCATACCTCCCGAACCTACCGCCGAGGCCCGCCAGAACCTCGGACCTGGCCGCCGATCGGCCCCAGACGGCCGTCAGACGCCGATCACCGAGAAGCGCGTAGCCATCTGTCGCGGCTTATGACCAGCCACAGACTGTCGCAGACGCCGTCTTCGAGGAGCGCGTAGCGATTTGACGCGCCTGTCGGGGGCTTGGGCCCTTGTGGTCGAGGTTTGCTGACGGCTGGCCGCCTGCCCGGGCCGGGGAGCGGCCTGGGAGGGCCTGAGGCGGGGCGTGCCCCCTCGCCCGGGGGGTCGGACATCCCTGACTGGCCCGTCCATCTCCTTCGGACCGGCCCGTTCTTTTGGGGGTTTCCCGGCAGTCTCTTGTCTTTCCGTGGCGGGA
>NZ_JBFBFP010000114.1:0-1515 GCF_040684275.1 Streptomyces sp. NPDC091371
GGTACGGGTACTGGTAGACCTTGCACTTCTTCTTCCCGGTGTTGGTGACCGTGATCAGAAGGTGCCTGATGGACTTGCCCTCCCCGTCCTCGCTCGTGACCGAGAACGCCAGGTCGCCCACGGCACACGCGGCAACGGTGTCGGGCGCGGTGGCGGGCGCGGTGGCGGAGGGCGTACTGGGGGCGGGCGCACTGGCCGACGGTGCAGTGGTCGAGGGCGCAGTGGCCGACGGCGCACTGGTCGAGGGGGCGATGGGGGAGGGCGCAGTGGGGGAGACGGCGGGCGGGGCCGGCGGCCGAGGGGAATCCGGGTCGCCGAAGAGCGCGGTCAGGCCCAGCACGAGGGACGCGGCCGCCACGGCGGTGCCGCCCGCGAGGGCGGCGTGCCGGCGGCGCCGACGGGAGGCGGCCCGGCGGCGGACCTCCGCGCCCGTCGTGGGGGCGGGCCTGCCGGCGCTGTCGGCCAGCTCGCGCAGGGCGGAGGAGAGGTTGTCAGCCACGGTCGTCCTCCTTGGTCTCGCCACTCCCGCCCGCTACGCCGACCTCGGTGGCCGGCAGCAGCTTCGCGAGGGCTGCCCGGCCGCGCGCAAGGCGGGCTTTGACCGTACCGGTCGGGGCGCCGGTCTCGGAGGCTACCTGCTCCACGCTGAGGTCACACAGGTGGTGCAGCACGATCGCCAGGCGCTGGGGCTCCGGGAGCTGTCGCAGCGCCGCGACGAGGGCCACGTGCTCGGGGCCGGGGCCCGGGACGTGATCGGGCGGCGGGGTGCGGCGCACGAGCTCCAGCCAACGCCGCGCCCGTCGCCAGTTGCTGACCGCGAGACGCATCGCGACGGTGCGGATCCAGGCTTCCGGGGCCTCGGTGGCCAGGAAGTCGCGCCGCCGGTCCCAGGCCCGTACGAAAGCCTCCTGGACAACGTCCTGGGCCTGCCCGTGGTCACCGGTGAAGGAGTACACCTGGCCGACGATCCGCGGGAACGCCGACGCGTAGAACGCGTCGAACTCGTCCTCCGTCATGCCGCCCCCATCGATGCCAGAACTTTTTCGACCCGCATGCAACCTGATGACGTCTGGCATGCGTACAGGTCGTGTAGTTCGAAGCACACCACACAGGGGGCTCTGTTGACCATGGGAAACGACGTAATCAGGAAGGCGGCGGCCGCGGCCGCTCTCGGCGCGCTGCTGCTCGCGTCCACAGCCTGCGGGCCGAACGGGGGCGATGGACCGGGCGACCCCAAGCCTTCGGACCGGCCGAGCGCGACGGGCTCGCCGCAGGCGAGTGCGACGAGCTCGCCGAAAGCGAGTGCGACGGCTTCGGCGAAGCCGGGCGGCGGTTCGGGCAGCCCGGGCGGCGGGGCCGGCAACGGCGGCGGTGCCACCGTTGCCGCGTGTGCCGTTGAGGACCTGGCGTTCTCGGTCACGAGCGAGGACGGGGAGGGCAAGTCCATCAGGCACCTTCTGATCACGGTCACGAACACCGGGAAGAAGAAGTGCAAGGTGTACCAGTACCCGTACT
>NZ_JBFBFP010000115.1:0-1462 GCF_040684275.1 Streptomyces sp. NPDC091371
CAATGCCGTTGACTTAGGGGTCTGATGGGGGTGCGACGGCCGCGATGACCTGCAGGGTTTCTGCCGGACGGCGGGTTGGCTGTGGTGGTCGTGGCCGGTCTGGGTTCCAGGACAGGAAGCGGGACATCTTGCGCTTCGCCTGACGGATCACGGCTCGAAGTCTGCGGGGCGGATTGATTTCTTCCTCGAGTTCACGGGCCATCGTGGACAGGTGCTGAGGGGGAAAAATCCCTGTTCAGCGAGGTGATGATCCGGCGGGCTGCCCGAAGGGCGGCGGCGAAGGAGAACCGGTCCGGATCGAGGGGTTCGCTGCGGTTCACCGCTGCTCTGTGCATCAGGACTCTCAAGCCGGTGTAGAGCACCAGGTGTGCGTAGATCTCTTGGAACACCAGGTCAGGGCTCTTGCTCGGCATGACGGTGCGGGTGCCGATCTGTGTCGTCTTCAGTTCGGCGAGAGTGTTCTCCACCTCCCACCGCTCGCCGTAGAGGGCGGCCAGTTCGGCGGCCGGTGCCGCTGCGGGGTCCATGAGGGTGGTGATGAGCCGGTAGCGTTCGGCCTGGCCACGGCCGGGGATGTCGAGGCTGTACTCGATCACCCGGACCCGGATGTCCTGGGGCGGTCGGACGCTGCGGCCCCTGCCGCCCTTCACCGTGGAGATCCACGAGCCGTCCGCAAGGACTTCCTCGACGGGCAGTTTCCAGATACAGGGGATCCGCCACAGCAGATCGGCGCCGGTAGCGGCCAGGTGCTGCCACACATGGGCTCCGGGCAGGCCACGGTCGGCCAGGACCAGCATGCCCGGCCGGAGCGAGCCGGCAAGCCGCTCGGCCAGGACGCGTTCTTTGATTCGGTAGGAGTCGACCACGGCGTCGCAGACCACGTGGGTTCCGGACTCGACCAGCACCATGACCCGAGCCAGCGGATATCCGGTGGGCCCCTTGCCAGCCTTGGTCCGCAATCGTCCCAGCCCGGCCTCGTTGGCCTCCGTGTCGGCGGCCTGCAGCGTCGTCCCGTCCAGGGCCATCAGCCGCAAGCCTCGCCAAAACGCCCCCGGCGTCCGCTCATCGGCCACCGCCGCCCCGGCATGAAGCAGCAGCTCACGCAGCACCTCCACCCCAAGGTTCTGGCGGGCACGGAAGATTGCTGCCTTGTCCGGGACCCGCCAGGCACCCCACCCGTCCTCGCGCCGGACTGCCTCGGCCAGCGTCCGCAGGACCTCCCGGTACGGTTCGCCGGAGAACAACGCCCGCGCGAGCACGAAGTACACCATCAGCCTCGGCGGCAGCAGCCGGACCCGCACCTCACCCACCCGGGACTTCGCCAGCACCGCGTCCACCAGCTCCGGCGGGAACACCTCTGTCAGGTCCCCCAGCCCGATCCGGTCCACCAGCCGAGCAGCCATCAGACACCACCCCCTGGTATCTGTTGAACCGCCAAATAACCCCAAAGTCAACGGCATTG
>NZ_JBFBFP010000116.1:0-1451 GCF_040684275.1 Streptomyces sp. NPDC091371
TAAAGAACTTCCCAATGACGATGTCAAGCCGTCGTCGTGACGGTCGGTAGGATCTGGTAGCACGCTCCGTCGCGGATCATCGCCCATAGAACATTGGCTCTGCGGCGGGCAAGAGCCAGCAGCGCCTGCTTGTGCCCCTTCCCCTCATTCCGCTTGCGCCAGTAGTAGCTGTGCGACGCAGGGCACGATCTCAGGCTGGCCATCGAGGACAGGTAGAAGGCTCGAAGCAGGCCGCGGTGGTAGCGGCGGGGCCTGCGCATGTTGCCGCTGACGCGGCCGGAGTCACGAGGCACAGGAGCCAGGCCAGCAAAGGAGGCGAGGCGGTCGGGGGTGCCGAAAGCCTCCATGTCTCCACCGGTGGCGGCGATGAACTCGGCGCCGAGCAGCGCCCCCATGCCGGGCAGAGAGCGAATCACCTCGGCATGCGGATGCTCATGAAAGCGCGCCTCAATGAGTGCGTCGAGCTCGGCAATCTCTTCATCAAGGGCCATCACCCCTTTCGCCAGGCGGGCCACCATCGCCGCCGCCAGCTTCTCGCCGGGTAGTGCGGTGTGCTGCGACCGGGCTGCCTCAACCACGGTCTCGGCGAGAGCGCCGGCGTTCTTGACCTTGCGGTTTTTCAGCCAGGTGCCGATCCGGCTGACACCGCTGCGGCGGATCGCGGCCGGTGTCTGATAGCCGGCCAGCAGGACGACCGGGCCCTTCTTGCTCAAGTTCAGTGCCCGTTCCAAGGCCGGGAAGATCTCAAGGAGTTGGGCTCGGAGCCGGTTGATCTGCCGGGTGCGATCGTTGACCAGGTCGGTGCGACGTGCGGTCAGGGTGCGGAGATCGACGGCTATCTCGTCACCGGGCCGCAAGAGACCGAGGTCCTTGCGCATGCGGGCCTGGTCGGCGATGACGAAGGCATCCTTCTCATCCGTCTTGCCCTGACCCCGGTATGCAGTCGACGCCTGGTGCACCGCCAGGCCGGTGATATAGACCATCGGCTGGCCGTGGCTGAGCAGCAAGCCGATCAGCAGAGCGGCACCGCCGTGGTTGATATCCACCGCCCACAGAACCTCGCCGGAGAGCGTCAGCACGTCTGAGATCAGCTCCAGCAGGGCCGTCTCATCGTTGAGGACTCGGCGCGAGAGCAGTCGCTCGCCCCGTGCATCCAGCACCACGCAGTGGTGATGTTCCTTGCCGATGTCCACTCCGGCCCAGATCTGGGGCACGGTCACCTCCGCCAGCTCGTCGTCCAAGAACCAGTCCCGCAGACGACCTCGCCGACGTTGTCCTACGAAGCGATCGAGTCGCGTATCCCAATTAGCGGTCGAGTCGTCGCGGGGCTCCGGGCGGCCAAGTTCTTTGAGCCATCCAACGGCGACAAGCTCACAGCCATACCCAGAACCCCCGGATCCGCCGATCTTACGAATGACCGACTCAGACCCACACTTGGAAGGTAGGACAAG
>NZ_JBFBFP010000117.1:0-1448 GCF_040684275.1 Streptomyces sp. NPDC091371
ATTGAATCCTCCCCTCCCTGAAGGGAGGGGATTCCTCACCCTCCAGGGCTGATCGGGGATTTCTGGCTCACGCCGCCAGACGGAGCAGCGCCCCGTCTGGTCTTACGCGATCAGCACCAGCCGGGTTGAGACCAGCCCGGACCAGCGTCACGCGGGCGGAGTTCTTATCCCGGGGGGATACGGCTCCGCACGCGGTGCAGGCGTAGGTTCGTTCTGAGAGAGGTAGTGCGTGCTTGGTTCTCGCTCCGCACTGCGCGCAGTCCATGGTGGTGTGCGCGGGGTGTACCAGGTGCACGGTCCGTCCGTGCTTGCGGCCCATCTCGATCAGGGCCGTCTTGGTGGCGCCGATGGCCGCGTCGGCGGCCTTGCGGGCCATGGTCGTCTTGGCGAGGAACTTCGGGCGGAAGTCCTCGACCGCCACGGCATCATGATCGCGGACCACGGACTTGGCCCACTTGCGGCCGGTGTCCTGACGTTGCCGGGCAACCTTCTTGTGCAGCTTCGCGGTCTGCCGTTTCGCCTGCCGGTAGCCCTTCGACCCGGACTTGCCCTTCGGCGGTTTCCGGCGGGCCATCATCCGCTGGTGGTGCGCGAGGCGGGCGGCGGCTTTCTTGCCGTGCTCGGCGTGCGGGAGGTCGTGGGCATCGCTGGTGGTGGTCGCGGTCTCCTTCACGCCCCAGTCCACGCCGATCACCGCGCCGGTTTCAGGAAGCGGCTCGACCTCGGCGGGGACGACGAACGAGCAGTACCAGTGCCCGAGACCGTCCTGATGGACACGCACGCTGGACGGACCGGCCGGAAGCTCCCGCGACCACACCACCGTCAGGACGATGCCGCCCGCCAGGTGCAGGCGGCCGTCCTTCAACCGAAAGCCCCGCTTGGTGTAGTTGAGCGACGGCAGCGCTTCCCGCTTCGTCTTCCACCTCGGCATCCCGGCCCGCTGCCGCACCGGCAACCGGTCCTTGATGTCCTTCTGCGCCTTGGCCCGGGACTTCCCGAAATCCCGGATCACCTGCTGCTGCACAACCGAGGACCCTTCACGAAGCCAGGCGTTCACGGTGCGGGCTTCGGTCAGCATCTTGTCGAGCTGCGCCGGGCCGCAGGTCCGCTTGTCCGTCCCCTCGGGCCGGTCCTTGTTCCACAGATGCGTCTGCTTCGACTTCGCGCAGCACTCGTTCCAGATCCAACGGCACCGGTCCCACTCCGCCATCAAGGCAGTGAGCGCGGTGGACGACACACGGACACGAAACGTCCACCGGGCATGCCCGGCAACCCCCGCGATCGGTGTCGTCACCATCCCAACAACCTATCCCCGACCACTGACAACAGCCGAAAGGGCAGGTCAGACCAGATGCGAACCGAGCTCCGGCGCTCCGCGCCTCCGCCCCAAGGACCCATTCCTCCCCGGCCTGAAGGCCGGGGCCTCCTGGGAGAAATCAGGTGAAGCT
>NZ_JBFBFP010000118.1:0-1331 GCF_040684275.1 Streptomyces sp. NPDC091371
GGTAGTGGCAGCGTCGGGCCACTGCTTGGCGTCGTCGGCGCCAGTGCGACCAGCTCAGCGCGTGGGTGTGGGTGTGGGTGCGGGGATCTCGGGGTGCATGAGCTGCCAGGAGTCGCCGCACTTCTGCCACAGTGAGCTCGATGACCACGGCATCCTCACCGGCGGATCCCCCTTTTCAGCTGCTCGCGCGCTCATCGCCGCGAGGAAGGCGTGGGCGAGCATGGCCAGGGTGATGTGCCGGTACCAGCCGACGTAGCGGCGAACCTCGTACTCGTCCAGGCCGCACTCGTTCTTCGCGGCCTGGAAACACTCCTCGATCGCCCACCGGGCGCCCGCGACGCGGACCAGTTCGTCCACGGTGACGTCCAGCGGCGCGTAGGCGAGGTAGTAGGCGATCTCGTCCGGCCGGCTCAGGCTGCGCCGTGCCAGTGCCCACCGCCGGCGGATCAACACGCCGTCT
This sequence comes from Streptomyces sp. NPDC091371, assembly GCF_040684275.1. Taxonomy (NCBI): domain Bacteria; kingdom Bacillati; phylum Actinomycetota; class Actinomycetes; order Kitasatosporales; family Streptomycetaceae; genus Streptomyces; species Streptomyces sp. NPDC091371. Next base: position 461 of record NZ_JBFBFP010000118.1, read on the forward strand.
TGGTGGTCGTATTCGTCCACCGGTCGCAACTGAACCCCCGCCCAGTCGTACTCGCGTTGTCCCTTCGCGCCCGCGCCGCAGGAACGGCGTTCCCATGCCTGGTCGGGGGCCTGTTCGAAGGCCCTGTCGATGCGTGGTCCTGCCAGGGAGAACTGAGACCTGGGGACGGCCAGGACGTAGCCGACGCCGGAAGTTTCCAGCATCCGGCGAAAGCGGTTGTCTTGTCCGTAAGCGGCGTCCGCCGTGACCCAGGCGATCGGCAGCGGGGAGGCGAGCGCCCTGTGGACGATCGTTGCCGCGAGGGTGTTCTTGGTGGCGAACTCCCGCTGATCGGGGACCTTGGCGGCGCGGCAGCGGTCGCGGTCGTCGGTCCAGGACGTGGGCAGGTAGAGCTCGCGGTCCACGAGAGCGCGGCCGGCCGTGCTGGCGTAGGCGGCGAAGACGCCGATCTGGCAGTTTTCGGTGCGGCCGGCGGTGCCAGAGTACTGCCTTTGGACTCCGGCGGAGGTGGTGCCCTTCTTCAGGAAGCCGGTGTCATCGATGATCAGCACCCCGTTGGGGCGGCCGAGGTGTTCGGCGACGTAGGCCTGCAGGTCGTCTCGGATGCCGTCGGGGTTCCAGCGAGCTCGGGAAAGCAGGTGCTGCAGTGCGTCGGGGGTGGCGTGGCCGGCGTGTTCGGCAAGTTGCCAGCTGTTCTTTCGGGCCACCGGGCCGAGTAGTGCGCGCACGTAGTCCCGCATGCGGCGGCGTGGTTCGACGCGGCCAAAGTGGTGCCCGATGGTGGTGAAGAGGTGGTCCAGGTCGCGGTCCCAGGTCTCGCCCGCCTGTTCTGTGATCACGACCAGAGGCTTCCCCGCCCCGGGACGACCTT
>NZ_JBFBFP010000119.1:0-1285 GCF_040684275.1 Streptomyces sp. NPDC091371
CGCGATGGCCTTCGGCCACCCTTGACAGGCCGTCCCGCCACGGAAAGACAAGAGACTGCCGGGAAACCCCCAAAAGAACGGGCCGGGGGATAGAAAAAAGGGGCGGGTCAGTCACGGATGTCCGACCCCTCCCGGTAGGGGGCGCGCCTTGCCTCGGGCCCACCGAAGCCGGTTCCCGGACCAGGCAGGCGGCCAGCCACCCCCAAACCTCGACGACAAGAGCCTCGGGGGCCGGTGGGCGCGTCAAATCGCTACGCGCTCCTCGAAGACGGCGTATGCGAGCTGCCTGGGGCTGATGCCCGCACGGAACAGCGAACTGCAGCCCATCGGGTGCCGGTGGGCGCACCAGATCGCTACGCGCTCCTCGAAGACGGCGACTGGCCCCGGTTCGGGGCTGATGCCCGCACGGAGCGGCGGTCATCAGCGGGTCCCGGACGGATGGGCGCGTGAGATCGCTACGCGCTCCTCCATGACGGCGTCCGGCGGGCCGTCTTGGGCTGATGGGGGCAGAAAAGGACGACGGAGAGGCCAGATGAAGGGACGGGGGCGCGATCCCTCGGCCTATCTGAGCTGGATCCATGTCAGGACGTGGACGTCACGACAAACCCACGCCTAAATCACCCCGATAGGGGCAAATTGAACGGCCGTTTCGGCTGCTCGGTCGTCTGACCCGGATACAGCTCGACATAGCCGCTGTTGAGGGCTCTATATGCCCCAAACGGCGGTCAGACGCCGTCACGGATAAGCCGGTGGTGACCTGACGCGCCTGTCCGCCCCAGACGCGCTGCTGTCTGCCGCTCTGTGCGGGCATCAGCCCGAGACGGGGCGCTGGACGCCGTCGTCGAGGAGCGCGTAGCGATCTAACGCGCCCATCGACCCCGGATCCGCTGCTGTTTGCCGCTCCGTGCGGGCATCAGCCCCGGACAGGCTGCGGACGCTGAGACGTGAGGAGCGCGTAGCGATTTGACGCGCCCATCGACCCCGGATCCGCTGCTGTTTGCCGCTCTGTGCGGGCATCAGCCCCAGACGGGCTGCGGACGCTGAGACGTGAGGAGCGCGTAGCGATTTGACGCGCCTGTCGGGGGCTGAGGTCCTTGTGGTCGAGGTTCATTGGTGGCTGCGCCGCCTGCCCGGTCTGGGAACCGACCTGGGAGGGCCCGAGGCGGGGCGCGCCCCCTGCCGGGAGGGGGCGCACATCCCTGGCTGACCCGTCTCTCGTCTCTATCCCCCGGCCCGTTCTTTTGGGGGTTTCCCGGCAGTCTCTTGTCTTTCCGTGGCGGGACGG
>NZ_JBFBFP010000120.1:0-1223 GCF_040684275.1 Streptomyces sp. NPDC091371
GGGCGAAACTGGCTGCATGAGTGATCCGATGCGGACCAATCCGATCTGGGGTCCGATCGTGTGCCCGGTCTGACGCAGTCGAGTACACCCGTGCCGTGCACACCGCTGTTACCAGCTGCCGCGATTGTGAAGTGTGCGGGCCGTGCCGAGCGGTCAAGGGTGTCTGCGGCGGCGCTACCCGCTGGGCTGCGCCCACCCTGGACAGCTCGCCCCGCCCCAGGGCCTGGCTGGCTATCGGGGCGGCCCTCCGCTGGGGCGCCCCCACCGCAGGTCAGCCGCCCAGGGGTGGGGAACTCGGGTGAGCAGGTCTGTCCCACGCCCGAGCGCGGGGTGGGGAGATTCGTGGCTGTGGTCCACATTTCGTGACGATCACTTTCGATCAACGCGGGTGTCGAAGGCTGCTCGCCCGTCAGCGTTGCTTTGGTGGGGGTCGAGTGCAGGTTCCGGGAGTTGGTCTGGCCGGAGGTCGAGGACCTCGTGGTCGAGACGGTGGACATCGTCGGAGACTCGGTGCTGGTCGAGGCCAGCAGTAGACGTGACGACGTGACGTGTCCGGACTGCGAGTCCGCCGGAACGAGAGTTCACAGCAGGTACCGACGCCGGCTCGCGGACCGTCCGCTGGGCGGCCGACGCGTTGTCCTGCGCCTGCTCGTCCGCCGGTTCTTCTGCGACAACAGCAGCTGCCTCCGACGGACACATGTTGAGCAAATCGACTCGCTGACCAGGCGTAATGCCCGCCGGACTCAAGCTGTGGCCCGCATGATTCAAGCGATCGGACTTGCTGTGGGCGGCCGGGCCGGCGCCCGGCTCGCGCCGCAGCTCGGAATGCGGACCACACGGGCATCGGTCCTGCGCCAGGTTCGTCTGCTCCCGGATCCGCCCGTGGGAACCATCAGGGTCCTGGGCGTCGACGAGTTCGCGTTCCGCAAGGGCCGCACCTATGGGACCGTACTCGTCGATGTCGAAACCGGTCGCCCCGTCGATCTGCTGCCGGACCGCGCCGCGGACACGCTCGCCGAGTGGCTGCGGGAACATCCCGGCGTCGAGATCGTCTGCCGGGACCGCTACAGCCCGTTCAGCGATGCCACCAAGCGAGCCGCCCCCGAAGCGATCCAGGTTGCGGACCGGTGGCAGTGCGCCATGAGGCGCCTTGTCGTATCCCCGGTTTCAGCCGGGAGGAATTTGGAGGGATATTCCTGGGTCTGATGGCTTACCCAATCCGG
>NZ_JBFBFP010000121.1:0-1113 GCF_040684275.1 Streptomyces sp. NPDC091371
CCACGGGCCTCGACCACAAGAGCCTCGGGGGACGTGGGGCGCGTCAAATCGCTACGCGCTCCTCGAAGACGGCGTCTGCGGCCCTCTTGGGCTGGCCATAAGCCGCCACCGATCGCTACGCGCTCCTCGAAGACGGCGTCCGGCGGCAGTCTGGGGCTGGCCTAGGCGCCACAGATCTCTACGCGCTCCTCAATGACGGCGTCCGGCGGCAGTCTGGGGCTGGCCTGGGCGCCGCAGATCTCTACGCGCTCTTCCATGACGGCGTCCGGCGGCAGTCTGGGGCTGGCCTAGGCGCCACAGATCTCTACGCGCTCCTCGATGACGGCGTCCGGCGGCAGTCTGGGGCTGGCCTGGGCGCCGCAGATCTCTACGCGCTCTTCCATGACGGCGTCCGGCGGCAGTCTTGGGCTGGCCTAGGCGCCACAGATCTCTACGCGCTCCTCAATGACGGCGTCCGGCGGCAGTCTGGGGCTGGCCTGGGCGCCGCAGATCTCTACGCGCCCCTCGATGACGGCGTCCGGCGGCAGTCTTGGGCTGGCCTAGGCGCCACAGATCTCTACGCGCTCTTCCATGACGGCGCCTGACCGCCGTCCGGGGCGGAAACGGCCCCGAACAGCGGCTATTTCGAGCTGTATTCACGTCAGGCGAGGCAGCGGACGAAAAGACCTGGCAGTATACCCCGATTGAGGTGATTTGGGAGCAGGTTTCTGGTGACGTCATCGCCCTGACGTGAATCCAGCTCGGATGGGCCGAGGAATCACTCCCCGATCCCTTCACCGGCCCCTTTCCCCGGTGTCTTTCATCCCCATCAGCCCCAGGCGGCCGCCGGTCGCCGTCGTGGAGAAGCGCGTAGCGATTTGATGCGCCCACCGGCCCTGAGGTCCTTGTGGTCGAGGTTTGGGGGTGGGTGGTGCCGCCTGCCGGGTCCGGGAACCGGCCTGGGAGGGCTCGAGGCGGGGCGCGCCCCCTCGCTCACGGGGTCGGACATCGCTGACTGTCCCGCTTCTGCCTCTTTCTGCCCGGCCCGTTCTTTTGGGGGTTTCCCGGCAGTCTCTTGTCTTTCCGTGGCGGGACGGCCTGAAGCTCCTATAGATCGTCAAGTGGTCTGTGGGT
>NZ_JBFBFP010000122.1:0-1078 GCF_040684275.1 Streptomyces sp. NPDC091371
CTTTCGGGGTTGCGAAGCTGAGAACTTAAGCGCCAGTAAACGGCGGTGGTAACTATAACCATCCTAAGGTAGCGAAATTCCTTGTCGGGTAAGTTCCGACCTGCACGAATGGCGTAACGACTTCTCGACTGTCTCAACCATAGGCCCGGTGAAATTGCACTACGAGTAAAGATGCTCGTTTCGCGCAGCAGGACGGAAAGACCCCGGGACCTTTACTACAGTTTGATATTGGTGTTCGGTTCGGCTTGTGTAGGATAGGTGGGAGACTTTGAAGCCGTGACGCCAGTCATGGTGGAGTCGCCGTTGAAATACCACTCTGGTCGTGCTGGATGTCTAACCTCGGTCCGTGATCCGGATCAGGGACAGTGTCTGATGGGTAGTTTAACTGGGGCGGTTGCCTCCCAAAGGGTAACGGAGGCGCCCAAAGGTTCCCTCAGCCTGGTTGGCAATCAGGTGTTGAGTGTAAGTGCACAAGGGAGCTTGACTGTGAGACCGACGGGTCGAGCAGGGACGAAAGTCGGGACTAGTGATCCGGCGGTGGCTTGTGGAAGCGCCGTCGCTCAACGGATAAAAGGTACCCCGGGGATAACAGGCTGATCTTCCCCAAGAGTCCATATCGACGGGATGGTTTGGCACCTCGATGTCGGCTCGTCGCATCCTGGGGCTGGAGTCGGTCCCAAGGGTTGGGCTGTTCGCCCATTAAAGCGGTACGCGAGCTGGGTTTAGAACGTCGTGAGACAGTTCGGTCCCTATCCGCTGTGCGCGTAGGAATATTGAGAAGGGCTGTCCCTAGTACGAGAGGACCGGGACGGACGAACCTCTGGTGTGCCAGTTGTCCTGCCAAGGGCATGGCTGGTTGGCTACGTTCGGGAGGGATAACCGCTGAAAGCATCTAAGCGGGAAGCCTGCTTCAAGATGAGTATTCCCACCTCCTTGAGAGGGTAAGGCTCCCAGTAGACGACTGGGTTGATAGGCCAGATGTGGAAGCCCGGTAACGGGTGAAGCTGACTGGTACTAATAGGCCGAGGGCTTGTCCTCAGTTGCTCGCGTCCACTGTGTTAGTTCTGAAATAACGAAC